>NZ_CP024190.1:4302206-4609507 GCF_003391395.1 Mycobacterium marinum
GCGCTCGCACCGCTCACGGCGGCATTGTCGAGCTGCCTGAATGATGTCCTTGGGGAGTGGCCTGAATCCAGATCCGTTGTCGCGGTAGGCAATCTTGACGCCTTCCAGGACGTCGGTGTCTGCTAGCCGGTATTCGGCGATCTGTTCAGCCCATGCTTCGACGGTGGCCCGGTTTGGCTGTGGGAACCATGGGTCGTAGGCGGCGCACTTGGCCAGTGCCCGGGCTGCGGTTTGCCGGTAGTCGGTGCTCATTCGATGGCCTCCTGGCGGTTGTGGTTCGGTTTTCCGAGTGACGCCCATCCGGCTACTTTGGCTTCGCCGGCGGTCAGGTCGCCGCTCGGTGCCGCACGAGCATTGCCGCTTCGGCGCTTGATGACATCGGCCGCCAGGGATGCCAGGATGCCGGGGCCTATGCCGGTTTTCGTGGCCCAGTCGCGCAGCGCTTCCTCGACTACCTCGGCGGGCGTGCCGGATTTCAGGAGTTGGCTGGCGTTGAGCCGTAACTGGGTTTGGATCGCCGAGTTGATCTCGGTGGGGATGGTCCGACGGACGAGATCGGCTGCTGGCGTGGCAGCGATCGAATCGCACGCGGTGCTTTGTGTGGATGACTCAGGAACGTAACCAAGTTCTTTATCAGTATTAGTCTTAGTATTAGGGGTGGCAGACGGGGCGCGGACGTCCGTAGGATGTCCGCCCGTTGTCCGCGCGGACATTTTGGAATCGCCGCAGGTAGAACCATTGTCGCCGCTATTACGTTGCGCCTGCCTCTCACTTCTCTTACGCTCTGCCTCCTGTTCGCGGTATGCCTTAACTTCGTCGCGTGAACGTTGGTACTTAACCCACTTCGTAAACTGGATTCCGCCGTCGCGAGCGTCTGTCCAGAGTGGGTCCGGCTGACCATCCGGCCCTAGTGTTAACTTGAGCGCGGAGGTGATTGCCGGTGTGCAGCCGAGTTCTTTTAGTGCCTCGGGACCGACGTAACCATCTTGGAGTTTGTTTGCTGAGTAGGCGCCGCAGAGCGCCCATACGCCCACGGCGGCCGCGCGAATCCGCCGCGGTATAGAACGAACCTCCGGCCCGTCATAGAATCCCAGCGGGACGTTGAAACCGGCCGGCAATCGCCGCTTAGCCACACTCACTCCCCTTCCATGCCGCCGGCAGCCCAAGGATCTAAGGGCCGCACATGCTTTCGGTGGCATTCTTCGCAGCGTGGCCGTCCCGGGCTGTAGCGTTGTTCGCCGCAGTCGATACACAGGCTGGCCCGGTATCGGCGGGCTTGCTCGTCGCGGTCGGGGGCGATCACTGGTGGTCCCCGAAGTCGAAAGCCAACTGGTCGAGGCGTTTAGCGACGATCTCGCAGTAGCGTTCTTCGATTTCGACGCCGATGGCTTTGCGGCCGAGGTTGCGTGCGGCAATAAGCGTCGAGCCGGAGCCTGCGAAGGGGTCGGCAATGACTCCGGGTGGGCACTTGTCTATCAGCCTCTCCAGAAGGGATACTGGCTTCTGGTGTGGATGCTGGCGGGCGTTCGTTCGGTTAGGTGTCGACGTGGAATGCAGTGGCGCGCAGGATATGACATTTGATCCGCGATGCCCGCGAAAACCGGACCCAATGACATAGATTTCCTGATCGGACGGCTTCCAGGGAATTGACAAGTCGCCCATACCCAGGGCGCCTTTGGTGTCCCAGATCAGCCTGGCACGAGTGGCGGCCGGTCGATTAATCCGCCAAGTCCCAAAAACTAACGCGGGCCTTGGGTTCCAGGCAATCAACACGCCATCACGTAGTGAGGTGTCCTCATCGCCAGCGATGCTGGCTGCCAGGCCACTTGGCCGGTCCCGCCCTGATTTATAGGCGATCCCGTATGGCGGGTCGGTCACCAGCACATCGGCTGTCAGCCATTCCGTGATCTCCAAGCTGTCGCCTAGGTAGAGCGTGACCTGGTCGTCTTGGTAGTAGGGCGCGGTCACGGTGCACCACCGACCTGGTTGGCGATTTCGAGCAGCACATCGGCATGACACGGCTGGCCGAGTGGGCACCAGCAGGCAAGGTCATGGCCGGCGAGTTCGCGGCGCACGTCGGCAGATCTCATTGGCACTGGCAATCCCCAGTCGGGTCCGAGCACTAGCGAAAACCAGGCGACGGCCTCACGGCGGTCTCGGGGTGTGATATCCACGCGTGCGAATGTCGGGTAGTAGCGCTCGACAAGCAGAGTCTTGCCTATAGCGAACGGGTTTCCCCACTTGCTCGACCGCGTGACGACGATCGCGTCTGGTGAGATGTCGTGTAGGCGCCAGCCTTTGGTGCGGCGGAGTTGGATGCGGCGCGGGGTCACGATGTACCGCCCTGAATGAGCGTCAGGGCCAGCTTCGGGAGTGTCGGAGGTTCAGCGCCGTCCAGTGGTGTCTCGTAGGGGGCTGCCCACTTATAGAGTGAATTCCAGTCTGAATTGAAGTATTTGCGCAAAACACCGCCTTTGTTGGGGGGTGGTGATGGCTGATCATTTTCGATCCACTGGCGAATGTTCTGTTGGATACGGCAGTCGTCGGCGTGGTTAAGGTGACGCGAGCAGAAGGCGTAGCGGATCGCAACTCCGGTGAGCGGGTCGCGGTCCCAGCCGGATTTGATCGCACGCTTTCCGCAGGGGCCTTCACGTTGAATCATTGGGGCAAGGCAGCCAGTTTCCGCCACGGGTGGTGGTTCGTATCTTGGGATGTCCTTTTGGATAACTCGTCTAATCCACCAGTGCGGGTTCTTGTGTCCGCACATCTGAGCGACGGCATGTAATGTGGATCGATTCTTGATACTTCGGCGGCCAGCAACTTTTCGCTGATAGATCAGCGTGAGCATCAGCACTGCAAAGAGTTTGGAGTCACTATCCAAGTCGGGGTCGTTGCAGACCTCCAATATCTTGGTATGCGACGACATGATCAGCCTCAGGTCCGTACTGCTCACGGTGGTGTCACCGACCTGCGTATCCGGCGCAGTAGGGCATTACGAGGCCGTATGTCTCGTCGGATTGATCATCCATTGTCGGCCGCCTCTGCTGCTGCGGCGGCGGCGAGAAGCGCGGCAGCGAGTGCGCGGGCGTCGGCGGATGACATGAATTCACCTGCGGGAGTTGCCACTTGACCACCGGTCCAGGCGGATACTGGATCTAGTCCGTCACGGGCACGCCAAGCTCCCATGCAACCGTCATTCCAATCGTTTGGAATTAGCGTTCGTCGTGGAAGTTCCACGATCACGGTGCGGCGACCACATCCTTCGGGACGGTGCGGAGTGTGATCACGCCCATCTCCATCGCAATCGCTGCACGGATCATAGGCGCCGCTAGCTGTACCGGGTCCACATCCGCTACCAGCACAGCGCCCGCAACTGTCGGGTTGCTCGAAATGTTCACAGTCGTCACACCAGACGGGGCAATTGACATGATCACGCGCCGTGTCAGCGAAGTGGCGGAGGCTGTCGAGTAGGTCGCCATCCGCGATTTCGACTAATCCGAGTGCTTCGGTTATTTTCCGGCGGAATAGTCGTGTGGCTTTCAGCTCGGCGACAAGTTGGCGGTGAAGAGCATCGCCGTTTCCATGCTCGATCGCGTACTCGGCGCGGGCGATGAGGTCATCAGTCATAGTTCAGCCCTTCCAATTCGCTCGATCAGCTCACGGTGTTCCTTATTGCACATAGGGCAGACGATCCCTGTCGTCGGCCATTCGATCGCCGCCAGTTCTTCCGCGGTCGCGCCGTGGGCCCGTGCCGCCCCATACAGTGCGGTGCACCTTGCCTGCAGCTCCCTGATCTCGTTATGCAGGGTGATCTGTGCCCATATCTGAGTAGTCCTGCGATGTTCCTCGGCGTTGCGGCGCAGCGCTTCGGCGACTCGTTGCCGTTCCTGTGCTTGGCGGTAGGACTTTTCGCGGAGCACGACGTATCCGCTCGCCTCTAGGTGGGTTTTGGCGATTTCGATGTCTCGGTCGGGGTTAAGCATGGTCGATTACCTCTGGGTAGTCGTTGTGTTCCCGCCCGTCGAGTAGGCGGCCGGCTTTCTTGCCAACGCGCCACATGGGCGCTTGCTCGCATAAGCAACCACCGCCGTGGATTTTGGCGCTCACATATGTCTGTGGGCTCTGTTCAGCACCAACAGGCGGGTACGGGCTCCACTCGCCCCATTGTTTGAAGTGAAACGCCACACCCGCCGCCTGGCATTGGTCGCGGATCGAGCGGAACCAGTCGGGGTGTGCGGGCCGGGCTCCGGGGCCGGACTCACCGCCGGTAACCACCCAGTCAACGCCGATTTGGTCGCCGTAGTCATACTCGGCTGGACCCCAGGGGCCATCTACCTGCGTTCGAACGCCGGTACGCACGATGGCCGGGCCGGGATTTTCGAAGCCGCCGAATAAGTCGATCGGACCCAGTAGCGGCTCAAGCGAGACGCCTCGCACCACGAACGGGGTATCTAGCAGCAATGGAATACGCTTCCCTGCCCAGCCTTGATTCTCGGCGGTGACCATCCCCCACACGTTCGGCAGGTAGTGGTGTTGCAGGCCGTGATCAGGCCACCACTGGGCTCGCGAAGGACGCTTGCCCATCAGTATTGACCCGAAATCGGTTACCGCTTCCCAGAATCTGTCGCTATTGAGTAGCGAGTGCATGCGGGCGGCCCGCTTGGTCAACACCTGGAAGGTATGCGCGGCGCAACTCTGCATGGTGGCGAACACGTGCGCGATGTACTCGTCGGGTACCTCGTCGTGGAACAAGTCGGCCAGCGAGCACACGAACACCTTGCGGGGTTTTCGCCAGTGCAGCGGTATCTCTAGGCGTTCGGGGTGTAGCTGGACCCCGGTAGTCGATCCTACGCCGTCACCGTCAAACCGCCTGTGCGCCATGCGGAGCGGCGGGGTGCGTTCGATGTAGCAGTGGTCGCATCCGGGACTGATGCGGGTGCATCCGGATACCGGGTTCCATGTGACGTCGGCCCACGAGATTGCGGTGTGGTCAGCCATGGCCCCCGCCAACTTTCGGACGCTCATCCTTCCGGTCCCACTGCAGTTCCTCGACACGCTCACGAAGCTGCTCACACTCGGTGGTGAGTTCCTGTAGCCGCGTGTGAAGTTCGGAGTTCTCGTCGAGAATTCGTTGGCTGTCGGAGTCGGCGCCGCGGTGCTGCGCGAGCGTGGCGTGCGCCTGGGCGCGGGCGATGAACGTTTGCGTCACGCGCAATCCGGGGTCCATCTCGCCAACCTGGGCGAGTAACCGCTCGGCCTCGGCGTAATGCCAACCCGGGGAACGAGCCGAGCCCATCTTTTAGTCCGGCGTCCCGTTGTGGCTGAACTCCGGATCGAACTCGTTGAGCGCGTCAACGTCCGGCTCGATCTCGCCCGTCTCGTCGTCCGGTATGTTGCCATCGCGGTCGATCATCGCGGGGTCGTCGTCGTCCGGTGGCGGGTCAGACTCGGGTGCGGGCATATAGGGCTCCGCGGTGACCTTGGCGGCAACGAAGCTCATCACGCGATAGTGGGCGATCCCACCGTCGGCCAGCAGTGTGCGCCCATCGTCCTTGCATCGCATGGTTATTTCCATCTTGACGCACTCGCCGATCTCGGGAGGCTTGTCCATCACCAGCATGTCTTTGCCGGACATTCGAATGGTGGCCGGCGCCGGCCCGAGGATGTCGTCGGGAATGTCGTCGAGGGCGTTGGAGCTGGGTAGCCCTTCTGGCTTGTCGCTGATGATTGTCATTCGAATACTCCTATTCGGTTGGACTGTTTAGTGGTTTTGGGTTGGGCGGCCGGCCCGCGCAGGTCAGGACTCGCCGAGGTCAAGGGTCATGGCCCCGCCTTGGCGGATGACAGATTCTCCGCTTTGACGCGGGCCGGCCGGGCTCATTGCTGCGCGTCCTGCGCCTGGGCCGATTCCTGGTTAAACGCGTCGATAATCACCTGTGCCTGGTCCTCCGAAAGGTCCTTCTCGGCCTTAATGTCCGCACTGGTCATCGTGCGGATGTAGTCGAACCAATCGGAGTCGTCGTCGTATTTCTCGGCCTGGCGAATGTTTTTGAGTTTGGTGATCTGCTGACGGGTAGCCATCTTCACCTCGGCCTGATCGCTCGGCGGCGCGGCGGACCCCGAGGTTGGCTCGTCGGCAACCTCGCCGTCGATATAGTCGGGCTCGTCGTCGATCACGCCAGGGCTGACGTCAACGCGCACACCGCCGTCATGGGTCATAGCGCGCTGGATCTCGGTGGACTTCGGTAGCAACTTCATCAGTTGGCGGATTGTCGTCTTGTGCGCCATCCCCTCGAACTGGTCCAGCCATGGCCCGACCACCTCGTGCTGCTTGTTCCGCGCAGTGGCGTACCGGTCGCGGTGGGTCTCCATGTCCGCCAGCGTCATTGGGTCAGTCATCGAGTATCCGCCGTTAGTTGTGCGGCCGACCGCGTAGAACAGCCGATATTCACCCCGCGGACCATCGAGATAGGGCCGATGAATAAATCGGTCTTCGTGAGCGCCGTACTCGATCTCGATGTGGTCGTTGGTGTAGACCGTTCGGGCGTGCAGCGATGCAATCTTGTCGGTGCGGTAGGCCAGCTCGACATAGCCCTGATACCCGATGATGAGCTGGGCCTTGCGACAGCCTGCGCGGCTGTCCCAGAATGGCACTAGATATGCCTGCCCAAGGACTCCAACGCCGGGGCGTAGGCCGAGCTGCGCGCAGGTCATCACAGACCCGAGTACCGATTGGTGTTCACACTCGGCCAGTTTCGGGTTGATTCGCAGGCAGGTGAACACGTCGCGGATGAGTTGGACGGCCTCGAAGCCCTGCGGCATGGCACGCTGGAAATGCTTTTCCATCTGCTGAATTTCCGAGCGTAGATCGTTGCCGGCTTTCGCGACGGTGCGGTTTTGCGCGACGGGCCTGTAATCGTCTTTCATGGTGGTCATTTGAGTCCTTTCAGTCGAGATCGGCGTAGCTGTTGGTTCGGAATGCATACGGCGGGGGCGAGCATGGCTGTATCCCTAGTGGATAACCAGGCCACACTCCGGCCTTGGTGCACTGGCGGAATATCCCGATAGCGCGCGTCATGTCGTCGCGGGCGCCCCGGTAGTAGTCAGCGTCGAGCTCAAGGAGATTGACCAGATACGGTGGGGCCAGCTCCTGTACGACGAACACCACCACGGGGTCATCGCGCCCCAGCGACCGTGCGGCCGCGACCGAGAAGGCGAACTGCAAGTAATAGCCAAAGTCATAAGCCTTGCGGCTGAACGTCGCCCGATCCGCCTTCTCTCCAGTGGTCTTGAAGTCGATAATCCATAACCGATCCCGCTCTGTCATGCAGTCTGGTCGTGACCGAATTGGCTGACCGGTAAGAGGGTCCGTGCCGTACAGCCAGCGCTCGGCGTCGCCTTCACTAAATAGCAGGCCCGCCTCTGGGTGCTCGTACACAACGCGCGCCATCTCGGTCGCGGTGTCGATCTGGTGTTGCAGCGCTGGGATCATGTCATCCGCGTAGGCCTTGTCGCGGATGGCTTGCGCAGCCTTGGTGTTGTAGTTCGCATACCGGATAAACTCGCCCGTCTTCGGGTCGGGGCCGACGATGGGGGCTATCTCCTCCCCGGCGCCGAGCACGATCCGGTGCACCAGCTTACCCATGTCGAACTTCGGCTCCGGCCTTCTTGGGTGGCTTCGCTCGTAGTCGAACCGTGCTGGGCCGGCGGGCTGCAGTAGCTTCTTCGCCCCATTTGGAGAAAGCCGCTCCGGCGCTGGCCGATAGGCGAAATCGTATATACCGTCTGGTATTTCGTCGCTCATAGCCGCGTCCCGTCGGCCGACATCGTGTCGGCGTGGGTCTCGGGATCGTCAAACGGCGCCCACTCCCACTCGGTCATGGCCGATCGCGCGTACTGCCACTCGGTTAGCTCGTGCTCGTAGGCACTCACGCTGCACCCCACTGAACCAGCCGCTGGGGCCCGCGCCCGACGTGAGCGGCCGCGAATGGCTCGCCACTCATCGGGCAGACCTCGCGGCCAACCGAGTCCCAATGGCCCTCGATGTTGTCACCGGCACTAGGCTGGACGGGTCGCCAGCAGACTGGGCAGTAGCGGCGGCGCCTCACGATTCCCCCTCGTGCGGGTGGTATCTCATCCAGAGTTCAACCGCCTCATGACTGGACAGCCAACGGCTACACAGACATTCGGGACAGTGGGCAAGATAGAGCGCGGCGGCCGTAGTGGTGCTCATGCGACCATCACCGCCCGCACGTGATCCTTGGCCCGCTGTAGCAGCTCCCGCGCCTCGCTGATCGTCGCCTGATCGTTGTAGTCCTCGATGCGACCGAAGCGCCGCGGCAGAGCTAGCCTCGTGGCATCCAGTGCCCCATCGCGAATGCGCGACGTTGGGCTAGTGGTGGTGATCGCCGCGACGATGCACAGGCACGGCCAGTTGCAGATCCATTCGAATGCCGTGCCCTTGGGTAACTCAGGTTGCCTGCCCAGGAACTCTCGGGCCAGCGACAGCGCTTGTAGCACGTCGGCCGCGATGCTCTCGCTCACACCAGCCTCCCGGTGGTTGTGGTGGCGCGCGGTTCGATGGTGTCTACGAATCGTTCAAGTAGTGGTATGTGCCAGGGGCATTGGTCGATGACGGCGTTGGCGACGATGCCGCCGACCGTGTAGAGGTCGAGTCCGGTTGTGGTGGCGGTGTTGTCGATGGTCTTGATGAGTCCGCCGAATGTGGGGCTGTGGTCGAGGGTTTGGCAGATGGCGGCGGCTTGTGTCGTGTAGTCGGTGGCCGGGTTGGCGTGGGCTCGGCTGATGGTGAGGGTGGCGGCGGCGAGCACGCTGAGGGTGGCAAGTAAGGTGGGGCGGATCATTTCACCGTCTCCATCGTGTCGGCGTAATGCTGGGTCAGGATGCGGAAGCATTCGGCGGTGGCCTGCGCGTCGCCGAGTGCGGTGTGTTCCGCGTGGTTGGTGACGCCGAGCTGGGCGCAGATATCGGCCAGGCCAACAAGCTCATTGGGCGCCAGGTGTAGTGCCGGTCCGGCGTAGGCGGCGAGGTCGGCTAGGCGGTGATGCCACGGGCGGGGAATGGACAATGAACTGCACAGAGCGCCTTTAACTGCGGAAAAGCCTGCTGTGACCATCTGGGAGTCGAACGCCGGGTTACATCCGGCAAAAGTGTTGCCGGATAGCATGTCCCATAGAGTGCAGTAGTCCGCATGCGTTGGCGGCCATGCGTGTTGACGCCGTTTGTAAAGCCCGCGTTCGTAGTAGCGGTTGATCGCGAGCGCTTCATCGTCTGCGTTATCAAACGTGCCCTCCGGCACTTTCGGGACGAAATACAGGTACTCGCCGGTGTCGACGTTGACGGCCGCCACCTCGATCGGCAAATGCACACCTGGGCTCAGTCCGGTGGTCTCCACGTCCACGACAATCAGTTGCCTGGAAGGCTTCTCGGTTACACTGGTTTCTGCCATTGCGGACCTTTCTCCTTGGTTGTCGTTGGCCTCGGCTGCGGGACACGGCCGAGGTCGCTTATTTCCATTGATTTGGCGACGGCACGGAAGCGGTCTGCGAGATCTAGCCAGAAGTTTTTGTCGCCACTCTGCGTTGACCACAGCCGCGCCGCCATCGAGGCTGTGAGGACGTCTTTATGCGTGAGCCCGAGGTGCCCCGCGCCGGAGAACGCAGCAGAGTCCGGCGCGGGGCTTTCCGCGGCTGCAGCAGGCGGGTTTGTGGTGATGCCCGGCGCGGCGAAAACCAAGGTAGACAGCAGGTTTCGGATGTCTTCGACGAGCGCGGTGAGATGGTCGAGGTCGCTCATGCTTCACCACCGACGTAGTCGTGGACCTGATCAACCCAGAACTCGGGGTCGCAATTCAACCAGTTGAACCTGGCAAGACAGTCGAATAGTTGTTCACACCAGAAGCTCACGCGACCACCGCCAGCGCGTCGATCTTGTCGGGCCGGAACCCGGACCAATATCGCTCACCGGTGCTGGTCTCGGCCAGCACCACCGGCAATGAGGTCAGACCCAGGTAGGCGATCGCCTCGCCGATGTTCGGGTCATCATCGATGTCGACCTCGCTGAACGCAATCCCGCGCCGGCTCAGGCGGCGTTTCGTCGCCTCGCACGCCATGCACTTGGGGTGATTGCGGGTATAGACGGTGACGATTGGGGTGATCACAGGCCCGTCTCCTTGTCCCGCCGCGCCCAGGTGCGCGAACGTTCATCCCTTATCCGCCGGTCTCGCAGGAGTTCCAGATGCCCGATCAACGCCACCCAGACCACGGCCAACACGCCCACCCCGATGTCGATGTAGGCGTCCGATTCATTGCCGGAGACGAACGCCGACACCGCGTCAATCGCGAACCCGAACGCACACAGCAGCAAAACCAGACGGGCAGCGATACTCATAGGTGGGCCTCCGCTTCGGCTCGTGTGATGTAGAAGTGGATGCCGGATGCGCATTCGTTCCAACGGTTTTCGTCGAAGGGTTTAGTGGGGCGAACCGTTTCGCCGACCCAATACTTAAAGTTGTAATCCCGTGTGCTTATTGCCGATTGGCAAGGCTGTCCGTCAGCATCGAATATCGCTAGCACCTCGGCAGTCTCTGCTCGGCATTTACGCCCAGTCGCGTTAGACCGCCTAGCATCACCAGGGATACGCAGCTTGACGATCTTTCCGCCAGCCGCCCTCTTCCACCCGATGACATCACCCTCATCGGGTAGTACTGCCAGCCGAGCGATCACAAGGTCTATTTGTTTCGCGCCGGCCAGGTACGCGTCGGTCAGGTCCGCGCCGGCCAGGTCCGCGCCGGCCAAGTACGCGTCGGCCAGGTACGCGCGGGTCAGGTACGCGCGGGTCAGGTACACGCGGGTCAGGTCCGCGTCGGTCAGGTACGCGTCGGTCAGGTCCGCGCCGGTCAGGTCCGCGCGGTTCAGGTTCGCGCGGGTCAGGTTCGCGCGGGCCAGGTTCGCGCGGGTCAGGTACGCGTCGGTCAGGTCCGCGCCGGTCAGGTCCGCGCGGTTCAGGTTCGCGCGGGTCAGGTTCGCGCGGGCCAGGTTCGCGCGGGTCAGGTCCGCGTCGGTCAGGTCCGCGTCGACCAAGTACGCGTCGGCCAGGTACGCGCGGGTCAGGTACGCGCGGGTCAGGTTCGCGCCGGCTTTGACTGCCTCCTCTACTGCTTGCCGTAAATCCCGCGCATGGGCCGCGGTGTACAGCACGTGGCCTGTCCTCGACTTGATTTCGATCATCGGTTCACCTCTTCGCATTCGCAGCCCCGCCGGTGGACCCACCCCTGTTCACGAATCACCGCCAGCGCCACCGACGCCGGGTGGTAGCAGTCGCTGTCACGCCACACGTGGCGGTCCACCCGGTAGGCGGCCCAGCCGAGCGCGATCGTGTCGATAATCAGGCCAGCGGCCGGCGCCCAGTGGCCGACGCAGGCCAGTGCGCAGGAAACCCCGAGCGTGGTGGCTGCGGCGGCCCCGAGAATGTAGGGCAGGTGGGCGGCGAGACGCGCGAAGGCGGTCATGACAGCGCCCCTAGTTCGTTAATCCGCCCATAGCCCACGGTGATGATCTGCTTCGTCCTGATATCAACCACGCACATTGCCATGTCTCCCACAAACTTTCGCTTGTCATCCGACCCACTCGGCCGACTCGGCATCTTCAATGCCTCCAACACCCACTCAGGCTCAATAAGCCTGGCGGCCATGCGAATCCGCGCGTGATGACACACACTAAACCCGCCAATCGTCAACGCCGGAAGTGTGCAGCCGGAAAAACGCTGCTGCAGCAGCCTCGTGCGCTGCTCGTCAACCGCGCGGCGGTCGACCACCTGCGGCTCTCAATTCAGTAACCCCGCTGCCGCAGAACGCGATTCACCGCGTCTTCGCCAACCGGATCGCAGTACGCGATTACTCGCAGCAAGTCCGGGTCGTTCATCGCCGCCCGACGCCGCTGCGGCTCAAGATCAAGAAACGCATCGAACGAAAGATGCGTACGCCGCAACGCCTTATCGAACCGCCGCACCAACCGGTGCACCTTCTGCGCCGACACCATGCCGTCACCGCGATCAATCAACGCCTTACGAGCAGCGTTGGACACCCGCTCTAGTTGGCTTCCGGCGAGGGCATCACGGCCTGTTGTGGAAACACCGGAGGGGGCGGGGGCTGGCCCGGGGGGGCTCATGTCGTTGCCACCAATGCCAGCGGAGGGCCGCCAGTATGTCCGCCCAGCCGGCGATGGAGTTCGCCGATCCCCTTCGGGGTAATCCGCACCGTAGGTTCGGCATTGACCATCTCGCCGCGGCCCTCGTGCCAGAATGGCTTGCCTACCTTCTCGGCTAGGCGGCCATTGTTGACCTGCGTCTGGTACGCCTTCCAGCGGCCGTCGCGGCGGAATACCCAGCCAAGGCCGGCCATGAAGCGGTACAGCTTGCGCTCGCCGGTGGAGATGGCGGGGTCACGGTTGAGCACCTTCGCGGCGTCGGCTACCGAGTAGTCGCCGGTAGCGTCGGCCAGCTCATTCCAGGCGGCGGCGGGTAGGGCGAGCGCACGTGCGTGGACTTCAGCTTCCTCGCGCGCCCGCTCGGCGGCCTCGGCGCGCTCCGCTTGGTTGGCGGCGGCGCGCAGGGCTTCGGCGTAGGTCTGAGGAATGGCGGGTGCTGCGGCTTGGCGGGTCTCGGCCTCGCGCGTCCGGACGGCGAAGTAGGTCTGCGCAGCGGCGACCTCTAGCTTGCGAGGATCGCCGTTCATTGCGACGAGGTAGCAAGCTAGCCGGGACAGGTGGAAGTCTTCGGCCTCACGCTGGGCGCCGGAGCCGATCGGGACCATTTTGCCGGCGGTGGCAACATGCCTGGCCATGTCATGACCGGCGTTGTGGCCCGAGATTCGGGCTCGCCCGATCGCGTCGGCGAAGCGCCGCCATTGGTCGTAGCCGAGCAGTGGCATCAGGTCTCGGGCCGACCACCATTCGCGGCCCTCGGGCGTTGTGTGGCGGATCGCGTCGAACGGGGTGCTGGCGTGGGTGGGTTCGGCGGTCATCGCGCACCACCTTCGGGGTCGACGGCGAAGGCCGCACGGATGTTGACCGCCCATGACTTGACAGTCAGCTGGTAACCGTCCCAGTAGGCGGTGGTGACCCCATGGCGCTGGGCGTCACCGTGACCTGTCCCGGTCATGCCGCCGGTGCCGCTCGGAGCGTTCGCCCGGCATCGAGAGAGTTCGTCTTGAGACTTACTCACGGCGGCGATGGCCTCGGCGTAGCCGGGGGTGATACCACCGGGTAGGTCAGTTGGCTCGCTGGGACTGCGGCGCGGGGTGGTCATGCGCTGGCCTCGGCGCGCTCAGTCGCGAGTTTCTCGATGTCGGCGCGGGAGAACAGGTATGCGCCATTCTTCCCAGGCAGTTTGTGCACCGGCTTGAGTTCACCGGACGTGACCCACCTAGCGACCGTCACTTGGTTGATCTCAAGGAGGCGTGCGACTTCCGCCGATCCAATGAAGTTAGCGGGGGGCGGTGATTTCGGGCTTCTATTGTGCAATGCCACGTGACACACCATTGCACAGTGCATTGCGCAGCACAAGACCACCGTGGCGTGTCGAGATCATGTCGTGGAGGTTACGAGAGCTAGGTAAATGCACTATGTATTGCACAATGCGTTGCTCTGTGCATATCCTTTGGTCCATGAGTACAAGGCCAGAGCGCATGTGGGTACCTGAGTGGGACTTAGCCGACCGCCTCCGGAAGAGCCTCCGAGAGTCGGAGACCGGTGTTCAAGAAATTGCCGACCACCTCGGGGTTAATCGCAACACCATCAGCACCTGGATCAACGGGCGCGGTCCTGTAAACCCAGACTGCCTACCCAAGTGGGCGGTCTATACGGGATTCCCGCGCGAGTGGATTGAGACGGGCGAAACAGGCGGGGCGCCAACGCCACCGCCGCCCGGTATTCGGCGCCGTCGTGAGTCAGGCCGACGCACTACCAACCTACGGGCTGTGACTGGGACGCTCGCTGATATCGACAGCGATGGGGTTGACGAGGATGCGGCCCATTACGTCGCCCTCGCCGAAGATGTTGCGCGGCTCCCCCGGGAGGACTCGAACCTCCAACCCTTCGGTTAACAGCCGAATGCTCTGCCAATTGAGCTACAGGGGACTAACCGGTCCATGCGAACGGTGGTGCAGATCGCGGGACGACTCTAGCGTACTGGTAGACCTGCGCCCAACTATCAGAGGGACCAGTACCCACCCGATCGTCGTTTTTTCGGTGCCGCGCACCCGACTGGAGGGATCGGGCGAGCGCACCACCGTGCCCGTGAGGCAGGATAGAAGCAACCGCACCGTTAGTCGGAGGGACCGCATTGATCGGGTATGTCGCCCTGCTGGGACTGGGTTACGTGTTGGGCGCGAAGGCCGGGCGCCGCCGTTACGAGCAGATCGCCGGCACCTATCGCGCGCTTACCGGCAGCCCCGCCGCCAAAACGGTGATCGACGCCGGACGCCGCAAGATCGCCAACCGCGTCTCCCCCGATTCCGGGTTCGTCACGTTGACCGAGATCGACGCGCAGACGGTCGTCGTTGAACGCCAACCCAAGGCCGCACCCTGACCTGACGCCCCGTCTCACGCGGTGAGGTCATCGCCGCTGGCCTGTTCCAACAGGCTGCGTCGATAGGCCTCCATGGCGACCAGGTCGCCAAACAGCGCGTGATACTCGTCGCCTTGTTCAATCGGTGACATCCGCTGGAGCTTGGATTTCACCTCGGCGATCTGCCGGCCCATCCAGACCTCCTGCAGCCGGGCCAGGACACCACCGATGTAGCGGGGCAGTTTCTCCTCATCAACCTGGATCGTCTCTACCGTCAATTCACTGATCAGCCCTGAGGTCAACGGTGAAGTGGTCTGTTGGCGCACCATGTCCATCCACTGCGCCCCGGTAACCCCGGTCGCCGTGCCGCCCGCCGCGTCAATGGCTGCTCGCACCGCGGCGTACCCGGGGTGGGTGAAACTCTCGACGGTCAGGGTGTCGAAGACCGGCCCGGCCAGCGCCGGGTACTGCAGCGCCGATTTGAGTGCCTCACGCTGCGGCCACAGCGTCGGATCACGCGGGTCGGGGCGAGCGGCGGCCGGCTCGGCAGAGCCCGTGTCAGTGGACTCGTGAGCGGCGCGACGAGGTGTCTTGGTCGCGGCACCACCCCGGTTCGGTCTGGTGGCGTTCTTCGCTTCGCCACGCACCCGGTCGATGACTTGAGCCACATCGTCCCAACCGACCCAACCGGCCAACTGCCGGGCGTACTCGTCGCGCAGCGTGGGGTCTTTGATCTGACCCACCATCGGTACGCAGCGGCGTAACGCGCCCACCCGGCCCTCGGCGCTCTCCAGGTCCGACTCGGCGAGGGCGGTGCGGATCGCGAACTCGAACAACGGGGTCCGTCGGGCCACTAAGTCACGCAGGGCGGTGTCGCCCGAGGCCAACCGCAGGTCACAAGGGTCCATCCCGTCCGGGGCGACCGCGACAAAGGACTGACCGGCCAAATTCTGTTCACCGTCGAAGGCCTTGAGCGCGGCGGCACGGCCCGCTTCGTCACCGTCGAAGACATAGATCAGCTCGCCCCGAAAGAAGCTGTCGTCCATCATCAGCCGGCGCAGCATCGCCAAGTGCTCGTCGCCGAACGCGGTGCCGCAGGATGCCACAGCCGTGGTGACACCGGCCAGATGCATGGCCATCACGTCGGTGTAGCCCTCGACCACCACGGCCTGATGCCCCCTGGCGATATCGCGCTTGGCCAGGTCGATGCCGAACAGCACCGAGGACTTCTTGTACAACAGCGTCTCGGGGGTGTTGACGTACTTGGCGTCCATCGGGTCGTCATCGAACAACCTCCGCGCCCCGAACCCGATCACCTCACCGGCCGAGGAGCGGATGGGCCACAACAGGCGCCGGTGAAACCGGTCGATCGGGCCACGTCGCCCCTGCCGGGACAACCCGGCCGCCTCCAGTTCCTTGAACTCAAAGCCCTTGCGCTGCAAATGCTTTGTCAAAGAGTCCCACCCCGACGGCGCAAAGCCGCAGCCGAAGTGGCGGGCGGCCGCAGCGTCAAAACTGCGCTCGGTCAGGTACTTGCGGGCCAGTGCCGCCTCGGGGGACTCGAGGGCCTCGGCGTAAAACGCCGCGGCCGCCGCATTGGCGGCAATCAGCCTGCTGCGGCTGCCGCGATCACGCTGCACACTGGTGGCCGCGCCGGTGTAGCTGATCGTGTGACCGATCCGGTCGGCGAGCAGTTCCACCGCCTCGACGAAGCTGACGTGTTCGATCTTCTGCACGAACGCGTACACGTCGCCGCCCTCGCCGCAGCCGAAGCAATGGAAGTGGCCGTGATTGGGCCGCACATGAAACGACGGCGACTTTTCATTGTGAAACGGGCACAGACCCTTGAGTGAGTCGGCGCCGGCGCGTCGGAGCTGGACGTAGTCGCCGACGACATCCTCGATGCGGGCGCCTTCGCGGATGGCGGCGATGTCACGATCAGAAATCCGGGACCGGCCTCCCGAACCGGGACGACCCGCATCTCTAGTACCCGCCGGACCCGACATCGGCTCAGTCTAAAGCGTGCACAGCTACGCCATCAGGCCGCTTACCCGACCCTCCCATCGCCCAGCTGCGCGGCGTCGATACGTTCCAAGCGGCCCTCGGTGTAGGAGGCGATCTGATCGACGACGACCCGCATCCGAGCGCCGTCGTCCCCGGCGGCATTGAACGCCGCGGCAAAGATCGGATCGAGCGTGCGCGGCGCCCCCGCATACAGCAGCTGCGCCACCCGGTGGATTCGTTCGCGTTGCCGGGCCTGAGTCTCGAGATGCCGCGGATCGGACATGATGAACTGCAGCGCCAGTATTTTCAGCACCGCGACCTCGGCTCGCACCAACTCGGGCACGTGCAGATCCGCCTGGTAGCGCACCAGTGGCCCCGGACCGGCCGCGGCACGGGTAGTCGCGATCGCGGCGGACGCGAACCGGCCCACCAGCTCGCTGGTCAACTGCTTCAGCGCGACCGAGGCCGCTAACGTCGCGTCGTACTTGCCTACCGCCGCGACGACGGGAAGCCCCGACAGCCGACCGGCAGCCTCCATCAATTCGTCGGCACTGACCCGCGAGAATTCGCTCTCCCCCAGCTTGGCCAGCGCCGCCGCCTCGTCATGGTCGGCGAGCACCCGCAGATCGATGCGTTCGGAGACGACACCGTCCTCGACGTCGTGCACCGAATAGGCGACATCATCGGCCCAGTCCATCACCTGGGCTTCCAGGCACGGCCGGCGCTGCGGTGCCCCCTGCCGAACCCAAAGCGCTGGTTGCAGATCTTGGTCGTAGAAACCGAACTTGCGCCGCGCGCGGCCACGAGGCCAGGGATATTTGGTGACCGCGTCCAGCGCTGCCCGGGTCAGGTTCAGACCCACGCTAAGGCCGTGTTCATCAAGAACTTTCGGCTCGAGGCTGGTCAGAATGCGGAAGTTTTGCGCGTTTCCCTCAAAGCCACCGCATCCGGTGGCGACTTCGTCCAGTGCCCGTTCACCGTTGTGCCCGTAGGGCGGGTGCCCGATGTCGTGGGCCAGACCCGCCAATTCGACCAGGTCCAAGTCGCAGCCCAGGCCGATCGCCATGCCCCGCCCGATCTGGGCGACTTCCAGTGAGTGGGTCAACCGGGTGCGGGGCGTATCGCCTTCGCGCGGTCCGACGACCTGGGTCTTGTCGGCAAGCCTGCGCAGCGCAGCACAGTGCAACACTCGAGCGCGGTCGCGGGCGAAGTCGGTGCGATGTTGACCTTCGGTGCCCGGCAGACCCGCGGTCTTGGGCGCTTCGACCACGCGCCTTTGGCGGTCGAAGTCGCCATACGGCTCCTGCTGCTTTGTGCTCACCGCCCCACAGTCTGCCAGGCAGATCGCCGCCGGGACCCACGGCCGGCGCTCGCGCCGACACTGTTTGCCTCCGGCGGCGAATCGCCCGGACATGCAAAGCCTTGCTCCGATGAGACTGTGTGCTTGCCAGGCTAAATTAGGCTATGCGCATCCCCCGCCTATTTGGCGTGATCTTGATGATCTTCACCACCGGGCTGCTGTTGGCGCCGCCTTCTGGCGCACAACCGCCATTCCGGCTGGCGAGCTATGTCACCGACAACGCTGACGCGCTCACCAGTTCGGGTCGCGCGAAGGTGACAACCGCCGTCAACCAGCTCTACACCGAGCGACATGTGCGGCTCTGGGTGGTCTACGTCGACGATTTCTCCGGGCAGAACGCCACGAACTGGGCACAGCGCACCATGCAAACCAGCGAGTTGGGTGACTACGACGCGATACTGGCCGTGGCCACCGTCGCCCGCTCCTATGCGTTCCTGGTGCCGTCCACCGTGGACGGGATCACCTCCAGCCAGGTCGAAAGTCTGCGCCGCAACAAGATCGAGCCCAAACTGCGCGACGGCGACTGGGCCGGCGCCGCCGTCGCCGCGGCGGACGGACTCAACAAATCGCCACGCCCGTCCGGCGGAATACCGCTGCTCGTCGTCCTGAGCGTCCTCGCCGTAGCCGTCGCGATCTTCTGGATTGTGATGCGCTACCGCGCAAGCCGGCGGCGCACCAACGCACTGGATGCGGCACGGCGGGTCGACCCCACCGATGCCCGGGCTCTCGCCGCGGTGCCGTTGGACGTCCTCGACGAACTGTCCCGGTCAATGGTGGTCGATGTCGACAACGCCGTGCGCACCAGTTCCAACGAGCTCGCCGTGGCGATCGACGAGTTCGGCGAACAACGGACCGCGCCGTTTTCCCAGGCGGTAAGCAACGCCAAAGCTGCGCTATCCCAAGCGTTTAGCGTGCGTCAGCAGCTTGACGACAGCACCCCCGAGACACCCGCGCAGCGGCGTGACCTACTAACCCGGGTGATCGTTTCGGCCGCCAACGCCGACCGCGAACTGGAGTCCCAGACCGAGGCCTTCGAAAAGCTGCGTGACTTGGTGATCAACGCGCCGGCCCGGCTGGACCTGCTCACCCAGCGATACGTCGAACTCACCACCCGCATTGCCCCGACCGAACAGCGACTGGTCGAGCTGCACGACGAGTTCGGGGCCACCGCGCTGAGTTCGATCTCCGCCAATGTCGCCTCCGCCCACGAACTGCTGGCTTTCGCCGATAGCAACATCAGCTCGGCACGTGAGTTGTCCGCAAAGGCAGTCAGCGGCCAACAGACGGGTCTGGTGGATGCGGTACGTGCCGCCGAGTCCGCGCTCGGTCAGGCTCGTTCGCTGCTCGACGCGGTGGACAGCGCGGCCGGCGACATCGGACATGCGGTTGCCACCATGCCGTCGGTGCTGGCAGACATTCAGGCGGGCATCCAGCACGCCAACGAGCAATTGCAGAAGTCACCGGCCAACAAATCGGCCTACGCCGCAGAGCTGATCGCGGCCCGCGATGCGGCCGCTCGGGCCGTCGATAACGCTCGCGTCACCGGCGCCGCGGATCCACTGAGTGCATTTGCCCAGCTCACCACGGCAGACGCCGATCTCGATCGGCTCCTGGCCGCCATCGCCCAGGAGCAGGCAAACGCCGAACACCTCAGACGTTCACTCGAACAGGCACTGTTCACGGCCGAGTCGCGGATACGCGCGGTCTCGGACTACATCGATACCCGTCGCGGCAGTATCGGGCCGGAAGCCAGGACCCGGCTGGCCGAGGCCGGACGTCGACTCGACGCCGCACAGAGCTACCGATCGACCAATCCGACCGAAGCGATAGCCCAGGCCAACGCGGCCTCGACGCTGGCCGCGAACGCGCAGTCGCTGGCCAATTCCGACGTGCAGGCCGCCCAGCGCGCCTACACGCGCCAGGGCGGCAGCAACACCGGCGCAGTCCTTGGCGGCATCATCATCGGCGACCTCCTCAGCGGAGGCATGCGCGGTGGTTTCGGCGGGTGGAGCCCCACCTCGTTCGGCGGCTCATCGGGCTCGTCCGGCGACTCATCCGGCGGCGGCTTCCTGGGCGGCGGCGGGCGGTTCTAGAGCCCACGCCCCCAGCCAACGCAACCGTCTCGACCGTCTCGGCTAGTTGCGGACAACGGGAACAATTGGGCACAGGGAACATCAGGCACAAAAATGTGCACGTCCACGTGCGGGCACCGGGTACCCGTACATGGACGTGCACATTTTCGGTAGGGCGGGCGCACCGGCCAGCGGTGCGCCGCCGCGAACCGAAACTTCTCCAGACCTATCAGGCCCAGCTGGAACCGACGGCGCTGTCCGTTTGCGCCATGTTGTTGCCGGCAGCCTGAACCTTCTGGCCGTGCGAGTTGGCCTGCTCGTAGATCACCTGGAAGTTGCGACCCAACTGGGTGATGAACTCCTGGCAAGCCACCGAACCGGCGCCACCCCAGAAGTCACCGGCGGCCAGCACATCGCGAACGATGGCCTGGTGCTCGGCCTCCAACGAAGCGGCCTGTGCGCGGATGAGGGCGCCGTGGGCGTCGACATCGCCGAACTGGTAGTTAATTGTCATTGAACCTGTTCTCCTTAGCTTGTAAAAGTGTTTGGCTGCAACAGCTTTCGCTGCGGTGGACGTTAGCCGCGGAGGACCTGCTGGGAGGCCTGCTCTTGCTGCTCGTAGTTGTTCGCGTCGCGAACGAGACCGTCACGCACGCCGTGCAGCATGTTGACGATGTTGCGGAAAGCGGTGTTCATCTGACCCATGGTGTCCAGCGAGGTTGCCGAAGCCATACCGCTCCAGCCCGCGCCGGCGATGTTCTGCGAGGACGCCCACATCTTGCGGGCCTCGTCCTCGACCGTCTGGGCGTGCATTTCGAAACGGCCCGCCATGTCCCGCATAGCGTGCGGGTCGGTCATAAAGCGTGTTGCCATCTTGCCTGTCTCCTAATTCTCTCGACTCAGTTACCTGGGACTACTCATGCAGATTGATTGTTGGTATTGCCGACTGCGGGATCCCCAAGCCGCCAATCAATCGTGAAGGAATGACTGTCTTCCCCCTCTCTCTCAACCGGCCGCCGGCGAATTCGGTATCACGCTGCTGGTACGGGGCATCTCGA
This sequence comes from Mycobacterium marinum, assembly GCF_003391395.1. Lineage (NCBI taxonomy): Bacteria > Bacillati > Actinomycetota > Actinomycetes > Mycobacteriales > Mycobacteriaceae > Mycobacterium > Mycobacterium marinum. The sequence continues at coordinate 4,323,287 of NZ_CP024190.1, forward strand.
AATGAGGTTCGGCATTTGCTGCCTCCCACTCCCTCCATTCCGCCCACTCGTCCCACTCGTCGGTACCGGCAGCTGCCGCATCCACGTTTTCTTCGACCACGGCCTCGGCGCCTTCTTCAGGCTCCGGTGCCCAATGGTCGTAGTCATCCGGCGGAACGGCCGTACCCCAGCTGAGCGGAACCGACAAGCCGCAGAGCAGCCCCGACTCACCCCGTTTAGCCGCCACAGCATCAGGTGGCAAGGGCGGACCAAGAGGCAATAGCACGCTGTCCCCTTCCAGTGCCGATCTCAAGACCCCAACTCTCAATGGCGAAATACAAACCACCAAGCACCCGCATCGTAAGCCAATATCGCGGGCCATATGCCCCGATTGATCGAATTTTCTGGGGGCCCAGACGGACACCGCTCGATGTGCGACTTGCACAGCGAACGGCTCACGACGGTCCGGCCGACACCGGCTCGACCTGCCCCTCGACCAGCGCCGCGTGGGCCCCATGCCGCCCGGCTGCGATGGCGGTGGGCTCCCTTTGGCATAGGCAGCTATTCAGCGACTAACAGATGCCGCTGGGGACGCCACGCACCGGTCCGGACTCCTGTGTGGGCGTCGTCTGGGGATAAGGCACCCGATACGGAAGCCCTTCGTTGAGAAATCCCAACACCGCATTCGGTACGCAGTTGATCAGCTTCGGCAGTTGTTTGGCCGGATGGTCGAGGTTGGGCGGCGAGGGGTTGGGCGGGACAGCGAAATTGAATGCAGAAGTCATGTCCCCGGTCACGCTGGCCCGCCATGGGGTCAGGTTGGGAACCGGCACCCCGAATCGCTTGCCGATCAGCTGCAGCTGCGAAGTGTGGTCGAACCGCTCGTGAGCCAGCAGTCCGCCGCGGCTGTAGGGAGAAATGACAAAGCAAGGCACTCGATAGCCCAGGCCAATCGGCCCGCGGATACCGCCGGACCCGTCGACCGTGTTGATGTCGACCGTTGGGGGGATCCATTCACCAGGCGTACCCTCCGGCGGCGTCGGCGGCGTCACGTGGTCGAAGAAGCCGCCGTGTTCGTCGTAGGCGATGATCAGCGCGGTCTTCTCCCACACGGCCGGGTTTCGCAGCAAGGCCCGGATCAGGTTGACGATGGTGACCGCACCGACCGCGACCGGGAACGAGGGATGCTCGGACTCGACGGTCAGGGGGACGACCCACGACACCTGCGGCAACCGGTTGTTCATGATGTCGAGCACAAAGTCGGCGGGATAACGCGGCGCAATGCCGTAGCGGGCCAGATCCGACCGCGGATCTCCCGCCTGCTTGAAGCTGCCCACATATCCGTTGCGGCTCAGCGATGTGTCGTTGAGCCCGCCGAGCAACTTGCTGTTGTAGACCTTCCAGCTGACACCGGCATCGCTGAGATTCTCTGGCATCAGACGCCAGCTGAATGTCAACTTCGGCTGAATAGTCGGCTCGACGATTTGAGGGCCGCCTTTGTCACCGTCAGGATTGACGGTTCCACTGATCCAGTACAGCCGATTGGGCATTGTCCCGCCCAACAGCGACGAGTGGTACTGGTCGCATATCGTGAAGGTGTCGGCCAGCAGGTAATGGATGGGTATGTCCGGGCGTGCGTAATAACCCATTACCACCGGCGTATTGGCTTGCGACCGCGTCCTGGCCTGCGCGGCCAACCAGCCGTCGTTGCCGCCCCCATTCCAAGACAGGTGGGCGGCGATCCACTGGTGATCGGGATCGTTGACGCACTCGCCAACTCCGTTGGGACCCCGGGTCGTATCGATGCGATAGGGCACCGTGGTACCGGCCGGATCGACCGATTGTGTCCGCGGGTCCCAACCCTTCTGCTGAAACAACGACGTTGGGGTGTCGAACCCGTCCACACTCGAGAGCGAGCCGAAATAGTGGTCAAAAGACCGGTTTTCCTGAAGACACAACACGATGTGCTCAATATCGGTCAGATGTCCGGAGCACGGACCGGCCGCATAAGCCTTTTCAATCACCGGAGCGGCCCAGTCTGTGAGAAAAGCGCCGGCGCCAACCCCGGTGGCCTTAGCCATAAATTCTCGACGTGACATTCCGGCGAACGCGTCTCGGCTCACCATGCGCACTCCTTCGCGTGTCGTGGGTCACCTTATGTTGAGGACGCACACAGGCGACAAATGCCGACCGGCGTGTCATCCGGGGATTGTTGCCATGTCCAATAGCGCGCGTATGCGTGAACCGGGCCCAACCGTTGCATGGCGCCGCAATCTTGCGCGCGTGTTATCCCCGCCGCCGCTGTGGAAATGACGGGTTCTCGCGCATCGGCCCTGCCGCACAAGCATTTTCAGACATCGGACCGACCGATGACGCGACTGCGCCGGTAGCGGCCAATTCCATTGCCCGCCAATCGAATCCACAGAACTTCGCCGGATCACGCCGGCCAGGGCGGACCCGCGGCGCACCATCAGGACGCGCCGGGTGTCGTCGGTACCGCGATCGCCTCAGTGCGCTCTGGTCACACACACAATCCGCTGGGAATCCCACGCACCGGGGTGCTTTCCTGGCCGGGCATCGACTGGGGATAGGGCACTCGATATGGGATGGCCGGGAAAGTTCCATCCGAGGTTCCCAGCACCACGTTCGGGATACATTGCGGGAGTTTTGGCACCGCCGCCAGAAGCGGATGACTCAAATTGGGCCGCGACGGATTTGGCGGGGTTGCGAAGTTGAACGTTGAGGTCATGTCGCCGACCACGCCATCTCGCCACGCGGTCAGGTTGGGCACTGGCACGTCGAATCGCTTGCTGATCAACTTCAGCTGCGAGGTGTGATCGAAGATGTCATGGACCATCAAGCCCCCGCGGCTGAACGGCGACACAACAATGCAGGGCACTCGGAAGCCCAGCCCCAGCGGTCCGCGGATTCCGCCCGACCCCGGGACTGAATTGATGTCCGGCACCGTTACCCATTCCCCGGGCGTCCCGGGGGGCGCCGTCGGCGGGGTCACGTGATCGAAAAAGCCACCATTCTCGTCATAACTGATGATCAAGGCCGTCTTCTCCCACACCGCGGGATTGGACAGCAGGATCCGCAGCGCCGTCACCATGGCCACAGCGCCCAACGCGACCGGAAGCGCGGGGTGTTCGGACTGCAGGAAGTTCGGCACCAACCAAGAAACCTTCGGCAGTCTGTTGGCCTTGACGTCGGCGGCGAAGTCCACCGGGTAGCCCGGCGCGATGCCGTACCTGGCCAGGTTCGACCGCGGATCACCGGACTGCTTGAAGGCCTGGACCAGGCCATTGTTGCTGATCGGGGTATTGATGAAGCGCCCCGCGTCTTTGTTCTGGTAGACCTTCCAACTCACGCCGGCGTCCTCGAGGTTCTCCGGCATGATGCGCCAGCTGTATTGATGCAGCGGCAGAAAGCCGGGTTCGACGAGTTGGGGCCCTCCGTTGGTGCCAGCCGGGTCATTCCAGGCGCTCATCCAGTACAGCCTGTTGGGCAAAGTGCCGGTCAACAGCGAGCAGTGGTAGCCGTCGCAGATTGTGAACGTATCGGCCAGCAAATGGTGGATCGGTATGTCTTGGCGCGTGTAGTAGCCCATTGTCATCGGGACGTAGGGCCCCGTGCGGGTATTCGCCTGAGCGGGCAACCAGTTGTCGTTGGCGCCGCCGTTCCACGAGAGATGCATTGCGGTCCATTGGTGCTCCGGGTCGTTGACACACTCGCCGTCCAAGAAAGGGCCGCGGGTGGTGTCGAGCCGGAACGGAATGGTGGTCCCTGCTGGGTCCAGCGCCTGCGTCCTGGGGTTCCAACCTTTTTGCTGAAACGCCGGCGATGGGTCGCTGAAACCCCGAATGCTGGAGAGGGTGCCGAAGTAATGGTCAAATGACCGGTTCTCCTGCATCAACAGCACGATGTGCTCGATGTCAGTGAGCTGACCTGAGCACGGCCCGGCACCATATGCCTTTTCGATGACCGGCCCCGCATAGTCCATCAGCAATGCCGCGGCACCAGCGCCCGTCATCTTGGCGATGAACTCCCGGCGCGACATTCCTCGGAACGGGTTGCCGCTCACCTAATCGCCTCCCTGAAAACACTTCAGATCACGGTAGTGTTACGGAGGCGGTCAACAGCGGCAGGCCGACCGGCGTGTCGTTCTGGGTTTTGGTTACCGGCAACTATGTTCGCCGTTCGCTTCGGCAGCACAATGCGGCGTGTTTTGACAGATTTCGGGCAACTCACAGGTCGCCTGAATTGCATTCAAATGCCGTCAAAACCACCGCCGGGGTCGCGCCGTCGATCATCGGCAACCAGCTACCAACAACCGCAAGGCCCGGCGATCCTTCGAAGGATCACGGGGTTGATCCCCCGAGCGCAGGCCGGCGGGCCACGGTGGCATCGGCGCCCGCGGGCCGCTCGACGCAGCGATAGCCACTAACTGCGGAACGACATTTTTTAAAAGGCATCACGACAAAAATTTATCTAGTCTCACATTCCTAATCGATCCCTCATAGAGCCATTTCTCGCCCCGCCTCCGGCCCCAACAACACAGAGTTTCCCCTGTTCAGAGGCCACCCATCCACACGAGTATCGACAAACTTGAGCAACTAGGATCTTATTCTGAAGCCAGAAGCGATTCGCGGCTCGAGTAATCCGGTCGTGATCGGAAAATCGATCATCGATATGGGTTTCGTAACCCACGCGGTCGTTGTAGCGTCCGTTCCCATGTGGTGCACGGTGCTGGTGTTAGCTCTTGTGGCGACGGCCGACCCGGTGCGGCTCGGGATCAGCGTCCTGCTGTCATCGCGCCCTCGCCCCCTGGGCCAGCTGATCGCGTTCTGGCTGGGCGGCATCACCACTTGCGTCACGCTGGCGCTAGGTGTCCTGTTTGGACTGCGCGAGTTCACGCTGGAAACCATGCAGCGAGTTCAACATGCCACAGCCAGCTCGGCGGCCGGGCATATTCAGATCGCAATGGGCGTGCTGGCACTGCTGATCGCGGGACTTGCGGTCGGTATTTCACCGCGCCAACGCGCGCAATTCGGCGTGCCAGGCAGCAATTCATCCCACTGGCAGGTCCTGACATCGACCACGTTCGCACGCTTGTCGATGCGCGCCCAGTTTGCGCTGGAGGCGCGCCCGCTGCGGATGGCGTTCCTTCTCGGGGCGGCAATGCTGATCGATTTCAGATTCTTGGCGGCGCTCACCGCGATTCTGGCGTCCGGTGCTGCCGCAGGTACCCAAGTCAGTGCGGCCGGGATCTACACCCTTATCGCGCTGGCCTTCATCGAGCTTCCGCTGGCCAGCCAATTGGCCGCGCCAGCGAGCACCGGCCGAATCATGTCCTCGCTACATAGCTACGTCAAAGCCCGACGGCAGCAGCTTGTTGGCGTCGTCATCGCCGTGCTCGGCGTATTCCTCATGACCAGCGGGATGGGCCACATCTGACTAGGGTTTGGCCCCGTGAAGGGCCCCCGACCATCAATTCACCGGGCCGGCGCGCACCGATACGTCAAGTTCGGAGGAACTTGAACCTATTGCAGTGCAACAAATTTGGTGCGGGGTGCTGGTCTTGATAGGGCAGCGGCGCGGGTGCCGCAGCTCGCCTGCGTGTCACCCGCGCCCCTGATCGCCGACTGGTTGGCCGGCTATGCCCAGCTCGAACCCACCGCGGAGTCGGTGCTGGCCATGTTGTTACCGGCAGCCTGCACCTTCTGACCGTGGGCATTGGCCTGCTGGTAGATCACCTGGAAATTACGGCCCAACTGCGAGATGAACTCCTGGCACGCCACCGACCCGGCACCACCCCAGAAATCCCCAGCGGCCAACACATCACGCACAATCGCCTGATGCTCAGCCTCCAACGCCGCCGCCTGAGCCCGAATCAGCGCCCCATGGGCATCCACATCACCGAACTGGTAATTGATCGTCATCGCCCCAACCCCTCCTAGCTACCCAAAACCTGCTGCGAAGCCTGCTCTTGCTGCTCGTAGTTGTTCGCGTCGCGAACCAACCCGTCACGCACCCCATGCAGCATGTTCACAATGTTGCGGAAGGCCGTGTTCATCTGACCCATGGTGTCCAGCGAAGTCGCCGACGCCATACCGCTCCAGCCCGCGCCGGCGATGTTCTGCGACGACGCCCACATCTTGCGGGCCTCATCCTCAACCGTCTGCGCATGCATCTCAAAACGACCCGCCATGTCCCGCATCGCATGCGGGTCAGTCATAAACCGAGTAGTCACTGCCTATTCCCCTTTCCCAAAAGACATTCAGACCCGACCAAGTACCGCAAACCCGAAACCCCGACCAATCACCCCCCGCTTATCCGACACCGATCCGCGGCACCACACTCGGCCGCGACTGCACCACGTGCGGACTCGCGCCCCCACGACCCAACATCCCGCCAGGCATACCCGCCCCGGCACCACCCATACCCATCGGCATCGGCATCATCCCCATCGGAGCCCGGCCCGCCTCCGCCATCTCAGCGGGCATCGCGCCCAACCCGGCCATCGCAGACGTCGACAACCCCTTCGGAATCGACCCCTCCCAGGTCGGCGGCACCGACATCGCACCCACCAACCGAGCCTTACCCAAATCCGCGGCCATCCCCGCACCCAGACCCGCACCACCGAGGCCCTTCATCGGGCTGACGGCATCCACCATCTTGGGCATGTCAGCAGCGGCGAATCCCGCCGCCTGGGTACCGGCCAAGCCCGCCGAATTCGCCGAATTCAGCAGCTGCATCATCGGCGACATCATCATGCTGGCCGGGTACATGCCAATCTGGGCAACTTGCATGACCGACTGCAACGGCACCGCCGCGGCCGCCGACTGCACTCCCGCCACCACACCGGGCAGCCCAGCGATCGCACCCTGCGCCGCCGGGGAAATCGCCGCCGTCATCGCCGTAGCCGCCCCAGCAACCTGCGCATTGATCCCCGCCGCCAGGCCCGCCAAATCCAACGGCGGAATGCTAAACGGCGTCAACGCCGCGGCCACCGAAGTCGCCCCCGCGTCATAACCAACCATCGCGCCCACATCCTGAGCCCACATCTCCACATAGTCGAACTCAGTAGCCGCAATCGCCGGCGTGTTCTGACCCAAGAAATTCGTCGTGATCAACGACACCAACGACGTCCGATTGGCAGTCACCGCCGCCGGATGCACCGTGGCCGACAACGCCGTCTCAAACGCCGTCGCCGCCACCCGAGCCTGACTCGCAGCAGCCGCCGCCTGCCCGGCCGCCGCATCCAACCACCCCACATACGGCGCCGCCGCAGCCGCCATCGACACCGACGCCGGACCCGACCACGGCCCCGACGCCAACGACGAAATCACCGAGTTAAACGACGCCGCCGACGCCGCCAAATCCGCAGCCAGCCCCTCCCACGCCGCCGCAGCCATATGCAACGGCCCAGAACCCGCACCCGAGAAAATCCGCGCCGAATTGATCTCCGGCGGCAACCACGCAAAGTCCAAAATCATCACAACCCCCAACCAATCAGCCGCGCCGACCGCTCCGCCACGCAAACCCGACTCACAACAACCCCATAGGAACCCATGGGCGGATCGTAAGGCACCGTGACGCATAAGTCCGGGCTTTTACCGAATCGCCAAACGATCCTGCAATTTGGTATTCGCTCGGGGGTGCACCGTTTGTTACCTGGCCACCGCTTCTGCCTGTAGACAGAAGGGCGCGGGTGCCGCAGATCCCCTGCTGCGTGTCACCCGCGCCCCTGATCGCCGACTGGTTGGCCGGCTATGCCCAGCTCGAACCCACCGCGGAGTCGGTGCTGGCCATGTTGTTACCGGCAGCCTGCACCTTCTGACCGTGGGCATTGGCCTGCTGGTAGATCACCTGGAAATTACGGCCCAACTGCGAGATGAACTCCTGGCACGCCACCGACCCGGCACCACCCCAGAAATCCCCAGCGGCCAACACATCACGCACAATCGCCTGATGCTCAGCCTCCAACGCCGCCGCCTGAGCCCGAATCAGCGCCCCATGGGCATCCACATCACCGAACTGGTAATTGATCGTCATCGCCCCAACCCCTCCTAGCTACCCAAAACCTGCTGCGAAGCCTGCTCTTGCTGCTCGTAGTTGTTCGCGTCGCGAACCAACCCGTCACGCACCCCATGCAGCATGTTCACAATGTTGCGGAAGGCCGTGTTCATCTGACCCATGGTGTCCAGCGAAGTCGCCGACGCCATACCGCTCCAGCCCGCGCCGGCGATGTTCTGCGACGACGCCCACATCTTGCGGGCCTCATCCTCAACCGTCTGCGCATGCATCTCAAAACGACCCGCCATGTCCCGCATCGCATGCGGGTCAGTCATAAACCGAGTAGTCACTGCCTATTCCCCTTTCCCAAAAGACATTCAGACCCGACCAAGTACCGCAAACCCGAAACCCCGACCAATCACCCCCCGCTTATCCGACACCGATCCGCGGCACCACACTCGGCCGCGACTGCACCACGTGCGGACTCGCGCCCCCACGACCCAACATCCCGCCAGGCATACCCGCCCCGGCACCACCCATACCCATCGGCATCGGCATCATCCCCATCGGAGCCCCGCCTGCCCCAGCCACCTCGGGCATCGCGCCCATCCCGGCCATCGCAGACGTCGACAACCCCTTCGGAATCGACCCCTCCCAGGTCGGCGGCACCGACATCGCACCCACCAACCGAGCCTTACCCAAATCCGCGGCCATCCCCGCACCCAGACCCGCACCACCGAGGCCCTTCATCGGGCTGACGGCATCCACCATCTTGGGCATGTCAGCAGCGGCGAATCCCGCCGCCTGAGCGCCGGCCAACCCCGCCGTATTCGCCGAACTGCCCAGCTGCATCAACGGCCCCATCAACATGCTGGCCGGGTACATGCCAATCTGGGCGACCGACATGACCGAATCCAACGGCACCGCCGCGGCCGCCGACTGCACTCCCGCCACCACACCGGGCAGCCCAGCGATCGCACCCTGCGCCGCCGGGGAAATCGCCGCCGTCATCGCCGTAGCCGCCCCAGCAACCTGCGCATTGATCCCCGCCGCCAGGCCCGCCAAATCCAACGGCGGAATGCTAAACGGCGTCAACGCCGCGGCCACCGAAGTCGCCCCCGCGTCATAACCAACCATCGCGCCCACATCCTGAGCCCACATCTCCACATAGTCGAACTCAGTAGCCGCAATCGCCGGCGTGTTCTGACCCAAGAAATTCGTCGTGATCAACGACACCAACGACGTCCGATTGGCAGTCACCGCCGCCGGATGCACCGTGGCCGACAACGCCGTCTCAAACGCCGTCGCCGCCACCCGAGCCTGACTCGCAGCAGCCGCCGCCTGCCCGGCCGCCGCATCCAACCACCCCACATACGGCGCCGCCGCAGCCGCCATCGACACCGACGCCGGACCCGACCACGGCCCCGACGCCAACGACGAAATCACCGAGTTAAACGACGCCGCCGACGCCGCCAAATCCGCAGCCAGCCCCTCCCACGCCGCCGCAGCCATATGCAACGGCCCAGAACCCGCACCCGAGAAAATCCGCGCCGAATTGATCTCCGGCGGCAACCACGCAAAGTCCAAAATCATCACAACCCCCAACCAATCAGCCGCACTAACGGCTCCGACAACCAACCAACCACAGCGACCCCCAACACGCACAGGAACCTACTGGCGGATCGTAATGTAAATCACAGCAAAAATCTCGCCGTTGCGCAAAGCGCCGCTGATGAATTACGGATATGCGCAGGTCAACGGGTATGTCTGCATCACGGGACCATCTCATCGCAGCCGCCCACTCAGCCGACAACTGCCCGGACTAGCTGTGAATTCACTGTGCTATGAGTTTGATTCGCCGCCTGGGCGACGGCCATATCGGAGATGAATTCGTCCGCTCATCAAGTGCGGCAACATGCGCGCTGCTCTGTCGCCGCTGCGTCAGCCGAACAATTCACCGAGCCCCAGCCCGGATTGCGGTTCCGCATGGACTACCCCTTAAGAGCCCTCAAGAACTCTCGAGAGCCGGGCGGCCTGTCCCGGAGGCGCCGACCAACCAGCGCCCCCGCCCCACCCATGCCCGAGCTCGTGAAGTGCGACAGCACAAGGCAACTGCGGCTCGCGTCGGCGCCGCCGACTAGGCCAAGGGCGCGCCGCTAGAGAACGTTTTTGAAGAAGCCCGACAGCCCGTCGCCAAAGACCAGCAGACCTGAGCTACCTGTTCCGGAGCTGAGAATGCCCGAGGTGTTGACACCCGCGATGACAAAGCCCGCATTCTGAACAGCCGCATTGTAGAAGCCAGCATTTCCGTAACCCGTATCCAGCGCCCCGGAGTTACCACCGAAGGTGCTCGTGGTGCTGGTGTTCACGTACCCCGAATTACCGAAGCCTGAATTCTGTAGGCCCGAGTTCCCGGAGCCAGATGGGTCGTTGTGGCCAAAGCCCGAGTTTCCCGTACCGACATTGAAATAGCCAGAGTTGGGGCCAGCGTGGGTCGTCGCGCTAAAGAATCCGGTATTAAGGACGCCCCCGTTGAATCCGCCCGTATTGATGTCACCGGCATTTGCCCAGCCGGTGTTGACGTTGCCCGCATTACCGAAGCCAGAGTTGATGTTTCCCGCGTTGAGGAAGCCCGTGTTCACGTCGCCGGAGTTACCAAAGCTCGTGTTTGAGTTTCCAGCGTTGAAGCTGCCGGCGTTGTAGTTACCGGAATCGAAGAATCCGAAGTTGGTCGCACCGGCATGCCCGACGCCGGTATTGATGCTGCCACCGTTCCAGAAGCCGGTGTTCACGTCGCCCGCATTACCGAAACCGGTGTTCGAGTTCCCCGCATTCCCAAAGCCGAGGTTGCCCGAGCCCGAGTTGAAGAAGCCGATGTTGTTGTCGCCCGAGTTGAACAACCCGATGTTGCCGCTACCGGAGTTCAATCCGCCGATCCCGAACTGGCCATCACCCGTCAGCCCGAATCCGATGTTGTTGTTACCGGTGTTTCCGAAACCGAAATTACTGCTGCCGAAGTTGCCGAAGCCGATATTATTGCTACCGGAATTGCCGCTTCCGAAGTTGAGGCTGCCGATGTTTCCGCTGCCGAAGTTCGTGTTGCCGATATTGCCGCTACCGATGTTGGTGTTGCCAATATTTCCGACACCGAAGTTGATGCTACCGATATTGCCGCTACCGAGGTTTTGGCTACCGAAGTTACCGCTACCGAGGTTCAAGTTGCCGATATTGCCGCTGCCCAGGTTGAAGTCACCCTGGTTGCCACCACCCAGGTTGGTGCCGCCGATATTTCCGCTACCGAAGTTGATGTTGCCGATATTGCCGCTGCCCAGGTTCCCGTCGCCGATGTTTCCGCTGCCCAAATTGAGAGAACCGATGTTGCCGAAACCGAGGTTGATGCCCTGAAGCGGCGCGGGCACCACGCTGGCCGCTTGGGACGCAACCGCTTGTGCGGCGCCGGCTAGCGGTGTGGTGACCGCCGCGGCCGCGGGCGCCGCGCCGCCGACCAACCCCGACACACCCGGCACACCCGACAAAACACCCGAGACCATCCCCTGCCACGAACTCAACTGCGCAGCAGCCGCCGAAGCCCCACCGTGATACCCCGCCATCGCCGCCACATCAGCGGCCCACATCTGTTCGTACACACCCTCCGCCGCCGCAATCGCCGGCGCATTCTGACCAAACAAATTCGACATCACCAACTGCACAAACCCATTGCGATTAGCCGCCACCGCCAACGGATGCACCATCGCCGCACGCGCCGCCTCAAACGCCGAGGCCACCACCTTCGCCGACGCCGACGCCCCCGCGGCCCGCGCCGCCGCCGCCCCCAGCCAACTCGCATACGGCCCCGCCGCAGCCACCATCGCCGAAGCCGCCGCACCCTGCCACGCCTGACCCGCACCCGCAAGACCCGAGGTCACCGACGCAAACGACTCCGCCGCCGCCGCCAACTCCGCCGACAACCCATCCCAGGCCGCCGCCGCCGCCAACATCGGCTCAGACCCCGCACCAGAGAACATCCGCACCGAATTAATCTCCGGCGGCAACACCGCGAAATTCATCAGAATCGCCCCTCCTTCAACGGGATATTCTCAACCGCACACCCGAGCGTTACCGCGACCGACACGCACCGGCACCCACCGGCCACCCACCGGCCAGAGCCCGGCCACCCCCGCCGAACCCACAACACCCGAGCGACATTAGGTCAGAACCCAGCCACAAACCCCGTAATCGAGTCAGCCTGCGGGTATCGATCTGGCAACTACGGCGGGCCGCCCAAGCAGCCACCAGCGCCATCCGCAACGGTGCTGATCAGGACTGCCGCGCAAAACGGCGCGGTGATCTCGGTGGCTACCTGAAGAAGCCGGACAGTCCCGTACCCGAGTTGAACCCGCCCGAATTCTGATCGCCCGAATTCAGGAAGCCTGAGCTGTCATCGCCCGAGTTGGAGATGCCGGCAAGCCGATTGCCCGAGTTGACAAAACCCGCGTTGTTGGTACCGATATTGCCGAATCCCGAGTTGTAGCCGGGGACCAGTGCGGGACCGGCGTTCGAAACACCCGAATTGCCGATTCCGGTGTTGAAGAACCCAGAGTTTGCGCTTCCGTTGGGATCACTGTTGTAGAAGCCGGAATTTCCGCTGCCGAGATTGCCGAAGCCCGAGTTGAGCCCCGATTGGCTGACGGAACTGCCGATAGCGGTATTGAGATCGCCCCCGTTGAACGCGCCGGTGTTGGTGTTACCCCCGTTGAAGAAGCCGGTGTTGACGTTGCCCCCGTTGAAGGAGCCGGTGTTGGAGTTACCCGCGTTCATGAAGCCGGTGTTGCCCGCTCCCGAGTTTCCGAAGCCGGTACTTTCGGTGCCCACATTGAAGCTGCCCGAGTTGTGATTGCCAGCGTTGAAGAGGCCGAAGTTCCCATCACCAGCACTGCCGAACCCGGTATTCGAGCTGCCCGCATTCCAGAAGCCCGTGTTGAAGTTGCCCGCGTTCCCGAAGCCGGTATTTCCGCTACCGGAATTGCACCAGCCAAAGTTATTGTCGCCCGAGTTGAAGAAGCCGATGTTGTTGTTTCCAGAATTGAATAGGCCGATGTTCCCGGTGCCCGAGTTGAATCCGCCGATCCCGAACTGGCCGTCGCCGGTGAGCCCGAAGCCGATGTTTCCGCTGCCCTTGTTCCCGAAGCCGATGTTGTTGTCGCCCAGGTTTCCGAAGCCGATGTTGCCGCCGCCGTTATTCCCGCTGCCGACGTTGACGTCGCCGGTGTTTCCACTGCCCAGGCCGAGGTCGCCGTTGTTGCCACCGAAGAGGTTCAGGGTGCCGAAGTTCCCACTTCCCAGATTGAGGCTGCCGATATTGCCGCTGCCCAGGTTCCCGCTGCCGAAGTTTCCACTGCCGAAGTTGTAGTCGCCGGCATTTCCGCTTCCAGTGTTTCCGGTACCGGTGTTCCCGCCGCCCCAGTTCCCGCTGCCGTAGTTCCCGCTACCCACGTTTTGGTTGCCAACGTTGCCGCTGCCGAGATTGGTGTTACCGAGATTGCCGCTACCCAGGTTGAACGTACCGACGTTGCCGATACCCAGGTTGAAGATCAGGTCGCTGAGCTCCTGCGACACCGCGGCCGGTGCGGCCGCAGCACTACTGCCGAGCGCCTGAACGCCTAGTTGTGCGCTGGCCAGCGGTGTGGTGACCGCCGCGGCCGCGGGCGCCGCGCCGCCGACCAACCCCGACACACCCGGCACACCCGACAAAACACCCGAGACCATCCCCTGCCACGAACTCAACTGCGCAGCAGCCGCCGAAGCCCCACCGTGATACCCCGCCATCGCCGCCACATCAGCGGCCCACATCTGTTCGTACACACCCTCCGCCGCCGCAATCGCCGGCGCATTCTGACCAAACAAATTCGACATCACCAACTGCACAAACCCATTGCGATTAGCCGCCACCGCCAACGGATGCACCATCGCCGCACGCGCCGCCTCAAACGCCGAGGCCACCACCTTCGCCGACGCCGACGCCCCCGCGGCCCGCGCCGCCGCCGCCCCCAGCCAACTCGCATACGGCCCCGCCGCAGCCACCATCGCCGAAGCCGCCGCACCCTGCCACGCCTGACCCGCACCCGCAAGACCCGAGGTCACCGACGCAAACGACTCCGCCGCCGCCGCCAACTCCGCCGACAACCCATCCCAGGCCGCCGCCGCCGCCAACATCGGCTCAGACCCCGCACCAGAGAACATCCGCACCGAATTAATCTCCGGCGGCAACACCGCGAAATTCATCAGAATCGCCCCTCCTTCAACGGGATATTCTCAACCGCACACCCGAGCGTTACCGCGACCGACACGCACCGGCACCCACCGGCCACCAACCGGGCCGCGGGTCAGGTCACGATCCCGGGGCGACAGCCGGCCCGACATGCCATCGAGGGGCGATGGCAGACAGAACACTCAACCGGGTGCCGAGACTCCCGCCGCGGGTGCGCCGGCAAGCACACCAAACCGGCGACAGCGCCGAACGACCCGACGTCTAGCAGCCCTTCAGACGCGGCGCCAGGTAGTCGGCGACCTTGGCGATCCCGATCCGCTCCTGGGTCATGGCATCACGCTCACGCACGGTGACGGCGTCGTCCTCGAGGGAGTCGAAGTCCACCGTCACACAGAACGGGGTGCCGATCTCGTCTTGGCGCCGGTAGCGCCGCCCAATGGCACCGGCATCGTCGAAATCGATGTTCCAGTACTTGCGCAGTTCGGCGGCCAAATCGCGCGCCTTGGGGCTCAGGTCGGCGTGCCGTGACAACGGCAGCACCGCTGCCTTGACCGGCGCCAGCCTCGGGTCCAGCCGCAGCACGGTTCTCTTGTCGACCCCGCCCTTGGCATTCGGAGCTTCGTCCTCGGTGTAGGCGTCGATCAGGAATGCCATGAACGAACGGGTCAGCCCCGCTGCCGGCTCGATGACGTAGGGCGTGTAGCGAACGTCTTCGACCTGGTCGTAGAACGACAGTTCGGTACCGGAATGCTTGGAGTGGGTGGACAAGTCGAAGTCGGTCCGGTTGGCGACACCCTCCAGCTCTCCCCATGGATTGCCGACGAAGCCGAACTTGTATTCGATGTCGACAGTGCGGTCGGAGTAGTGCGACAACTTCTCCTTGGGGTGTTCGAATAGCCGCAGGTTCTCGGCATCGATACCGAGGTCGACGTACCACTGCAATCTGGTGTCGATCCAGTACTGGTGCCATTCCTTGGCCGTGGACGGCTCGACGAAGAACTCCATCTCCATCTGTTCGAACTCGCGGGTGCGGAAGATGAAGTTGCCCGGGGTGATCTCATTGCGGAAGCTCTTGCCGATCTGACCGATGCCAAACGGCGGCTTCTTACGCGACGTGGTCAGCACGTTGGCGAAGTTGACGAAGATGCCCTGCGCCGTTTCCGGACGCAAGTAATGCAACCCCTCCTCGGTTTCGATGGGGCCGAGGTAGGTCTTGAGCATCATGTTGAATTCGCGTGGTTCGGTCCACTGGCCGGGCTCGCCGGTTTCGGGATCGCGAATGTCAGCGAGCCCGTTCGGCGGCGGCTGACCGTGTTTTGCCTCGTAGGCCTCGATGAGATGGTCGGCCCGGTATCGCTTGTGGGTGATCAGCGACTCCACCAGTGGATCGTGGAAGACCTCGACGTGGCCCGATGCCACCCAGACCTCGCGCGGCAGGATGATCGACGAGTCGAGTCCGACCACGTCGTCGCGGCCGGTAACCACCGACCGCCACCATTGCCGTTTGATGTTCTCCTTGAGTTCGACCCCCAGCGGACCGTAGTCCCACGCAGACTTCGTACCGCCGTAGATCTCACCGGACGGATAGACCAAGCCTCGCCGTTTTGCCAGGTTCACCACGGTGTCAATGACAGACGCCACGGGGCAACCCACTCCCTTCCCGATTGGGCAAACTCGTGCGCCGGTAAGCCACCGCGCACAAAAACCTCAGCCATGGTAGCGATCGGCACGGCGGTCTTTGACATGCATCATCATGCATGTGACAGTGGAAGTCAGCCGCACGCCGCTTCGGCAGCAGTCCGGCCCGGTCCGATTATCTGCTCTCCTCGAGGCGGTGACTCAATACATGGCGACGTCGCCCTCACCTTCGACGGCCGCCCAGGACGACTTCGTTTCCCGTCACGAACACGATGTTGGCGACTTCGCCGAGCATCCCGCGTTTCCCGCACCGCCGCCGCGAGAAATCCTCGAGGGCGCCGGCGAGCTACTGCGCGCTCTGGCCGCACCCGTGCGAATCGCCATCGTGCTGCAGCTGCGTGAAGCCCAGCGCTGCGTTCACGAACTGGTTGATGCATTGGGCGTACCACAGCCACTGGTCAGCCAACATCTGAAGATCCTCAAGGCCGCCGGCGTGGTAACCGGCGAACGGTCCGGCCGCGAGGTGCTCTATCGGCTTGTCGATCAGCACCTGGCGCACATCGTCGTGGATGCGGTCGCCCACGCCGGTGAGGATTCGGCATGACCGGCACAAGCGTGCGTTCAACCCGGCAGCGAGCGGCGATTTCGACATTGCTCGAAACAGTCGATGACTTCCGTTCCGCCCAAGAACTGCACGACGAACTACGCCGTCGCGGCGAGAACATTGGCCTGACCACCGTCTATCGGACCCTGCAATCGATGGCATCCGCTGGAACGGTCGACACGCTGCGCACCGACACCGGTGAATCGGTCTACCGGCGGTGCTCGCAGCACCATCACCACCATCTGGTGTGCCGCGGCTGTGGGTCCACCATCGAGGTGGCCGACCATGAAGTCGAGACCTGGGCTGCCAACGTGGCCGACCGGCACGGCTTCTCCGACGTCAGCCACACCATCGAGATCTTCGGCACCTGCTCAGATTGCCGCCGGCACGGAGCCGCGGCGCTGCGCTAGGAAGTCAGCTTGCCGCGGATCTGGCCCCCACTGTCTAGGACCAGCAGAATCAGGGTTCGCAACGCGTTGTCGGTCAGGCCGGCGCCGGGGAAGTTGTAGCGCAGCATCACGTCCACGGTCTTCGGGAGCGTCTTCGCCGAACCCTTCCCGGCGTTGCGCTGCACAGCCTTGTCGGCGACCTTCTCAACCGTGGTGACGGCGCCGAAGTTGGTGTCACGCGCCTGGTTGGCCAGTAGATCGCCGATCTTCTTGGTCAGCGGCAGATCCCAGGCCAGTATCTGAGTCAGCGATACCAAATCAAGATCCTCGGCGATGTTGACCACTCGCAGCGAGGCGAACGTACCGTCGTGGCGCACCGTCAGCGCGCCGTCGGGTTCCTCCTCGACGGGGAGAACGTCGCGAAGTATCGATGCCAGTCGATCCTGCAGGGAGGGCACTAGGCGCTCCCGAACCGTCGATTGCGGGAGGCATATTCCTCGCAGGCCGCCCACAGGTCGCGCCGGTCGTAGTCGGGCCACAACTTGTCTTGGAAGATGTACTCGGCGTATGCCGATTGCCAGAGCATGAAATTGCTGGAGCGCTGCTCCCCCGAGGTCCGCAGAAAGAGGTCGACGTCGGGGATGTCGGGTCGCTGCATGTGACGGGCGATGGTGGACTCGGTGATCCGCTCCGGGTTCAATCTGCCCGCGGCGACTTCGCGGGCGATGTCTCGGGTAGCTTCGGCGATTTCGGTGCGGCCACCGTAGTTGACGCAATAGTTGATGGTGATGACGTCGTTGTTGTTGGTCATTGCTTCGGCTACCGCCAGTTCGTTGATGACGCTGCGCCACAGCCGCGGCCGCGAACCCACCCAGCGGATCCGAACACCCATTTGATTGAGGACGTCGCGGCGTCGCCGTACGACGTCGCGATTGAAGCCCATCAGGAAGCGGACTTCCTCGGCGGAGCGCTTCCAGTTCTCGGTGGAAAAGGCGTAGAGGCTTAGCCACTTGATCCCAAGTTCGACCGCACCGCAGGCGATGTCGATCACCACCGCCTCACCCATCTTGTGCCCCTCGGTGCGGCGCAGCCCGCGTTCGGTGGCCCACCGCCCATTGCCGTCCATCACGATGGCGACGTGGTTGGGTAACCGGTCGGCCGGAATCCGTGGCGCGGCCGCTTTGGAGACGTGCTGCGGCGGCCGGCGCGGACCGCCATCGGGCGACGGCGGCAGCTCCGGGAAAACGACCGGCCAACTCGACGTATCGGGAAAGGTCGGATAGTCGTCCGGCGCCTGAGGCAGCTGTGGGAAGTCGGCGGACTTCAGTCGCCGGGCGCTCTTAGCCACATTCACTATCCTGCCCGATCAACGCAGCGCGACGTTCGGCAACCGATCGGTCAGCCTGGTAGAACCGCTCCACCAGCGGCAACGTCTTGAGCTGGCGTTCCAGATGCCATTGCAGGTGCGCGGCCACCAACCCGCTGACGTAGCTGCGGTGCGATTGCGGCGCCCCCTGGGCGGCCGCCCAGTCGCCGTCATGCAGCGCGGACATCAGGTCCAGCACGCCCAGCGGCGGTGTCGTCGAGCCAGCCGGACGGCAATGCGGGCAGACGCTGCCCCCGGCCGCGATGTGAAAGGCCCGATGTGGGCCGGGCGTGGCGCAGCGGGCGCATTCGGTCAGCGCCGGCGCCCAGCCTGCGATGCCCATGGCACGCAGCAGGTAGGCATCCAACAGCAGATCGCGAGGCCGGCTGCCGTCAGCCACCGCCCGCAACGCACCCACCGTCAGGCGGTGCAGGGCCGGGGCGGGCGCACGCTCCTCCCCGGCGAGGCGTTCGGCGGTTTCCAGCATCGCGCAGCCGCAGGTGTACCTGCCGTAGTCGTTGACGATGTCGGCGGCAAAGGCGTCGATGGAGACGACCTGGGTGACGATGTCGAGGTTGCGACCGGGGTGCAATTGCGCATCGATGTGCGCGAACGGTTCGAGTCTGGAACCGAATTTGCTGCGGGTACGCCGCACACCTTTGGCCACCGCTCGCACCAGCCCGTGGTCGCGGGTCAACAGGGTGACGATCCGGTCGGCTTCACCGAGCTTGTGCTGGCGCAGCACAACAGCCCGGTCTCGATACAGCCGCATCACAATAGTTTCGCACCCCACCGCGACATCGCCGGTATCCGCGCCGATAGTCTCGTACCCCGTGGTTGGCGCTTCTGGGTTCGCTTCCGGGGCCGTTTCCGGGTCCGGCGGCCCGCGCCTGCCTACCCTCACCGACCTGCTCTACCAGCTGGCCTCCGGTTCGGTGACCTCCGTTGAGCTGACGCGCAGGTCCCTGCGCGAGATCGAGGTGAGCCAGTCCACCCTGAACGCGTTTCGGGTGGTGCTTACCGAGTCCGCGCTGGCCGATGCCGCGGCGGCGGACCGGCGGCGAGCCGCCGGGGATGCCGCGCCGCTGCTGGGCATCCCGATCGCGGTCAAGGACGACGTCGACGTTGCCGGTGTGCCGACCGCGTTCGGCACCCAGGGATACGTCCGGCCAGCCGCCCACGACAGTGAGGTTGTTCGCCGTCTGAAGGCGGCCGGCGCGGTGATCATCGGCAAGACCAATACCTGCGAATTAGGCCAGTGGCCATTCACCAGTGGTCCCGGATTCGGGCACACCCGCAACCCGTGGGCACGACGGCACACACCGGGCGGCTCATCGGGTGGTAGTGCGGCGGCGGTGGCCGCGGGCCTGGTCACTGCTGCGATCGGCTCTGACGGCGCCGGAAGCATCCGCGTTCCCGCAGCCTGGACCCACTTGGTGGGCATCAAGCCGCAACGCGGTCGCATCTCGACCTGGCCGTGGCCCGAGACGTTCAACGGCATCACGGTCAACGGCGTGCTGGCCAGAACGGTTGCCGACGCCGCCCTGGTACTGGACGCGGCGTCGGGCAACGTCGAGGGAGATCTGCACAAGCCGGCACCTTTGACGGCATCCGACTACGTCGGTATTGCACCCGGGCCATTGAAGATCGCAATGTCAACCCGGTTCCCTTACACGGGTTTTCGAGCCAAGCTGCATCCGGAGATCCTGGCTGCGACGCGGCGAGTGGGCGAACAGCTCCAACTGCTCGGCCACACCGTGGAGCGGGGCAACCCCGACTACGGGCTGCGGCTGTCGTGGGACTTTCTCGCCCGCTCCACCGCAGGTCTGTGGGAATGGGCGGAGTGCCTGGGCGACGGTGTCACGCTGGACCCCCGCACGGTGACCAATATGCGCGCGGGGCACGCGCTTTCGCAGGCCATTCTGCGCAACGCGCGCCACCACGAAGCGGCCGCCCAACGGCGGGTGGGATCGATCTTCGACATCGTCGATGTGGTTTTGGCGCCGACGACCGCACAGCCACCGCCGCTGGCCCGCGCGTTCGACGATATGGGCGGGTTGGCCACCGATCGCGCCATCATTGCCGCATGCCCGTTGACCTGGCCGTGGAATCTGCTGGGCTGGCCCTCGATCAACGTGCCCGCGGGGTTCACCGTCGACGGTCTGCCGATCGGGGTTCAGTTGATGGGACCGGCCGAGAGCGAAGGCCTGCTCATCTCGCTGGCCGCCGAGTTGGAAGCGGTCAGCGGCTGGGCGACCAAGCAACCGAAGGTGTGGTGGAACACCGGGACCAGCACTCCCCCAATCCACAGTGTCCGGCCGCCGCGGCGCTAGAAACCAAGTCGGCCTAGCTGTTTGGGATCGCGCTGCCAGTTCTTGGCGACCTTGACGCGCAAGTCGAGGTAGATCTTTGTGCCTAGCAACTTCTCGATCTGACTTCGCGCCGCGGTGCCCACTTCACGCAACCGGGCACCGCCTTTGCCGATGATGATCCCCTTTTGGCTGTCCCGCTCGACATACAGCACGGCATGGACGTCGATCAGGTCTTCCCGCCCTTCCCGCGGACTGACCTCGTCGATCACCACCGCCAGCGAATGCGGCAATTCGTCGTGCACGCCCTCGAGAGCCGCCTCACGAATCAGCTCGGCCATCAGAACCTCTTCGGGCTCATCGGTCAGCTCGCCGTCGGGGTAGTAGGCCGGCCCCTGCGGCAATGTGCGGGCCAGCACGTCGATCAACACCTCGACCTGGGCGCCGGTCACCGCCGATACCGGAACGATCTCCGCGGAGTTTGTCACCAATTCGCTGACCGCGACCAGCTGCGCGGCCACTTGGTCCTTGGGCACTTTGTCGATCTTGGTGACGATGACAACCAACTTCACCCTGGGCGCGGTGGCAGCGATCTGCTCGATGATCCAGCGGTCGCCCGGGCCGATCGATTCGTCAGCCGGGATGCACAGCCCAATCACGTCGACCTCGGAGTACGTGTCGCGCACCAAGTCGTTGAGCCGCTTGCCCAGCAGAGTCCGCGGCCGGTGCAGCCCCGGGGTGTCGACCAGGATGATCTGAAAGCTGTCCCGATGGACAATCCCGCGAATCGTATGCCGAGTGGTCTGCGGCCGCATCGAGGTAATCGCCACTTTGGTGCCAACCAGGGCATTGGTCAGCGTCGACTTGCCGGTGTTCGGTCGGCCGACCAAACACACGAAGCCGGAATGGAATTCAGACGTCATAACAGGGTTCCCCAGAACTATCGGTCATCATCAAGGCAATCGGCGACAACTCGGGTGGCGCCGTGAGTGTCGACAGGCCCACGGGCACAGCCACATAGGTGCGGCCGTCGACATCGCGCAGGGCGGCACCGCTGTCGGCCTCGGCGCGCGCCAGCGTCACCAGCGTGACGACTTGCGCATCCAGCGGCTCAGCCATCGGCACCGGTTTCCGCGGCGCCATCGCCCGCGCCGTCGGTCTCTTCGGTTTCCATCGGACTTACCAACACGGTGCCGATCCTTACCCGGCCCCGGTGGTCGGGGCCGCCCTCGGCACGCAGGCGCAGGCCGTGGAATATCACCTCAGCGCCTGGCAGGGGCACCCGGCCCAGCTCCAGAGCCAGCAGGCCACCTACGGTGTCGACATCGAGATCGCCGTCGAACTCGATCCCGTACAACTCCCCCACATCCTCGATCGGCAGGCGCGCCGATACGCGAAATCGTTTGTCGCCCAGAGCCTCTACGGGCGCCGTCTCCGCTTCGTCGTACTCGTCGGCGATCTCACCAACGATCTCCTCGAGCACGTCTTCGATGCTCACCAATCCCGCTATGGCCCCGTATTCGTCGACCAGCAGCGCCATGTGATTGCGGTCATGCTGCATTTCGCGCAACAAGGCATCCAGCGGTTTGGAGTCCGGCACGAACACCGCGGGACGCATGAGGTCTGATACGTCAATCTTGCGCCCCTGGTCGGGCGCGCAGAATGTCTGCCGCACAAGGTCTTTGAGATACACCACACCAAGAATGTCATCAACGTTCTCGCCGACCACCGGAATGCGGGAGTGTCCGCTTCGTACCGCCAGGGTCATCGCCTGGCTGGGCGACTTGTCACCTTCGATCCACACCATCTCGGTGCGCGGCACCATCACCTCCCGCGCCGGGGTGTCACCAAGCTCGAAGACCGATTCGATCATCCGGCGCTCGTCTGCGGCAACCACACCGCGCTGCTGCGCCAGGTCGACGACTTCACGCAACTCAACCTCGGATGCAAACGGCCCATTACGGAAACCCCGGCCCGGGGTCAGCGCGTTGCCCAAGAGCACCAGAAGCCGGCTGATCGGCATCAGCAGCCACGAAATCACCTGCAACGGAACAGCGGTACCCAGCGAGATGGAATACGCATTCTGGCGACCCAACGTGCGCGGACCCACCCCGATGACGACGAAGCTGGTCACCACCATGATGGCCGCCGCGAGGAACAATCCCCCGTTCATGCTGAGGTTGTGCCGGAAGAACACCACCAGAAGCGCGGTCGCGGTGATCTCACACACGATGCGCAGCAACACGACCAGGTTGATGTAGCGCGGTCGATCTTCCATCACCTTGGACAGGGCCACCGCACCGGGGCGTGCCTCCCGCACCAGTTCCTGCACCCGGGCCAGTGACACCGTGCTGATAGCGGCATCAATGGCGGCGAACAATCCGCCCAGACCGACCAATGCGATCGCACCGAGCAGCTGAGGCAGACCTTTCACGGCTCGTCGAAATATCTTGACTTGTCCAGCAGGCGGCGATCCCGTTCGTCCTGACGGTCCTGCTGGTAGGCCTGCACCTGCTCGGCCACCCACTCTTCGAGCAACCGGTCCTGCAGGGCGAACATCTCCTTCTCCTCGTCTGGCTCACCGTGGTCGTAGCCGAGTAGATGCAGCACGCCGTGGATCGTCAGCAGCGCCAGCTCATGGCCCAGGCTGTGACCGGCCGCGGCCGCCTGCTCCGCGGCAAACTCCGGGCACAGCACGATATCGCCGAGCATCGCCGGGCCGGGCTCGGGGGCATCGGGGCGGCCGCCGGGCTCCAGCTCGTCCATGGGAAAGCTCATCACGTCTGTCGGCCCGGGAAGATCCATCCAGCGCATATGCAAGTCGGCCATCGCGGCGGTATCCAGCAGCACCATCGACAGCTCGGCGCCCGGATTTACGTCCATCTTGCCGATCACGAATCGTGCCACGCTGACGAGTTCTGTCTCGGAGACGTCAATGCCCGACTCGTTGGATACCTCGATGCTCATAAGACGC
Source organism: Mycobacterium marinum (assembly GCF_003391395.1). Lineage (NCBI taxonomy): Bacteria > Bacillati > Actinomycetota > Actinomycetes > Mycobacteriales > Mycobacteriaceae > Mycobacterium > Mycobacterium marinum. The sequence continues at coordinate 4,346,833 of NZ_CP024190.1, forward strand.
TCACCGCACCATCATCGACGATTGCGGGTGCCCGACGCCCGCCGAGCCGCCCGGTTCATCCCCGAGCCCGGCTCCTCGTATCGCGCATACGCGTCGACGATCTCCGAGACCAGGCGATGGCGCACCACATCCGCGCTGGTCAGTTCGGCGATGTGAATGTCGTCGATATCGTCGAGGATGTCGACCGCCGCGCGCAGCCCAGACCTGGCGCCGCCCGGAAGGTCAACCTGGGTGACATCCCCGGTGACGACGACTTTGGATCCGAAACCCAGGCGGGTCAGGAACATCTTCATCTGCTCGGCAGTGGTGTTCTGCGCCTCGTCGAGGACGATGAAGGCGTCGTTCAAGGTCCTACCGCGCATATACGCCAGCGGCGCCACCTCGATGACGCCCGCCGACATCAGCTTCGCGATCAGCTCGGGATCCATCATGTCGTACAAAGCGTCATACAGCGGCCGCAGGTACGGGTCGATCTTTTCGCTCAGCGTGCCCGGCAGGAAGCCAAGGCGCTCACCGGCTTCCACGGCAGGACGGGTCAGGATGATGCGGTTGACCTGCTTGGTCTGCAGCGCATGGACCGCCTTGGCCATGGCCAGGTAGGTCTTTCCGGTGCCGGCCGGGCCGATCCCGAAGACGATGGTGTTGGCGTCGATGGCATCGACATACCGCTTCTGGTTGAGCGTCTTGGGCCGGATCGTCTTTCCCCGGCGGGACAGAATGTCGAGAGTCAGCACCTCGGCCGGCGACTCGTTGCCGGCACCGACCAGCATCGCCACGCTGTGGCGCACCACCTCGGGAGTCAACGGCTGCCCATTGGCGACGATCGCCACCAGCTCGGAGACGGCCCGCTCGGCGACGGCGACGTCGGCGGGCTCGCCCGCCAGGGTGACCGTGTTGCCGCGCACGTGCAGGCTGGCGGTCAGGGTGCGTTCGAGTGCCCTCAAATTCTCGTCGGCCGAGCCGAGCAAGCCCACAACCAGGTCGGGCGGAACGTCGATGCTGCTGCGTACCTGAGGGTCGGCCGGTCGGGCTCCAACTGCGTCAGCAGCGCGGGTCTCGCGGGGCGTCACGTGGCTTCCGATGCCTGCTTTCTGGCCTATCGAAGTGGAGGGTGGGCGGGTGTGCTGATTTCACAGTCTAGCGCCGGTCGCGACGGCGTTCGAATGATTCGATGCCCGCCAGCAGGATGTCCAGTGCCCGTTCGAAGTCAGCCGCCGGCGTGGACCGTTGGCTGGCTTGCGCCAACGCGGCGATGTGCGGATGCTCGGCACCGGCCAGACCGCCGATCCGCGCCGCGACGGCCACCTGCTCCTTTTCCCGTCCGGTTCCGGCCAGCGGGCCGGCCAACTCCGCCTGCGCACTGCCCATGACCAATCCGAGCACCCCCCGAAAACTCGCCAACAGATCTGCATCGCCCACCCCGCTGCGCCCGAGCGCGGCGATCAACCGGTCCGCGACCACATAGCTGGACGCCGATACGGTACGGCGGGTCAGCACCAGCGGGATGGCGTTGGGATGCTGGCGCATCGTCTCCCACATCGCTGTTGCGATCGCGTGTACGTCAGCGCGCCAATCATCGGTGGGTGCGGGGACTTTGACGTCTGCGACTACCGCGTCTGCCACCAGCGCTTCGAGTTCGCGCCGATCCCTGACGTAGTTGTACAGCGTCATCGGACCAGTGCCCAGAGACGCGGCCAGCGAGCGCATGCTCAGCCCGCTGAGCCCGTCTTGGTCGACGATGGCCAGTGCCGCACTGGCGATGTCGGAAACCGTGAAGCGTGCTCGCACGTCGCCCTCCCAAACCGTTGACAGGTACATCGTACGTAAGGTAAACACGTACAACGTACGTATGGAGATCACGCCATGGTTTCAACGTTGGGCACCGCCTTTGAATCGCGAGGCACCCGCTGCGCGGCTTGGTTCACCCGCCCCGCGGGGCCGGGCCCGTATCCGCTGGTGGTGCTCGCCCACGGGTTGGGCGCCAACCACACCATGGCCCTGGCCCGATATGAGCGGCACTTCGCCGCCGCCGGCATCGCCACTCTCGCGTTTGACTACCGGAATCTCGGCGCATCCGATGGCACGCCGCGACAACGACTCAGCCTGCGTCGGCACCGCCAAGACATCGCCGCGGCGCTGGAGTTCGCCCGCTCGCTGCCCGACGTCGACGCGAGTCGCGTAGCGCTGTGGGGCACCAGCCTCGGCGCGATGCATGTGCTGCTGATCGCGGCCCGCCGCCGGGACCTTTGCGCGGTCGTCGTGCAATGCCCCATCGTGGACGGCCCGGCAACGCTGCGCCGGCTAGGGCTGGCGGCGACGCTGCGGGCCGGGCCGGCAATTGTCGAAGATGCCCTGCGCTGCGCCGCCGGCCTGCGGCGGCGATACATCCCCATAGTCGGACCGCCGGGCAGTCTGGCGGCGGTGACGGCGGCCGGCGCCCTGCAGGGCTGGCGCTCCACCGTCGACCCGGGAGGGTCCTTCGATAACCGCATCGCCGCGTCAAATCTCCTCGGCATCGGCGTCACCAGCACCAAACGGGCGGCCCGCCAGATCAGCGCGCCGCTACTGGTGTGCGTTTCCCGCCGGGAGACACTGATGGATCCGCGTCATGCCGAGGTCGTAGCCGGGCGGGCGCCGCGCGGCATCGCGCGCCACTACGACGGTGACCATTTCGAGATTTATCATCGACCCCTTGTCGACAGCTTGCTTGCCGACCAGACCGCCTTCTTGCGGGAGCATCTCCATGTCGAAGACACGTAACATTCTGCACAACAACGATATTCGATTCGTCGAATTCGCCTCCGGCCTGTCGGCGGCCGAGTGGGGCACCCCAAGCCTGTGCGGCGAATGGAGCAACCACGACGTACTTGCCCACCTGGTGATCGGATATCGGGCCTCATTGCGCATGTTGGCGGCCGGCCTGGTCAGCCAGCGCGGTTCATTCGACCGCGCCAACGCCGCGCTCGCCATCGACTTAGCACGGCGACACAATCCGGATGAGTTGATCGCCGAATTCGCCGAGCTCGCGGTCCACCCACGCGGGATCGGACGGGTATTCCCTCGGCGACTCTTGCTGGGCGATCACGTGATTCACGAACTTGACATCGCGTTTGCGTTGGACCGAACCCCCACCGTCGGCGTCGACGCCCTGGTCGCCGTGCTGAATACCCAAGTGCGGGTCCCGAACCCGTTCGTACCGGCGGCGCAACGGGCACGCGGACTGAGTCTGCGCGCTCACGATGTCGATTGGACCAGCGGCGAAGGCGATTGGGCGGTGACAGGCGGCGCCGCCCAGTTGGCTTCGGCACTGGCCGGTCGCCCATGGGCACTCGATCAGCTCAGCGGCAAGGGCGTCGACACGCTGCGAACACGAATGCTACTGCACTAGCGCAGCATTGGCCGCCAGAGGATCACAGGCTCGCAGCACTATCCCAGCGCTCGGTGAGCACGCCGAGCGCCCCCAGCGCCACCGCCGCTGCGGTCGACGTCCGCAGCACCGTCGGGCCCAGCCGAACCGAAACCGCTCCGGCGCCTGCTAATGCGTCCATCTCCTCGGGCGCAATTCCGCCTTCGGGACCGACCACGAGAACCAACGATTTGGCTTGTGCCACAGCAGTATCGACGAGCCGATCGGTTGCCGATTCATGCAATGCCAATACCATCGCACCCGCTTGCGCCTCAGCGGTGATTCGCCGTATCAGCGCCGCCGTGGATAGCACCCCCTCGACAGGTGGGATGTGCGCGCGGCGGGACTGCCGGGCCGCGGAGCGCGCGGCCGAGCGCCAGCGGCGCAGCCCCTTGTCGGCCCGGGCTCCTTCCCAGTTGGCCACGCAACGTGCGGCTTGCCAGGCCAGGAATGCGTCCGCACCGGCCTCGGTCGCCAATTCGACCGCCAATTCCGAACGTTCGGATTTGGGCAATGCCTGCACCACGGTGACCGCCGGACGCACCGGAGCCACGCTCCAGCGCTGCAGCACCCGTGCCGTCAACCCGTCCCGCGCTGCGTGCTCGACCACGCAGCGGGCCAGTTCGCCGGCGCCGTCCCCGAGGACCAGCTGCTCACCGGGACGGATCCGCCGCACCGTGGCCGCGTGAAAGCCTTCGTCGCCGTCCAGTGCGGCCAGCTCTCCCGCCTCCGGCACTGTGTCGACATAGAACAGCGTTGCCACCATCTGCGGGCCCCGGCGACCTGAATCCGCGTCAGCGCCCGGAGAAGGTTTCGCGAAGCTTGCTGAACAACCCGCCGCCGGCGGCATGCGACGAGCGAATCTCGGCGACGTCACGGCCACGGCGGTTCTTCAGCTCACGCAACAGTTCGGTGTCGCGGTGGTCCAGCCTGACCGGAACCATTACGTCGACGTGCACATGCAAATCGCCGCGCGCACTGGACCGCAGGTGCGGCATTCCGTGGCCGCGCAGCGTGATCACCGCGGCCGGTTGGGTGCCGGGCGGGATCACAATCTCGCTGGGCCCGTCCAGGATCGCGTCCAACGTCACGGTGACCCCAAGCGCCGCATCGACCATCGGCACCGAAACCGTGCAGTGCAAATCGTCACCTTCGCGCACGAAGATGTCGTGGGCCTGCTCATGAACCTCGACGTACAGGTCGCCCGACGGGCCTCCCCCGGGCCCGACCTCCCCCTGGGCGGCGAGCCGGACGCGCATGCCGTCGCCGACACCGGCAGGAATCTTGACGCTGATCTCGCGGCGGGCCCGCACCCGGCCGTCACCCATGCACTGGTGGCACGGGTCGGGAATGACCACCCCGACGCCGCGACAGGTGGGACATGGCCGCGACGTCAGCATTTGGCCGAGCAGCGAACGCTGGACGGTCTGTACTTCCCCGCGGCCGCCGCAGGTGTCACACGGAATCGGCGCGGAGTCGCCGTTGGTGCCCTTGCCCTGGCAGCGATCACAGAGCACCGCGGTATCGACGGTCACCTGCTTGGTGACACCGGTCGCGCACTCCTCGAGATCCAGCCGCATCCGCAGCAGCGAATCCGAGCCCGGGCGAACCCGACCAATCGGACCTCGCGATGCCGAGCCGCCACCGAAGAACGCCTCGAACACATCGCCCAGCCCGCCGAAGCCGGAAAAGCCGTTGGCCGCCGCGCCGGCACCTTCCAGCGGGTCACCGCCCAGATCGACGATCCGGCGTTTCTCCGGATCGCTGAGCACCTCGTAGGCGACGCTGATCTCCTTGAACTTGGCCTGCGCCGCCTCATCGGGGTTGACATCGGGATGCAGTTCGCGCGCCAACTTGCGATAGGCGCGTTTGATTTCTGCATCACTAGCGCCCTTGCTCACGCCGAGCAGGCCGTAGTAGTCGCGTGCCACGGTTGACTCTTTCCTATGCGAGGTCTTATGCCGCTGCTACGCGGCTGTCCACAAATTCTGTAGCGAGTGCGCGGTCATCGAGCACCCAGCACTTCGCCGATATACAGGGCAACCGCGGCAACACTGGCGATAGTTCCCGGATAGTCCATGCGGGTGGGCCCCAGCACACCCATCCCGCCGTAGACCGTGTCATTGCTGCCATAGGCGGTGGACACCATAGAGGTGCCGACGATCTGCTCGGCCTCGGTTTCATGGCCGATTCGCACCGTCACCTTGCCGGCTTCCTGCTGTGCCGCCAGTAGCCGCAGCACCACAACCTGCTCTTCGAGGGCCTCGAGGATGGAGCGCAGCGACCCCCCGAAGTCCGCGGCGTTGCGGGTCAGGTTCGCGGTGCCGCCCATCAGCAACCGCTCCTCGGTGTGTTCCACCAGCGACTCCAGCAAGACCGTCGCCGATCGGCCCACCGCGTCGCCCAAGCCGCCGGCGCCGCTGAGTTGCCCGGCGAGGTCGGCGACCGCAACCGATGCCGCCGCCAGTTTCTTGCCCTCCAACGCCTGCCCCAGCAGCTCGCGCAGTTGCGATAGTTGGTGGTCATCGATGACGTCGCCGAGCTCGACGATGCGCTGATCCACCCGCCCGGAGTCGGTGATGACCACCATCAGCAGCCGGGCCGGGGTCAGCGCGATCACTTCCAGATGGCGAACCTTTGAGGTCGACAGGGTCGGGTACTGCACGACGGCAACCTGGCGGGTCAGCTGCGCCAGCAGCCGTACCGCACGGCGCAGCACATCATCGAGGTCGACCCCGGATTCCAGAAAGCCCTGGATGGCCCGCCGTTCGACCATCGACAGGGGCTTGACATCGTCGAGGCGGTCTACGAACTCGCGGTAGCCCTTCTCGGTGGGCACCCGGCCCGAGCTGGTGTGTGGCTGGGCGATGTAGCCCTCCGCCTCCAGCACTGCCATGTCGTTGCGTATGGTGGCGCTCGAGACACCGAGGTTGTGCCGCTCGACCAGCGATTTCGAACCGATCGGCTCGTGGGTGGCAACGAAGTCGGCGACGATGGCCCGCAGCACCTCGAAGCGGCGCTCGTCAGCAGTTCCCATCGACTTCTCACCTCCTTGCAGCTGGCCGGCCGCGTTCATTTTACGGTCTCACCAGTGGCTGACCGCCGACCCGCACAATCGCCGGGCGGCCGACGGCCTACCGCGCCGTGCAGTGCAGATCTGTGCGTCGTTGCGAACCTCCGGTGCGGCGCAGGCCAGATCGGAGTTTCGCAACCAGTCCATGGAGACTTCAATTCCATCGGACTTGTTGCGACTAGCCTATTGCGCATGATCCTGTCCGGCATAAACAACGCGTCAGGGACGATCCGCCCATGATTTTCAAGGGCGTGCGGGAAGGCAAGCCATATCCCGAACATGGACTGTCGTATCGGGATTGGTCCCAGATTCCGCCACAGCAGATACGGCTCGACGAATTGGTCACAACCACCACCGTGCTCGCGTTGGATCGCTTGCTGTCCGAGGACTCGACGTTCTATGGCGACTTATTCCCTCATGCGGTGCGGTGGCGGGGCGTCATCTACCTCGAGGACGGCTTACACCGAGCGGTACGCGCGGCGCTGCGTAACCGCACCGTGCTGCACGCGCGGGTGTTCGACATGGACATACCGCCGGGCGGTCTGAGGTAGCCACGCCGGCAGCGGGGCTCAGGTCGGTTTGGTCACATTTTCGTGCCCCCGGGGGTCATACCCAATAACGACCACCGACCCGTTAGGAGCCGCCATGTCCCGCCTTGTGGGGGTCAGCGACCACGACGCCGGCATAGCCGCCAAGATCGCGTTCTTCTTCACCAAGCGCAAGCTGGCAAGAATGGCCGGGCTCGCGACGGCCGACATGCTCGAACCGCTGCGGATGTATGCCCACATCCCCAGATTGCTCAACGCCTACGGCAGGCTGGAACAAGCCGAATCGAAACTGGATGTGCTCACTGCGCGGCACCGGGCCTTGGCCGAATTGAAAGCCGCGACCACGGTCGGCTGCCAATATTGCATCGACCTGGGTTAACAGATTGCCCGGGAGTTGGGAATCAGCGACCAGGAGCTCCTGGCGTTGGCCAACTACCGCGATGCTTCGTGCTTCTCCGAGGTCGACCGGTTGATCCTGGACTACGCCGCCGCGATAAGTCGCACGCCCGTCGCCGTGAGCGACGAGCTGTTCGCGGCTCTGCGCGCCCACTTCGACGCGGCTGCGCTGGTCGGGCTTACCCACATCATCACGCTGGGCAACCTGCGCGCCCGGTTCAACATCGCCCTCGGCATCGGGTCCTCGGGCTTCTCGTCCGACCGGGTCTGCGCGCTGCCCGAGGGGCCGGGCCACCATGACCGATCCGGCATTGCTCGCGCGCTTCCAAGCGGCCAGGCCGCGGCTGGGTGCGCTGGCCTACCGGATGCTGGGCTCACTTGCCGACGCCGAGGACGTCGTTCAAGAGGCCTGGCTGCGGCTCAACGCCACCACGGACCGCGCCCAGGGCGCCCAGGAGCTAGTCGATCTCGATGCATGGCTGACCACCGTGGTGGCGCGACTATGCCTGAACCTAGTGCGGGATCGTCGCGGCCGGGGCCGAGAAGAGCTGGTCGGTCAGCTGCCGGATCCGATCGTGGATGGCGTCGCAGCGTTCGACCCCGAACACCACGCGATGCTGGCCGATGCGGTGGGCCTGGCGCTTTTTGTCGTGCTGGACACGCTGGCCCCGGCCGAGCGGTTGGCTTTCGTGCTGCATGACGTCTTCGCGGTCCCGTTTGACCAGATCGCACCCATCCTCGAGCGCACACCCGAGGCGACGCGCAAACTGGCCAGCCGGGCACCGCGCCGGATCGAGCGCGCGGAACCGTTTCCCGACCGCGACCTCTGCGCACAGCGTGAAGTCGTCGACGCGTTCTTTGCGGCCGGGCGCAGCGGCAACTTCGAGCGCCTGGTTTCGGTGCTACATCCGGACGTGGTGTTGCGCGGCGACTTCGGACCCAACACCCCGCGATTTCGAGCCCAGGGCGCAGCCACCGTGGCCAAGCTGGCCCGCAGCTACGCGGGCCCGGAGCGCACGGTGCTCAACGCCCTGGTCAACGGGGCCGCCGGCGCCGTCATCTCGATCTCCGAGCAGGCATCGGCGGTGATGGGATTTCTGGTGCGCAACGGACGCATCGCAGCGATCGACGTGCTGGCCGATCCGCAGCGGATCGCCACACTCGATATCAGCGGTCTGAGCGGGCCGGGCGGATAGCCGGTGCTGCGCCTGCGCTATCCGCCCGTGCGGCAGATCAGTGGCCCGCGGCCTGCAGCAGCTGCATCGCCGAGCTGCGGGACAGCACCCAGCTGCCTTGGTTGACGAACGTCACATTCTGGGTGATCGGCGCGGTGAACTTGGGTCCACTGACGGACACGTCGGCGGTCGCGGCGCCGGCGGCAGCCGGTGCAATGTTGGCCACGGTGAACGACAACGGCAGGTCCCCGTTCTTCGCCGCCTTCTTCAACTCGTGGTCGGCAAGGCGCGCCTCGGTCCCGCCAATGCCGCCCTCGACCAGACCGCTCTTGCTGGTGAACGAAACGTTGGGGTCAACGAGGCTGTTGAGCAAGCCGGTCAGCTCGGCGGCCGTCGGGACGTCGGTGGCCGGCGCCGGTGCCGGGTCCTGCGGCAGTGGCGCACCGAAGACGACTGGCTGCACCTGGTAGGAGGCCCCGGCGGCAGAGGTGACGACGGTCACCCCCGTGACCGCGGCTCCGATCGCGGCCGCCGCTGCCATACCCATGGTGATCGATTTCAGGGTCATGCTCTCCCCCTTGACTCATCTGTTCTGCGCATGTCGCGACTGTGGTCTCGTCTGTATTTCCCCGGGTCCGCCGCTTCCAAACTAACCGCGAATACCAGGGCTAGGGTGTGGCACACCTGTGTGCCGGCTATGAGAGTCGCCCACCCGGACGAGAGGTCGGGTCGCCAGGATATCGGTATGACCGCCGAAATCGTTAATGCCGACCATCGCCGGTCCATGTTGAGGCGTCTTCATGGTGAATCGCAAAAGGTTTCATCGACACGCGGCCTGTGTCGATGAAGTACTAGCCTTCGGCGAGCACCTCTTCATCGGTCAAAGCCGCGACGTCAAGATAGTGGCGGGCAATCACCGATAGCCGTTCCGGCGTACCGCGTGCCGCCTCCCGGTCTTGTAGGCGCTGCGCTAGGGCACCCACCGTTCTGGCCGCGAATAGGTCCGCGACCACGACGTGATCGATGTCCAGCCAGTCGCGGATCCGCGCGATCACGGCGGTGGCAAGCACCGAATCACCGCCTTGAGCAAAGAAATCGTCGTGCACGCCAATCGAGGCCTGATCGAGCACCTCGGCCACGATCTCGGCAAGCGCGGCCTCCACGTCGTTGCGTGGAGCCCGGTCTTCGGTTGTGCAGGCTTCGGGTTCCAGCAATGCGGTCACCGCTCGGCGGTCCAGCTTGCCGTTCGCGGTCAGCGGGAATCTTTCGAAAAATACCGTGCGGGTGGGCACCATGTAGCTCGGCAACAGATCCGCCAGTACGGCGGTGATATCGCCGACCGTATTGGGATCCGCCGCGACGGCGGCAACCAACTTGGGTGCGCTCGCACCGACTACGGCCGCAACGGCGTGACGCACTCCGGAAACGGCACGTAGCGCGTTCTCCACCTCGCCGAGCTCGACGCGGTATCCACGAATCTGCACCTGATGGTCGGCACGCCCCAGGAACTCGATGGTGCCATCGGGCCAATACCTGGCCATGTCACCGGTCTTGTACCAGCGGATCCCCTGGTGCTCCACGAAACGCTCCGCGGTGCGCTGCGGATCATTGCGGTATCGCGCAGCGACATTCGCGCCGCCGACCCACAATTCGCCGGCTACCCAGTCCAGGCAATCGCGGCCCGACGGCGACACAATGCGACAACGTACGTTGCGCAGCGGACGCCCGAACGGCACGGTCGCCCAGTGCGCTGGTGGTTCGCCCACCACCTCACAGATGGTGTTGTGGATGGCGGTCTCTGTCGCACCGCCCAGACCGGAGAACCGGCATCCCGGAACCTGCCTGGCTAGCCTGCGGGCCAAGTCAGCGCCCACCCAGTCGCCACCGAGCGTGACGGCCCGCAAGGAGTTGCCCAGCCGATCACCACCGAGATCCAAGATCATGTCGAGCATGCTCGGCACACAGTTGAGGATTGACACGCGGTGGTGCACCAGCAATTCCACCCAGGTGGTCGGCGCCGACTTTTGCTCTGCGTCAACCGCGACCAGGGAGCCGCCGACCGCGAACATGCCGAAGATGTCATACACCGACGCATCGAACTCGAGCGCGGACAGCGCCAACACGCGATCGGCGCTGCCAACGCCGAACCACTCGTTGACGGCGTCAATCGTGTTCATCGCCGCGCTGTGCGGTACGTCGACTCCCTTGGGCAGGCCCGTGGAGCCGGAAGTGAAAATCACGTAGGCGATCTCGCCGATATCGGGAAAGACCGGCTCCGGCAATGGCTTCGGATGATCGCGTGCCGTATCGATGGATACGCACGGGACTGCGTCGCCCATCCTCGCGCCCTCGACGGTCAGCGCCGCGACAACGTCGGCGGTCTGAAGAATCTTGGCGCGCCGCGCCTCCGGCTGGTCGAAGCCGATCGGAACATATGTACCCCCGGCGGCAAGAACTCCGAGCACAGCCGGGATCTGAGCACGCCCCTTGGGCAGTTGGACGGCGACCGCGTCGCCGGGTCGCACCCCGCACTCGTGCAGCGCTGCGGCGACGGCAAGCGACTGCCTGCGCAATTCTCGGTAGCTCCAGACACCCCCGTCATCGCCCACATCCCATACCACCGCCGGCGCGTCCGGATTGGCCGCGGCGTGCTCGAAAAATCCTTGATGCAAGCATTTTTCGCTGGCTGGTCCATCGGTTGCATTGGTCGCTGCACGGGTCGCGGCCTGCGCGGCGGGCAACTGCACCGGGGCGGAGGCGTCCCAGCCAGCGTCGCCGTCGGCCAACCGCTTGACCGCATCGGTAAACCGGTTGAACATCGTGTCGATCAGTCCCGGCGGGAATGCTGACTCGCGGGCATCCCAGTTGACCAGCAACCCGCCACGTAACTCGGTGACCTGAGCATCCAGCAGGACTTGGGGCCCCTGCGAAATGATCCAGACCGGGTCTCCGAAGGTCTCGATCACTTCATCGGCAAACAACTCACCGAGATCGAGAGCGCTGGTAAACACCACCGGCGCCAGCACCGGTTCGCCGCGGTACCTCCCTAGATCGCGCAGCACTTCCAGACCGGAATAGGCAGCGTGTGTACCGCTTTCGTACATCCTGCGTTGAATGTCTCGAGCTCGTTGGGCAACCGAAACGTCTTCGGTGACGTCGACCTCGAGCATGATCGACGAGGTGAAGTCGCCAACCACTCGATCGATGTCCGGGTGCACCGATTCGCGTTGAAACAAAGGCACATTCAGCAGGAACTTACCTTGCTCCGACCAACCGCCGATGGTGTCGGCGAAGACCGCGGCCAACGCCATGGCCGGCGTGACCCCGCGCGCATGCGCCCCGGCCATCAGCTGCTGCTTGGCTTCCGGCGCCAGCCAGTGCTCGTAGCGCTCGGTCCGATGCGGCGCCCCGGGTTCTCGCACGGCCACGGTCGGCAGTTGCGGCGCGCCGGCCATCTCCGGCAACCGCCGCTGCCACCATTGCCTGTCCCGCTCGCGCGCCGCCCTGTCCGGTTCGTATTCGGTGCGATAACGCCGGTAGCTGAAGCCGGGAGACTGCAGCGTCGCGCCCCGGTACAGCTGCGCCAGGTCCGACACCAACACCCGATAGCTCATCGCGTCACCGGCCAGCATGTCGACGTCCAGATGAAGGCGACTGCGGTCGCCATCCCACAGCGTGAGCGTGAAGTCGATGACCTGACCGTCTTCAATTGCCAGGCGCTGGTGCCCGTTACGCTCACGCATCTGCAGTAGTGCGGACTCAACCTCGTCCGCACTCTGCCCCCGAAGGTCGACCAGGGCGAACACCGGCCTACCCGGGCTGGGCATCGTCTGCTGCGTCCCGTCGGCGAGAAATCGGGTACGCAGCATCGGATGCACCGCAACCAGGTCGGACACGGCACGTTCCAGCCGCTCGGGATCGATTCCGGTTCCGTCGAATTCAACGTAGAGATGGGCGGCAACGCCGCCGAGCTCTTGTTCGTCAGAGCGACCGATCCAGTAGGCGTGCTGCATCGTTGCCAACGGGAACGGGGCTTGTGGCGCCTCCGGTTCCAACAACAACTCGGGGCGGTCGGCCGGTGCAGTTACCGCACATCCGAGCTGGTCGGCGTTGAGCAGTTCGTGCCAGGACTGCACCGTCGCGGTGGCGGCGAGTTGCGCAAAGGTGATGTCGGCTCCGCGCTTGCGCCAGCGTCCGGCCATCGACATCATGCGGATCGAGTTCAGGCCTAGCTGAATGAGATCGTCGTCGTCGGCGACATCTGCCGCGGGGCAATCCAGTTGGGCCGCGATCGCGGCCCTGATCTCGTCCCGGCTAATCCACTCCGTGCTGAGCGGCTCCATCCCAGTCCTTTCCGACCAGTCTATTGACTCGGCGCCTAGTCCAACCCGGCCGCGAGCGCGGCAATGCCGCGCTGCCACAGGCCGGTTAGGTGGTCGATGTCGGAGCGTTCGAACACCGCGTCACTCCAGCGCCAGTTGCCGATCAGTTGGGTGCCCTCGGCGGTCACGCCGACAAACACACTTAGATTCAACGCAAAACGCAGGGGCAGATCCGGCTCCGGATCAATCGGAAGCGCGTCGAGGTAGGGCCCGGTCAGCAGCGACCACGGTTGATCGGCGACGCCGCCGAGGTCCAGGCGCCCCAGATAGCTGAACTGGATCTGCGGATCGACCGCGTCCACCAGTTCGGCAACGCCGTCCACGTACCGAAGCAAGCCATAGTCCAAACCGTCGTTCGGGATCGCTTCGAGGTGGCTGACGACGGAATGGACCAGTTCCTGGGCGGCCACCGGATCCCGCTCGGCCTGCTCGATATCCACCGCCGCCGCGCCCGCGCCGAGGCGCACCGGGAATGCGTTGGTGAACCAGCCGACCGTGTTGGTGGTGTCGGTATCGAGTACGGCATCAGCGCGCCCGTGGCCCTCCAACGCGACCAGGACCCCCGCCGCCGGGTCCTGAGCACGGACCCGACGCCAGCTTGCCACCGCCATCGCGGTTGCGGCCAGCAATAGTTCGCGCACGCCTTGGTCGCGTCTGACCGCGCCCAGCACCCTCTCCGTGACATCGACCGGAATGGCTGCCCGCGTGAGTTGCAGCGTGGACCAGGTATCGCGAGTCGGGTCCGGGTAGCGCAGGCCCAACGCCGGATCGGGTTCGCGCACCAGGGCCGCCCAGTAGTCGCGCTGATCCTGTACTTGCGGCGCCGAAGCCCGGTGCCACATCAGCTCGCACCACCGGCGGTAGGAGGTGAACTCCGGCAATATCTTCGGTGGCGTGCCCGCCTGCAGCGAGCGCCACGCCGCGGCGAGGTCGCCCAGCATGATGTGCCAGGACACCACATCCACGGCCAGGTGATGAGCGGTGAGCAGCAACATATTCGCCGGGTCAGCCCGATGTTCGGTGCCGCGGAACCAGATGGCGCGCACCATCGCACCGGCGGATGGGTCGATCTGGTCGGTCACGACCCGCGCGGCGTGCGCGACGGCCGAGGCCAGTTCGTCATCGGAGCCTTCGGGCAACGTGATACGGGTCAGTACGTCTTCGGCACGCACCGCCGCGGGCTCGCGAGTGACCAGCCGCGGCCCCTCTGGGGTTTCGGTCAAAATTGACCGCAAGGTGTCGTGTCCATCGAGCAGCAGCTGCAGCATCAGTTCGATGGACGAGCGGTCGATGCCCGAGGGTACCCGCAGCAACACGGTGTGGGTGAATCGGCGGTAGTTGCCGTATTCGTAGAGCCAGGACACCATCGGCAGCGGCCGCACCGCACCGCAGTCGGCGTCGGCCGGGGCGTCCTGCGAGTCCACCGCGGCATCGATTGCGGCACCGAGTTGGCGAATCGTCGTAGCGGTCAACACCATCCGCGGGTCCACTCGGAGTCCCTGCCGTCTCGCCTTGTGGACCAACGAGATTGCCACGATGCTGTCCATACCGAACAGGAACAGATCGTCATCGATGTGCGGAATAGCGTTGAGCTGCTCTTCGAACAGTTCGCACAACACGCGTTCGGTGTCAGTCGACGCCGATACCGCTGTGCCCCCGGAGACACTCGTCAATGCGTCTTCGGCCAGTCGATCCAATGCGTGACCATCCAGCTTGCCGTTGGCATTCACCGGTAGCCGCGGAAGCGTCACGATACGCGCTGGAACCATGTAGGACGGTAGGCGCTCGGTGAGACCGGCGCGCAGCTTGATCAGGTCATCGTGCGTATTGTCTTGCCATACAACGAAACCGACCAGGCTGGTGCGGTCCTGCTGACGCAGTACCGAAACCGCCGCGTCATGCACGCCGGGCTGGCCGCGCAGTGCCGCCTCGATCTCGCCGACCTCGACGCGATAGCCGCGGATCTTGACCTGGGTGTCGGCGCGGCCCACATAGGCGTAGCCACCATGGGACAACCGGCGCACCAAGTCCCCGGTCCGATACATGCGCTGACCCGGACGCAGCGGGTCGGCCACGAAGCGAGCAGCCGTCATCCCAGGTCTGCCAACATAGCCCCGGGCCAGCTGCGCCCCCGACAGGTAGAGCTCCCCCACCACGCCGTCGGGCACCATCCGCAGCGCCGAATCGAAGACGTAACCGAAAGTCCCCGCGTTGGCAGTACCGATCGTCGGTTTCCGATAGTCCTTGACCGCGGCGACCACCGCCTCAACCGTCATCTCGGTCGGCCCGTAGCAGTTGTAGACCGCCATCTGCGATAGCCCACGAAGCTGATTCCACAGCCCGGTGTTGATCGCCTCGCCGCCCAGGGCAAGAACCGAGAGGTTGTGATCCAACAACCCGGCGGCACTTAGTTGGACGAACATTGACGGGGTGGTGTCGATCATGTCGATCTGACCGATCGCGATGCCTTCCACCAGGCGATCCGCGTCGCGCATCTCTTCGGCGTCGAACAGATGGATCTCATGCCCGTCGAGCAGGCCGACCATGGGCTGCCACGAGGCGTCAAAACTCAGCGACCAGGCGTGGGCGATGCGCAACGGCCGGCCCAGGCGGGCGCGGGCTGCCCGGTATACGCGCTCGGCGTGGTCAGCGAAATAGCTCAACACCGCGGCGTTGGTACCGACGACACCCTTGGGTTCACCGGTTGATCCGGAGGTGAAGATGACATAGGCGGACTGTTCCGGTCGACGGTCGACGGTGGGCGCGGCAGCGCTGCGCCGCGAAATACTGTCCACCGCGGCGGGATCATCGAGCGCCAAGGTCGGCACGGCGGTGCCGACCAGCTGCGAATAGTCGGCTTCGGTGATGGCTAACGCTGGGCTAGCCTGACGCACAATAGATTCGACGCGCGCACTGGGAAGGGTGACGTCTACGGGTAGATAGGCCCCACCGGCGGCCAGCACCCCCAGAATGGCGACGATGGATCGCTCCGAGCGCGGCAACACCAGCGCCACAACTGTTTCCGGGCCGACTCCGTGCTCGGCTAGCTCCCCCGCCAGCCGGCAGGCCCGCGCGTGTAGTTCGGCGTAGGTATGGCGCACACCGCCCGCGGCAGTCAGGGCGGCGGCATCCGGTGTGGCTTGCACCTGACGCTCGAACATTTCCCACACCGTCGTATCGAAGGTGGGCGCCGCCCTCGCGGCAAGGAGGCCGTGTGCCTTCAGCTCGGCCGCGGTCCGAATGTCCAGGTCGTCGGGAGTGCCGTCGCCGATATCGGGAAGTTGACGCAGCACGGTCAGCATTCGCTCGCCAATTTCGGCGGCCGGAAGATACGGCAGCGCCTCGGCTATGGCCTCGATCAGCACCAGCAACTCGTCCTCGCGCAGGTGCGAGACCACGGTCAGCGGGTAGTGCGTCAGGCTTTCCATCTCCACGGGAAGGAACTGGGCGCCGTCGGGTGTGGTGGCCGGGCGGATGGCGTCGTCGATCGGCGCATTCTCGAACACGAACAGGGAGTCGAAGAGGGGGCCGCGGCCATGTTCGCGTTGGATTTCCGACAAGCTCAGGTAACTGACGTCGCGCATCGCCGATGACTGGCGCTGCACCTGAGTGCATTGCGCTACCACAGCTTCCGTACCGCTCACGTAGTGGACGACCGGTACGGCGTTGATGAACAGCCCGACCATGGTCTCCACCCCGGGCAGCTGGTCAGGACGGCCGGAGACGACGGTGCCGAACACGACATCACGACGGTCGGTCAGCCTGCTCAGCACGACTGCCCAGGCGAAAAGCACCGCGGTGTTCAGCGTGAGGCCATGGCGCCCCGCCCACTGTCGCAGGCGCGCAGTGTCGGCCGCCGGCAACAACAGTTCCGTTTTCCCCGGCTTGCTCTGCCCCGCCGTGGCCTCGTAGGCCACCATGAGCGGTTCGGACACCCCGCGCAGATAGTCCATCCAGCCGGCGAGCGCGGCCGACCTGTCCTGTTTGGCGAGCCAGACGATGTAGTCGCGGTAGGGGCGCGCGGCCGGAAGCGCGTCGGCCGCTCCCCCCGCCCGGTACACCGCGAGTAGTTCGGTGAAGAACACCGCAAGTGACCAACCGTCCACCAGGATGTGGTGAGCGGTGAAGATCATCCGGCGCTTGGTCTCGCCAGGAACGCTGAGCACCACCACCCGCAGTGCCGGTCCACGGCTGAGATCAAACGGACGGCGTCGCTCCGAGCGTGCGATGGAGTCGAATTCCGCCGGTGTCGCCACCCGCTCGGACCACGGCAGCGTGGCATGGACGGGCACAATCTGCACCGGCTTGGGCACATCACGATCCCAGAAGGCGGCGCGCAGATTGGGATGGCGGTCCAGCATGGCTTGCGCGCTGCGACGGAGCAATTCGAGGTCAACCGGTCCGTCGATATCGACCACGAACTGCATGCTGTAGAGGTCGACGCCGTCCTCGGCCAGCTGGTGTAACGCGAACAGCCCCTCCTGCAGCGGGCTGAGGGCAAGGACGTCCTCGATCTGTGGGGCAGCCGCGGTCACGATGCGCTTCCCTGCTGCAGCCAGGATGCGCTCAGCTTGGCCAATGCATCGGGAGCCAAGCCGGATGCGCTCATCGGCGTATATTCCTGCGCCGGTGGCGGATCCGCCTCGACCACGGGCTCGCCGTTGGCCGCGTCGACGGCGGCGGCCAGCTCAGCGATGGTCATGTGCTCAAACACCATGGCCGGGGGAAACGGCAGCCCCAGCGCACCCGCTTGAGCCGACCATTTGATGGCGATGATGCTGTCGCCGCCCAACGCGAAGTAGTTCTCGTCGCGATCGATGCCGGTGATCTCGAGCAACTCCTCCAGCATGGCGGTCAGCCGCCGCTCGGTTTCCGCGGATCCAGCGGCGACCGGCTGCGACGCCGCGGGACCGGCCGGCAGCGGTGGGGCCAGCAGCTTTGCCAAGTCAGCGCCGGGCAGCAGCTGCACCGCCGACAGTGGGAGGTCCGGTGTCGTCGCGAACGCAGCGAGTGCGGCGTCCAATGCATCGGCGATCAGCGCAACCGTCGCGGGTTCGTAGAGGTCGGCGTTGGCGATGACCTGCACGTCGAGTTCTCCACTCGGTGTCACGCTCATCCCAATGGCCAGAAAGAGCAGGGCGACTTCGAAGTTCACCGGAAGTGGCACAACCGTGGTTTCGCCCCTTCCGGTGAGATCGCGCGGGACCAGCGCCCAGTCCTCGCCCCGGAAGTTGAGCATGTTCTGGAACAACGGATTGCGCGACAGCGCGCGTGGTGGGTTGAGAGCCTCCACCAACCGCTCGATGGGAAGCTCCTGGTGTGCCAACGCATCGAGCACCGTGTCGCGACTGCCGACGAGTATGGAGCGCAGCGTCGGATCACCGGATAGGTCGGTGCGCAGCACCACGACGTTGGCGAACAGACCGACCAGCTGCGCGGTGGCCGGTTCCACCCGGGCGGCCACCGGGCTGCCCAGCGCGATGTCGGTGCCGCCGCCGAGCTTGTGCAGGACGACGGCCAGAGCGGCCTGATAGAGCATGAACTCGGTCGCGCCGTTGCGCTCGGCGAGTTGGGTAAGTGCAGAACGACGGGCCGCCGGGACACTGAACTGCACTACCTCGCCGCGCTTGCCGAGCACACGTGGACGCGCGCGGTCAGTCGCCACCGAAATCTCGTCCGGCAGTCCGGCCAACGCATCGCGCCAGTAGTCGAGTTCGGTCTGTCCCCAGTTGGACTCGAACGTGTTTCGTTGCCACACCGCGTAGTCCGCAAACTGGATGGGCAGGATTTCCCACTGCGGCGCGTTGTGTTGCAGTCGGGCCCGGTAGGCAACGATCAGGTCGTCGAGAACAATCTCGAGCGACGCGTGATCGCTGACGATGTGGTGCACGATCAACAACAGCACGTGCGTATCCGGCCCCAGCACCAACAGGTTGGCTTGCAGCAACGGCCCGGACTCCGGGGTGAACACATGCCGACGTAGCTGAGTCGATACGTCGTCGAACTCGTCCTGGTCGATCGCACGGATCGCTAGCTGCACCGTCCGGCTCGGGTGCACGATCTGATACGGAACGCCTTCGTGCTCATCGAAGTTGGTGCGCAGCGCCTCATGGCGGGCCACCACATCGTTGAGTGCCGCGGCGAGTGCGACCGGGTCCAGTGGACCTTCGAAGCGAAGCGCGAGAGGCATGTTGAACTCTTCGCGGGCGCCCTCGATCCGGTACTGAAACCAGGCGGCGAGCTGGGAGTGGGACAGTGGAAGCCGCTGTGGCCTGGCCGATTTGACGAATCCGGGGCGGGCCCGTTTCGGATCCAACGGCATGTCGTCGGCGGCCAAGTTATCAAGGTCGAGTTCGAAATCGTTGCGGAACCGTTCCACCAGGCGGGCCGCCAGCCCGGCCGGGGTCGGGGCGTCGAAGATGGTGCGCACAGTCAGGTCCACGCCGAACTCGGCCCGGATCTGGGCAACGAGTCGAGCCGCCAGCAGCGAATGGCCGCCCAGCCCGAAGAAGGAGTCTTCGGCGCCGACCCGCTGCCTGCCGAACAGCTGGGCGAAGATCGAGCATATCCACCGCTCGGTGGCCGTCTCTGGCTCGCGGTAGCGTCGGGTCGCGATCGGAGTTGGCGCGGGCAATGCCCGCCTGTCGAGTTTGCCGCTCACCGTCATCGGGATCTCTGGGATCACCGCGAACGCGCCGGGCACCATGTACTCCGGCACTGCCGCTGCGGTGTGTGCCCGGATCTCCTCGAGGTCGACCTGGGCCGCCGCCGGCACCAGGTACGCGGCAAGCATGGGTCCGGCCTCGGTTTCTTCCGCGACGACGAGGCAGTGCCGTACCGCTGGATGCGTGGTGATCACGGATTCGACCTCGCCAAGTTCGATGCGGAAGCCGCGGATCTTGACTTGCTCGTCGGCGCGGCCGACGAATTCCAGCTCACCGCAATGGTTGCGGCGAACCAGATCGCCCGTTCGGTACAGGCGCATGCCGGGATTGAACGGGTCGGCGATGAAGCGTTGCGCGGTCAGAGTTGGCCGTCCCAGATATCCACGCGCCAACTGACTGCCGCCCAGATACAGTTCACCGATCACCTGGTCCGGTACCGGATGGAGTTGCTCGTCAAGCACGTATGCGTAGACGTTGCGGTTTGGCACACCAATCGGCACCGCTCGGGCACCATGCGAGCCCGTGACCACCATGTGTGTGGAACAGACCACCGCCTCGGTCGGCCCGTAGTGATTGCGCAACTCCGCGTCGAAGTAGCCGGCGAATCTGTCCGCCACCTCACCGGGAAGCGCTTCTCCGCCGACCGGAACGTGGCGCAACTGCCGCCACTGCTGGACCTGGGGCAGCAGTAGCAGGGTGCTCAGCATGGAAGGCACCAGGTGTAACACCGTGACGCCGCGGCGGCTGATCAGATCCGCGACATAGCTGATGTCGCCGAAGGCATCCGGCTTGGGCACGATCAGCTGTGCTCCAAGGAATAACGTGACGAAGATATCCGCCAGCGAAGCATCGAAGCTGACCGACGAGAACTGCAGCCACCGGTCTTCGGCCGTCATGGTCCACTCGGCGACGAAACCCTGCACATGTTCGGCGATCGCGTGATGCGACACCGCCACCCCTTTGGGCCGGCCGGTGGAGCCGGATGTGTAGATCACATAGGCCAAATGCTCAGGGCGCAAGGGCCTTAGCCGGTCGCCATCAGAGAGTGGCAGATCCGAGTTATCGGCCGCGGCCCGCTCGGCAACGTCGAGTTCGGGCCGCCCGATGACCGTCTGCGGACGAGCGTCGGTGATGAGGTAGTCGATGCGTTCGTCGGGGTTGGCGGGATCGATCGGCAAGTAGGCCGCACCGGCCTTGAGCACCGCCAGCATTGCGACGATGAACTCGATCGAGTTAGCCATCCGCAGCCCGATGATGTCCTCAGGCCCGAAGCCTTGGCCGATAAACCAGCGCGCCAAACGATTCGCGCGCCGGTGTAGTTCGCTGTAGGTCAGTTCGGCCTCGTCGGAAACCAATGCCAGCGCTGTGGCCGTCCCGGCTGCCGACGCGGTCGCTTCCAGCAGCTTGACCATCGTGGTGGCCGGCATTTCAACAAGCTCGCCGTGCGACTGGGCCAGCACGCTATCGCGTTCGCCAGCGCCGAGGATGTCCAGGCTGGACAGCGGCCGCTCGGGCTCGGCCAGCGCTTTGTCCACCAGCTGTAGGTAATGGGCCAGCATCTGGTCGACCAGCACAGAGCTCAGCTGTTGCTGATACTCGAACTCGACCGAGACATCATCGGGGTCGAGCGCGATCGTCAACGAGAGCGGAAGATGCGCGGCTACCGCACCGAGGCCGAGTTGGCGCACCACGACGCCGTCCAACGCAAGGCCACCGGCGCTCTTGCGCATGTTGAAACCGAGTCGGACCAGCAGGTCCATCCCGTCGCGTCCCATTCGCTCCGGGTTTGCTTCGCGTACCACCCGGTCGATGCCCACCGATTGATGGGCGAAGCCGGCCAGACAGGTTTCCCGTACCTCGTTGACGAATGAGGTGAAGGTGTCCTGCGACCGTGTCGTGATCCGCAGCAGCAACGTGTTGCCGAAGTATCCGAGGGCACCCGCGGCGGCACCACTGCGTTCGGTGACCGGGACCGAGACCAGAAAATCCGATGCTCCGGTGTAGCGGCGCACCAGCACGCCGTATGCCGCGAGCAACACCATGAACGGTGACGCGGAGCACTTCCTGGCGAAGTCCTCGACCCTGCTGAACAGGCCGGCGGGCAGCGGCCGAACTCGACGCTGCGCCCGCCTGCAGGGATTCGCACCGGACACACCGGGAAGCTCCGGCGGTTCCGGCAGCGGACGCAATGTCTCCGCCCAGTAGCCGACGTCGGCCACGCTAGGAGCCGCAGAGTGTTGCAGCACTTCAACGCTGAGGAACTGTGCTGCCGGGTCGTTGATCGGCAGATCGTTGTAGGCGGCGCTGAGCTCGCCGAAGAAGACCTCCCAGGAATCGTCGTCCCAACAGATGTGATGCACGACCAGAAGCAACACCAATTCGTCCGCGCGGGTACGTATCACGGTGATCCGCAGCGGCAACTCGTTGGCCAAGTCGAAGGGACGGCCGAACTCGTCGGCCGCCAGACTCTCGATCTGCTGCTCATGTCCGGCCTCGGGCAGCCGGGTCAGATCCTCACGTCGCCACCCGACCTCAACGTCGTCGGAAAATACCTGGTATGGCTCCCCTTCGGTGTCCACCCCGTAGGTGGTGCGCAAAATGGCATGGCGCGCAACCACATCGTTGACGGCGGTATGCAAGCGATCCTCGTCCACCAGGCCAGTCAGCCGGTACGCGACGCAGATGTTCAACGTGACGTCATCGGGGTCCATCGTCTGCAGGAACCACATGCGGCGCTGGCCGTCCGACAGACGATAACGTTCTCCCGGGCAGATACCTGGCTGGTCGCTCGACTGCTCCGCCGCCAATCCGCTCTCGGCGATCCGCCGGCGCAACAGTTCCCGGCGGCGATCCTGCAAAGTCCTGACATCATCTGCCATGGTTAGCCTCACTCCTCACCGTCGCTGCGCCGGACCAATCAGAACCTGCGGGCCCCGGCTTCCCAGGTCTGAAATCAAGCGACACGACGCGCATCAAACCAACCCCTCCAACTCGCCAACGCCCGCGCGCTGTCCGGGGGCAAGCCCCTGCACGCCGAACAGCCTTCGCCAAACCAGGCTTATGTTAGCCTTCGCTAAGTTGAATGGCTGTTGCGGCCCGTCGCGGCTATCACGGCAAGACAGAGACCGGATCGATCCTGCGCCCCAGGCGGTGATGGCGGGCCATCCGGGCCAGATGGTCGGGAGGTACCTAGTGAACGCGCTTGACCTGCAACAATGTCGCGCCGCGCTGGATCATGAGGCCTTCTCGGGCGAGTTCTCGCTGCGGCGGCTGGACCCCGAGGGCGACCTCGATTTGATGCATTCCTGGATGAACGATCCCGAAGTGGCGCGCTTCTGGCGCAAGCCGTGGCCACGGCCCCAGATCGCCTCGTATCTGTTCGACCAACACTGCAGCGCGCATTCCGTCCCTTATCTCGGCCTGCTAGACGGCGCCCCGATCAGCTATTGGGAGCTCTACCGTGCCGATCTGGATCCGCTCGCCCGCCACTACGCCGCGCGCGAGCACGATGCCGGCCTGCACAGTTTGCTAGGTCCCGCCGAATGCCGGGGACGGCGCCTCGCCGCGGATCTGCTGCGCATCGTCTCGACGTGGCAGCTGGATGCGGATCCGAGCGCAGACCGTGTCATCGCCGAGCCCGACGTCAACAACACCCGAATGATCCGGGCGCTCGAACGTGCCGGGTTCGAGCGCACCGCCGACCTTGATCTACCGGACAAGCGGGCCGCGCTGATGATCCGTGACCGGCAACGCCGATGAGCCCAACCGCGGCGGCACCGAAACCGGCGGTCGGCGAGCTGGCACCGGTGCGCACAACAACGAGAACTTGTCGCAACGAGCGAAGTGGTCGAGTGAGAGGTAGTGCTGCATGGCGCGCAAACTAGGGTGGGTCAGGCAATTCCACGAACCGGATGCCCCCGAAAGCCTTCCGCTGCTCGTCTTTCCGCATGCCGGGGCGGGCGCGTCGGCATATCGCGAGTTCTCGAAGGTCCTCAGCGAGACGTTCAACGTCATTGTCTTTCAGTACCCGGGGCGCCAAGATCGGGCCGCTGAACCCTCGTGCGCCGCCATTTCCGAGATTGCTGCCGGCGCGTTCAGCGAGTTCGCGGCATCGGAGCACAATCGCGGACTCCCGATCATCACATTCGGTCACAGCATGGGGGCGCTGGTCGCGTTCGAGTTCGTCCGCCTGGCCGAAGCCAACGGTATCGATGTGCGGCACCTCAACGTCTCCGCCGCGGTGGCCCCCTGCAACGCGGCGGCCAAGCCGGCACATCCCAGCGACGACGAAGAAATCCTCAACCATCTGGGCGCGCTCGAGGGCACCGATACGGACGTGTTCAGCAACCGCGAACTCATGAGGCTGGCACTTCCCGTGATCAAGGCCGACTACCACGCTTTTGACACATACTCGTGCGCCGAGGACATCAAGGTGGCGACGCCGATTCACGCCATGGGCGGCGACCAGGACCCTTACATCACACTGGGCGATCTCTACGGGTGGGGCAAGCACACCGATACCGCCAAGGTCACCATGTTCGACGGGGGACACTTCTACTTGCGGTCACACATCGACGCCGTCGCGGCGTTGCTGGCCTCGAGCGCACAGTGCGGGCAGCAAGCATGAGCACCAACGGATCCGCCGGAGCAGCCGACCCGATCGTCATCTCCGGAATGGCCGTCGAGGCACCCGGCGGAATCGACAGCCCGGCTTCTTTGTGGGCAGCGCTTGCCGAATCCAGGGAACTACTGAGTCCCTTTCCCCGCGACCGCGGCTGGCCCGTCGATGATCTGTTGTCGGTATCCGACCTGGAAGGTTGGGGGCAGGTTTGCGATTCCGGCGGATTCCTGGATGGAGCAACCACATTCGACCCTGGCTTCTTCGGTATCAGCGCCCGCGAGGCCATCGTGTTGCATCCCCAGCAACGGGTTGCGATGCGAGTCGCGTGGAAGGCACTGGAGAATTCCGGAATCAACCCCGGCTCGACTGCCGGGGCAGAGGGCGGCTGTTTCGTCGGCATGTCGCCAATGGAGTACGGACCACGGGCATCGGTAGCCGATGCCTACAGCGGTCATCGGATCGCCTCGCTGGGCCAACTGGGGGGCGCCGCCCGAATTTCGCACAGTCTTGGCCTGATCGGTCCTTCGATCAGTGTCGACACGGCGTGCGCCTCGTCATTGTCCGCACTGCACCTGGCCGCCACGGCGGTGCGGGAGGACGAGTGCGAATGGGCGCTTGCCGGCGCCGTGTGCGTGATGGGTTCGCCCGGAGCGTTTTACGAATTCGCGAGGCTCAATGCCCTTTCCGAGGACGGGCATTGCCGCGCCTATTCCGATAACGCCACCGGCACCGTGTGGGGGGAAGGCGCGGGAATGGTTCTCGTCGAGCGGGAATCACGAGCACGGCGAGAGGGCCGGCGAATCTACGGACGTATCGCGGCCATCCGCACCAACCACAACGGTAAAGGCAAGCCAATCTTGGTTCCCCGGGTACGAGCGCAAGAGCAGGTTATTCGCAAGACGCTGGAGGTGGCGGGAATTGATCCCGTCGAGGTCGGAATGATCGAAGGACACGGCACTGCAACGCCTGCCGGCGACCCAGTCGAATTGATCGCGCTGTTCAAGACCTACGGCGCTGCGGGGTCGGAAGCCCTGCTCGGGTCGATCAAGTCCAACGCCGGACACTCGCAGGCGGCATCCGGAATCCTGGCGTTGATCAAGCTGCTGCTGGCCGGCCAACACGGTCAGATTCCGCCAACCCTTTTCGCGGACAACCCAACCAAAACGGTGGACTGGGATCTGACCGGCCTGCGGCTGGCGACGAAACTACATGAGTGGGAGCCCAAACACGGTGTTCGCTACGGTGCCGTGTCTTCGTTCGGTGCGGGCGGCGCCAATGCCCATGCCATCATTTCGATGCCGGCTGCCGGAGTCGGACAGTGAGCGCGGCCGCCTACCGCCTGCCGGACGGCACCATTCCCGTCCTGCTCTCGGCGGACACGCCCGAGCTACTGGACAGCGAGGCCACAGCGCTGCGTGACCATGTCGCAGCTCATCCCGACCTCACCCCCGGCCCGATCTCCGCCATGCTGTTTCGGACGCGGGCCGCTCGCCGGCACCGGGCCCTGGCCATGGTCAGGACGCGTGCGGAGTTGATCGACGCCCTGCAAGCGATGATCGACCGATACGAGGATCCCGCCCTGATTCGTACCGACCCGGCGGCCATCCGCCGTCGCATCGGCTATGTCTTTCCCGGGCAGGGAGGCCAGCGCCCCGGGATGGGACAGCTCTTTTACGAATCGGTGCCCGCGTTTCGCGCCGAGGTAGATCGCTGCGCCCAGGCGTTCGAAGCACAATCCTGCGGGTCACCGCGAAACTATCTGCTCGACAAGAATTTTCAGGATGATGGTAGCGCCGGCATCGTCCAGCCGGCGCTGTTCACCCAGATGGCCGCACTGGCGGCGATGTGGCGATCATTCGGCATTGCGCCCAACGTCACCATCGGGCACAGCCAAGGGGAAGTCGCCGCGGCTTACGTTTCCGGCACGATTACCCTCGAGGACGCCGTGCGCGTCATCGGTATCCGCGCCCACGCCGCCGACGAGTTCGCTGCTGCTGACTACGCCATGGCCATCGTCGCCGCCGACCGGGAAACGTGCGAGGACCTACTCGCCCGATGCCCCGGCTGGGCGCAGCTCTCCGTGGTCAATTCCCTACGCATGGTCGGTATTTCGGGTGAACGGGAAACGGTTCAGGGCATCGTGGACACCTTGACCGAGGGCGGCACCTTCGCCCGGGTTATCCGGGTCCGCTATCCCGCACACACCAGCTTGATCCACGACGGTGCCGACAAACTTCGTGCAGCCATCCAAGACCAACTGCAGCACCCAAGTTTTGTCGACACCGACATCGACTGCCTCGGTGCCACTCTCGGCGCGCCCATCACGTCGGAGCTCCCGGTCGGCGACTATTGGTTTTGGAACCTACGCAACATCGTTCGGTTCGACAAGGCAATCGCCGCCGCCGTGCAACGTGACGTCGAAACGTTCGTCGAACTGGCCGAGCATCCGACGCTGCAGTTGGCGATTCACGAGAATCTGGCCGCCCTGCGCGACGAAGCCGATGACCGCCCCGCCATGGTGGTAGGAACCTCCGAACGCACCGCCACCGATCTGGGCGAATTCACCCGCAATCTGGCCCAGCTGGCCGTGCATGACCTGAACTACCCATGGGACTGTCTGCGCGCAGACCCGGACGGCGCCCAGGCCTTACCGTTGCTCGACTTTCCCAACACCCGGATGAACGAGATCCGGTTGTGGCTGCCCTATGACGAGGTGCTGCCCCGTCGTCAGCCGCCGGCGGTATCAGTTGCTCCCGCATCACCGTCGGTCCCCGACGCGACCGCGGACACCACACCGGCGCGTCTGCTGGTCGAAGAATGGGTGCGGCTCTCGCAGCGCTCACTTACGCCGCCACGGGTCGTCGGGATTGTTGACCCCACCGGAGCGTGCGCGCAGTTCGCCACCGCGATGACTGCCGCGGCCCACCAGGCCGGGGCCACGGCTCGGGTGGTCAACGGCGAAAATGACGGCACCGGAGCGGATGTCAACACAATGGTCATTCTGCTTCCGGAAACACCGAAACTGGATGGCCGCGCCGCCGCCGCCGAGGTCGGAGGATTCTTTTCGAACCGGGCGTGGTGGCCCGGAGTCGACACCGGGGTCACCGACTGCTGGCTGGTGACGGTGGGCGGTGAGGCGGCGACCGCCGCGGATGGGCCGCCAGATCCGGTGCACGCGGCGGCAAGCGCGGGCTTTCGCAGCATCGGCGCCGAACACCCGGGCGTGGGATTCCGCCACCTGGATCTGCCGGCCGGAGCGACGGCACAGGACTGGGCGCATCCCATTGTGGCGGCGCTGCACACAGCCAACGAACCGGAGCTGGCATATCGCGACGGCGCTTTCTATGCCAAACGGATCGTGGCGGGCGAGGGCGCGGTGGTGCACGGTGCGGGCGCGTGTCCAGAACACGTGCTCATCATCGGCGGGACCGGCAACCTCGGGCTCGAATTCTGCGACCACTTCGCCCACCGCGGCGCACGGAGAATCACTCTGGTGAGCAGATCAGGCGAGTCTGCTGCGGTGGCGGAGCGCCTGGCGCAGATCCGCTCGGCGACAGCCGCCCAGATCGCTGTCACCCGATGCGACGTGGGTGACCCCGCTGCGGTATCGCGGTTGGCAGCGCAGCACCGGTCCACACCGGCGGATCTGATCATCCATGCCGCCGTGGCTTATGCGTCGGTGGAGTTCTCCGACATCACCACCGATGACGCCGACAATGCGCTCTACGCCAAGGTTGTCGGCATTGGGCAGGTCCTGGACGCTTTCCCCAGGACTGATGGCTGTCGCATCGTTTTGTGCTCTTCGGCACGGGCCACCATCGGTGGTCGCGGACAGGTCATGTACGCCGCGGCCAACCGAATGCTGGACGCGATGGCCCACCGGCTGCGGGCCGAGGGGCTGGACTGCGTCTCCGTGCAGTGGGGCCAGTGGACCGTGCATTTCGATCTCGATGCCTCGAGCATGGCGCAGTTGGCCGCCATCGGTGTGATCCCGATGCCGCCCGCCGAGGCGATCGCGTTGGGAATGCAGCGGCTCGGCCGCAATGCCATCGTCGCGGCATTCGACTTCGATCGCGCCCGCCCGGTACTGGAAACCTTTGGCTACGGCCCGCTGGTATCAGAGCTGCTCTCGCCCGTCAGCGAGACCGCTGCGCCGGCCGAGCCGGCGGACCTACCGGGACGACTCAGCAACCTGCTGGCCGCAGCGATTGGCGCGGAGCGCGCCGAGCGGATCGACACGTCGGTGCCCATGGTCGCGCTCGGACTGGATTCGTTGCAGGCGCTGGAGCTACGTCGGCGCGTCAAGGCCGAGTTTGATCACGAGCTAGAGGTCTCGGATCTGCTCGGCGGGGCGTCGATCGCCGACGTGCTTGCCCAGCTCGGTGCGCGGTGAACGGTTAGTTGCCAGCCATCGCGTCGCGCAGGCTCTTGGGCCGGATGTCGGCCCAGTGCTGCTCGACGTAGGACAGGCAGTCGGCGCGCGTGTCCGCGCCGAACGCTACCCGCCAGCTGGCGGGCACATCGGCGAATGTCGGCCACAGGCTGTGCTGTTCCTCGTCATTGATCAGCACATAAAACATGGCGTCTTCGTCATCAAACGGATTGGTACTCATCGCTTCTCCCCTTTGACCGATTGGTCCCAACCGGTGCGGGCGCTAGGCCGAGTTCGGCACTGAGGATGCGGTCGGACAGCAGACCCAGACAACTCAGATTCGGAAATCCCGGACCTTCGTTGAGGCCGGCCAGATTCGGCAGGAACAATTTCGGGGCAACGCCGGACACAGCCAGATCGGCACCGATGGATTCCTCGAGCCGCTGACAGGTCAGCGGCGCCTGCAGCCCCAGCTCCAGCAAGTCCACCGCATCCTGACTCAGCAACGATAGAAACCACAACGGGTCGGCGCCGGAACCGTCGATGACGAGGTCGAAGTCATGCAAGGTCTCGCGGGGTTCACCGCAGCAGTCGGTGGACAGCGTGAGCCAGATTCGGTTGTCGCGGTTGACCGCACGAGCAACCCGCCCGCGCATATGCCGGATTCGCTCGTCGGTGAGCAGGGATTCCTGTACGCGCGCCGAGAACACCCCACGGTCGGTGCGAGCGATGCAGTCGCGCCGTTCCGACAGGGCCAGATTGCGCCACCCGGCGGGATCGGAAAACAGAGAGTTTTCGAAGAAGCCCTCACCGCGGGTGAACAGGGTCGCCTGCGGCGAGAAGGCCGTGATCGCCGAAACCCGATGATGAAAAAGCTCATTGAGGATTGATGCGGCGGTCTCGCCACCGCCGATGACCGCGACGCGTTCGGCAACAATCCGCTCATGTTGTGCCGCGCGGTGCCAGAACTGGGCAATCGACAGCACCCGCGGATCGTGGGCAAGGATCGATCTTTCCGGCTGGCCAGGCCCGGTGAACATCACCATGTCTGCGGTCAGACTCGAGTCGGCCGTATGCACCACCCAGCGAGATTCGTCGACCGACAGCTGAACTACCTCGCCACCAACGACTTCCAGACCAGCCCGGTCGGCAACCCAGCGCAAGTACTGCGCCCACGTGTCGTGGGCCGGCGACGGCCTGCCCCGGTCCACCCAGCCGACAAATTGGTCGGTGTCGACCAGAAAAGACTGCCAGCTAAACCGAATCATCCGCTCGTCGATTTCGGCGTTGCGGCCCGGCCACAGCGCCGACCGATAGGGGAAACCGACGTCCTTTTCGGGGCTGGTACCCAGCCGCTGCCGGCCGTCGGTCCAGCCGCCGCCGGCTCGCCAGTTCGCGGCCACCCCGGTGGACTCGATGGCAACCAAGTCAGGAACCTCGACGCCCATCTCGCGTAGCACCGCCGCCTTCGCGGCCACCGCCGCCGCCTTCGCGCCGGCCCCGACAATCGCGAGCGTGGCGCTCATGCGGCGCCCAGCAATCGCACATGGCCGCGGGAGCACGTTGGGTAATAGCGCTGCCATTTCCAGTTCGCCAGCATCCCGGCGAGGGTGGCGCCGCCCACCAGCCACCTCCCATCCTTAGCCCAGGCTGTCCTAACTTCGAGTACGCTACCCTATGGTCCGAGGGGTGGGAAACGCACGCCCCAAGGGGAGTCGCCGAGTGCCTGTCACATCCGCCCAGCCGCCTCGACCGGGGCCGGTGGCCGGGTTCATTCCGTACCCACCCGAGCGAGTGGCCAGCTACCGCGCCGCCGGTTATTGGACCGGTCGCAGCATCGGCTCGCTGTTGCGGCAAGCGGCCGCACGCTGGCCTGACCGAGTGGGCGTGGTCGACGCCGGCGCCAGCCATACGTTCTGCGAACTGGACAAACTGGCCGATCGAGCCGCCGCGGGCTTCGTTTCGCTGGGCATCGCACCGGGCGACCGGGTGCTGCTGCAGTTACCCAATTCGTGCCGGTTCGCGGTCGCCTTGTTCGGCCTGTTGCGCGCCGGAGCCATCCCGGTGATGTGCCTGCCCGGACACCGGCTGGCAGAACTGCACCACTTCGCCGAGGTCAGCGGTGCGGTGGGTTTGATCGTCGCGCAGCACGCCGGCGGCTTCGACTACCGGTCGATGGCCGAGCGGTTGGTCGCCGCTCACCCCCAGTTGCGCCACGTCATCATCGACGGCGAGTCCGGGCCCTTTCTGCCGTGGTCGTCGCTGTCCGAAGGCGCCACACCCGACATCGATGTCGACACCACATCGCCCGCCTTGTTACTCGTCTCGGGTGGCACCACCGGCACTCCGAAACTGATCCCCCGAACACACGACGACTACGTCTACAACGCCACCGCGAGTGCGCAGTTGTGCCGGCTGACCGCTGACGACGTGTACCTCGTGTCGCTGCCGGCGGCGCACAACTTCCCGTTGGCATGTCCGGGCATACTCGGCTCGATGGCCGTCGGCGCCACCATCGTTTTCAGCACCGACCCCAGCCCGGAGGCCGCCTTCACCTTGATCGAGCGCCACGGCGTCACCGTCACGGCGCTGGTACCCGCGCTGGCCAAACTGTGGACCCAGGCCTGTGACTGGGAGCCGGTAACCCCGAAGTCTTTGCGGCTATTGCAGGTTGGTGGCTCCAGATTGGAGCCCGAGGATGCTCGCCAGGCACGAGAGGCATTGACCCCGGGGCTGCAACAGGTCTTCGGGATGGCCGAAGGACTGCTGAACTTCACCCGCCTCGAAGATCCGCCGGACCTCCTCGAGCACACCCAGGGCCGGCCCCTGTGCTCCGCTGACGAATTGCGCATTGTCGACGGCGCGGGCGCGCCGGTGGCTCCCGGCGCAGAGGGCGAGCTACTCGTGCGCGGTCCCTACACCATCAACGGCTACTTCTGCGCCGACCGAGACAACGAGCGCTGCTTCGATCCAGCCGGCTTCTATCGCAGCGGCGACTTGGTCCGACTCCGCGACGACGGCTACCTGCAGGTCACCGGGCGCGTCAAAGACGTCATCTGCCGCTGCGGTGAGACCATCTCGGCCCAGGACCTCGAAGAACAGTTGCTCAGCCACCCGGCGATCCGCTCGGCCGCGGCGGTGCCACTGCCGGACCCGGATATGGGCGAGCTAATCTGCGCTGCAATTGTTTTCGCGGGGCCACCGCAGACGCCGCAGACCTTGTCGGGACTCAATGACTATCTCCAGCAGCGTGGCGTTGCCGCGCATATCCGCATCGATCGGCTGGTCGCGATGCCGTCGCTGCCGACCACACCGGTGGGAAAGATCGACAAGAAGGCGATCGCGAGCCAGATCCTGACAACCACGGCGACCTG
Organism: Mycobacterium marinum; assembly: GCF_003391395.1. NCBI lineage: Bacteria > Bacillati > Actinomycetota > Actinomycetes > Mycobacteriales > Mycobacteriaceae > Mycobacterium > Mycobacterium marinum. Next base: position 4,378,845 of record NZ_CP024190.1, read on the forward strand.
AGCAGGGCAATCACGTCCGCCACCCCGCCATGCGGGTCCGCCGAGCCGACATAGCCGACCGACAAAAAGTGACATTGACTAATGTCACCATTTGGTATTGACTGCATTTTATGACGGACATCGTTCCGGTCCGCGGGTCATTGCGGTCCCGCACCGCGGTAGCGGTGAGCTCGATAATGATGCCGCCCATCACCGCGGCAATACCGCCGGAGCGCGCCTGGGGAATCTGGATGACGCGCCAGCTCATCGCGCGGCTGATGGGCACGCTCGGCCCATCACTGTCGGGCACCCACGTGAAACCGGTGAACTCTGTTCTGCCAGACGGGCGCCGGGTCGTCGGCGAATGGGTCCACGGGCCGCACCTGCCGACCGGGCCCGCACCGAATCGCAGCGGCGCAATCTATTTCGTGCACGGCAGCGGCTACACCATGTGTTCGCCCCGGACGCACCGGCGCCTGACGGCTTGGCTGTCCTCACTCACCGGACTGCCGGTGTTCAGCGTCGACTACCGATTGGCGCCACGACACCGCTTCCCCACCGCCGCCGACGACGTGCGGGCCGGGTGGGACTGGCTGCCGGGCGCATGCGGCTTGTCCCCGGAACGCATGGTCGTGGTGGCCGATTCGGCGGGCGGTCACCTATCGGTTGATTTGCTTTTGCAGCCCGACGTCGCCGCCCGGCCGCCGGCCTCACTGGTGCTGTTCTCACCGCTGATCGACCTGACCTTCGGGCTCTCGGCCGCTCGGGAACGGACGAAGCCCGATCCCGCCGTCCGTGCGGCCACCGCGGCGCGCGTGGTCGGCCTCTACCACGCCGGGATCGATCCCACCCATCACCGCCTCAGCCTCGACGTCGCGGGCGGATCGCCACTTCCCAGCACGCTGATCCAGGCCGGCGCGGCCGAGATGCTGGAGGCGGATGCGCGTCAGCTGGCCGCCGACATTCGCACTGCCGGTGGCCGCTGCGAACTGCAGGTCTGGCCCGACCAGATGCACGTATTCCAGGCACTGCCGCGGATGACTCCGGAGGCCGCCAAAGCCATGGCCTACGCCTCCGCGTTCATCGCAGGCTCATTGCAGGACAACGCTACTGCCGAGGCGGTCTGACATGTTGGGTCCCTTGGACAAGCTGCTGGGCAAGTCCCGAAAGACCAGCCACGATGCCCTGGCGGTGGTCACCGGCGCGGGCAGCGGAATCGGCGCCGCATTCGCGCTCGAACTCGGTCGCCGCGGTAGCGCGGTAGTTTGCAGCGACATCGACGAAGTGGCCGCCCAGAACACGGTCGCAGCGCTGACCGAGGCGGGCGCCAGAGCCATCTCGATCGGCTGCGACGTCTCACGCATCGAAGACGTGACGGCGCTGGCCGAACGCTCACAAGCCTGGTTCGATGGACCGCCGACATTGGTGATCAACAACGCCGGCGTCGGTGCTGGCGGCGCGGGTATCGGCGAAATCCCCCTTGATGATTGGTTATGGACCCTGGGCATCAATCTCTGGGGCCCGATCCATGGCTGCCATGTTTTCACCCCCATCCTGCGGGAGGCCGGACGGGCGGTCGGCCCGCGGGGCATCATCAACGTCGCCTCGGCCGCCGCATTCGGCGCGGCTCCGGGCATGGCCGCCTATAACGTCAGCAAGGCTGGGGTGCTCTCACTATCGGAAACCCTGGCCGCCGAACTATCCGGCACCGGCATCAATGTCACCGTGCTGTGCCCGACCTTCGTCAAGACCAACATCGTCGAGTCCGGTCGGATCAGCGAGCAGTCCAGCGAGGTCGTCACCAAACTCATTCGCTGGACCGGATTTTCGCCCGACAAGGTGGCACGCATCTGTCTGGACGCCAACGACCGCGGCGATCTGTACTGCATGCCCCAGCTGGACGCCAAGATCGGGTGGAACATCAAGCGGATGGCGCCCGGCACATACACCAGGGCGGCCGGTCTGATTTTGCGGGCGACGATGCGCTAAGAGCCCGTTTCACCAACGGAAGGAGCTTCTGGTGACGATCGACATGGAAGCTATGCTCGCCAAGATCAAGGATCGTCAGTGGGCGCTCGCCGACATCGACTGGGAAGCACCGGGCGCCGATACCATTCGGCCCGAATTCCGGTCCAAGCTCAAGGCATTCATGGCGGACCTGTGCTGGATCGAGAACATCGGGGCGCGCGGCTTCGCCGCGCTGGCCAAGAAAGCCCCCGACCCGACAATCGCGGAAATCTACCGGTATTTTCACGCCGAAGAACAGCGCCACGCCAACGCCGAGCTAGCCCTGATGAAGCGCTGGGGCATGCTCGACGAGGGCGAACTTCCCAAACCCAACGTCAACATCCGGTTGGCTATCGATTGGCTGGACACCTACTCGGATGGCATGCCGCTGTCCGTGCTGGGCACCGTGATTCCGATGCTCGAAGTGGCGCTCGACGGGGCGCTGTTGAAGTTCCTCCTCGATACCGTCGAAGATCCGGTGTGCCACCAGGTGTTCGAGAAGATCAACAACGACGAATCCCGGCACATCGCCGTGGATTTCGAGGTGCTCGACATGATCGGGCACGCCACGGCGCGCCGGCTGGCGATCGAGTTCGTCGGCAATATCGCCTCGCCGGGACTGATCATCGGCGCACTCATGTACATACCGCTGCTCAACCGGGTGCGCAATGAGATGGCCGGCATGGGCATGGAACCGGAGCGGTTGTACAACGCGGTCAAGCGCTTCAGGCAACTCGGCGAGCGCAGCGCGAAAACACCACGGGTTCCGGCGTACCGCGTCCTCAAGCGCCATGCCGCCATGGTGGTCAACCCGAGCCACCCCTATCACCTACTGGCCAACTCCATGGTGTGGCTGTCGGACTACTACCCCAAGCCCTTGTTGAAGCCGATACCCAGCTGGTTCAAAGAACTCACCTATCGGCCAGCGGCGTGACCATGGCGCCCGATCACGCCTACGCGACGCTGATTGTGGGAGCGGGCCTCACCGGACTGGGTGCGGCAATCCGACTCGCCGAGGCCGGTTTGAGCAACCCCGATGAGGTGGTGATTCTGGAGCGCGGCGACCGGGTCGGCGGAACCTGGCGCGACACCACCTATCCGGGCGCCAGCTGCGACATACCCTCACTGCTGTACTCGTTCTCGTTCGTCCGCAACCCCAAGTGGTCACGCACCTACTCCCCCGCCGCGGAGATCTACCGGCACATCGAGGCCATGGTGAACCGGTTCGGTATCGGTGATCGCATCCGGTTCGGCCAACGAGTCACTGGCCTCACATTCAACCAAGACACCGGCATCTGGACCGCGACAACGCAGGCGGGCGAAAGGTTTCGGGCCCGAACCGTCATCCTGGCTTCCGGTCCGCTCTCCGATGTCAGCTTCCCCGACATCCGGGGCCTGGATCGCTATGAAGGTCACAAGATCCACAGCGCGCGCTGGGACCACGACTACGACTTCAGCGGCAAGCGAGTCGCCGTTGTCGGCACCGGAGCCAGCGCCGTGCAAATCGTCCCGGAACTGGTGAATCAGGCCAGCTTCGTCAAGGTCTTCCAGCGCACCCCCTGTTGGGTCTTGCCACGGCTCGACGTCGCCACGCCACCCGCCGTGCAGGCCTTGTTCACCAAAGTCCCCGCTGCTCAACAACTCGCGCGACAAGCCCTGTTCTGGGGCCACGAGGCCACCGCGGGCGCGTTGGTGTGGAACACTCCGCTGACGTCGCTGGTGGCGTTACTGGGCCAGGCCCATCTTCGCGGTCAGGTCAAAGACCGGTGGTTACGCCGCCAACTGACGCCGGACTTCCGCCCGGGCTGCAAGCGCATGCTGGTTTCCAGCGACTACTATCCCGCGCTGCAACGCCCGAACTGCAAACTCATCGACTGGCCGATCGCGACGCTGAGCCCGGTTGGCATCCGGACCAGCGATGGTCTAGAGCATCACCTGGACTGCATCGTGTTCGCGACCGGCTACGACGTCCATCTGATGGGACCTCCCTTCCCGATCACCGGCATCGGCGGCCGGTCGCTGGCCGATGAATGGGCCCACGGCGCACAGGCTTACAAGAGCATCAACGCACACGGATATCCCAATCTGTTCTTCATGACCGGACCGAACTCCGGGCCCGGGCACAATTCGTTGCTGGTCTACATCGAAGGCCAACTCGACTACGCGGTGCGCGCCATCACCACGATCCTCGACGAACGCCTGCGCTATCTCGATGTGCGTGCAGACGTCCAGCGCCGCTACAACGAGCGAATCCAGCGTCGGCTTGCCAAGACGACGTGGATGTCGGGTTGCCGTAGTTGGTACCTCACCAAAGAGGGGTTCAACGGGTCGATGTTTCCCGGGTTTGCCACCGAGTACCTTTGCCAAATGCGGGATTTCCGCCATGGCCACTACCATGCGGTCGCCCAAGACGCCGGCAGCATGGTGACCTCGACGGCATGATCCGCAACGGTGACATGACCAACGACCGATCGGCGCGACCCGACCCCGGCACCATAGCCAGCGTGCTGCACAACGTGCGGCGCGCGCCGAAACGTGTCCGGCGCCAATCGCGGGAGCTTGGCGAGTTCATCGAAGCCGCTGTGTCACAACTTTTCGATGCGGCCGTCCGGCACCCCAATGGTGGCGCGACCTCAGGTGAATACCGGATCGACGAACTGGCCAGACTGGCCGGCACCACCACCCGCAACATCCGGGTGTACCGAGACCGTGGCCTGCTGCCCCCGCCGCTGCGGGTCGGCCGAATCGCGTTGTTCAACGACACCCATTTGACCCGGCTTCGGCTGATCACGTCCATGCTCGACCGGGGGTACAACATCGCACATGTTCGAGAGATGCTCAGCGCCTGGGAGGAAGGCAGAAACCTCGGCGACGTCCTGGGCCTGGAGACGGCCATCGTCGGCAGCTGGACCACCGAGAAACCGCAAACCATGCCACTTGCCCAGGCTCAGCGGCGCGTCGGCGATCCACTGGCATTCGAACGGCTGGTGGCGCTGCGACTGATCCGCATCGACGGCACCCAAGCGATCATTACCCGCCCCAAACTCATTGACGCGTTCAACGAGGTACGGGGCTATGGCATCAGCATGGACAAACTCATCGACCTACACGAGCAGATCCTTCCCAAGGTCGACGAGATCAGCGACCTGCTGGTGCGAGCCGGCGCTGAGCATGTTGTGGATCGGATCAAGCCGGGCGAGCCGCTGCCCGGTGACGCCGAGATCGCCGAGCTGATCACCATGCTGATCCGGTTCCGAACCCAGGCCGTCGCATCGATCACTGCGACGCTGGCTTCCTCGATCGAATCAACCATCGAATCACTGGTCAGCCGCCTCCTCTCGGACTACATCGAGCAATCCTCGGAGGCCCAACCCGCCCTGCGGCGCCAGCAGGCACCGTGAGCCACCGATGCCGGGCCAACCAGCTCGGTGATCACATTCTGCTGAGGGTAAGCGTCCCTTCGGTTTTGAGCACCCGACTGGCGGTGATCTTCTCTGCCCTGCGCTCCTCGCGCTCGAGGTAGCGCTGCTTGGACTCGTCGAACTTGTCGCCGGCTTGTTCGAGTTCCTTGATCAGCACACCGAGATCGTCGCGCATCCACGCGGCTTCCCCGGTGAAGTCCTCCCGCTCGAAAATCCGCCACTTCTTCAGCACCGGCATCACCACCTCGTTGAGGTGGATCCGCGGGTCGTAGATGCCGCCGACGGCGATGATCACGGCCTTGCGACGGAACTCCGGGACGGTGAACCCGGGCATCTTGAAGTTGCGCAATATCCGGTGCACAGACTTCATCGCCTGGTTCGGTGCGATGTCCAGCCCGGCCGCGCTGACGTCACGGTAGAAGATCATGTGCAAGTTCTCGTCGTGCGACACCCTGGCCATCAACTGCTCGGCGATCGGGTCGTTGCTGGCTTTACCGGTGTTGCGGTGCGAGACGCGGGTGGCCAACTCCTGAAACGACACGTACATGACCGAGTCGAACACACTTTCCGCAAACAGATCACCCTGTTGGTTCTGGCCCGGGCTGAAGCCTCTTGTCATTTGCTCTAGGCGCAGCTTCTCCAGCTCTACGGGGTCGACAGCACGTGTCACCACCAGATAGTCACGCAGCGCGGTGCTGTGTCGGTTCTCCTCGGCGGTCCACCGGTTGACCCACTGCCCCCATGGACCGTCCATGCTGAAGTTCATCGCGATCTCGCGGTGATACGACGGTAAGTTGTCCTCGGTCAACAGATTCTGCACCATCGCCACTTGAGCGACGTCGGTGAGCTGGCTCTGCCCAGGCTCCCAATCCTGGCCGTCGAGGGCGTAGTAGTTCTTGCCATCGGACCAGGGAACGTAGTCGTGCGGATTCCATTCTTTGAACATCGAGATGTGCCGGTTGAGTAGATTCTCCACCACGGGCTGAAGCTCGTGGAGTAGCTGCAGGTTGGTCATTTCCTTGGACACGTTGGTCTCCCAGCTATGTGTTCCGTCCAGTTACAGGCAATATATCTGTAAACCGCGGTTACATTCAAGTCAGGCGCGCCGGGCGGGGCCGACCAATCCGAGATCGCCGTCGTAGCGGGGATAGAGCAACTGGCCGCGGCCAGTAGCCGAATCGGTGAAAAACAGCAGCTGAAGCCCGTGTTCGCGGGCGCGGCGCAGCGCCTCATCCTCGGTGAGGGCCAGCGTCGGGCGAGAATTCACGATCAGGGGTACCGGCGGCGCCGAATTGCTCGGCGACCAAGCCCATCCCGGCGGATACACGTGCCGCTGCCGAGCCAGCCGCAGCCCCGACGGGCCGGCCCGGTAGACCACCGCGTCCTCGCCCGTTTCTGCGTCGGTGAACACGTGCGCGTCGTAGTCCATCGCATCCATCACGGCCACCGCCGCCAGGGGCGTCGAGCACTGCAGCGAGACCGGCTTGCGACGCGCGATGGCCGCATCAGGCCGCACGAACAGCCGACGACGCGTCAGATCGGGCCAGGGCCGGGGACGCCACTGGTCATACATCCGCACGATATGACGGTCCAGCCTGAGCAATGCCGGCGCCAGATCATCGATGCCGGGCGTAACGGCAAGCACCCGAGCCGGAAGTTCCCCCACCCGCAGGTTCACCTGCACCACCATCGGGCCACGGCCACAAGCTCCCGTCTTGAGACGCACCCGGGCCCCTCCGACGATCTCGCGGTGCACCAGAATCTGGCCCACCGCGCGCGCCACCTGCTCACCATGAGCAGCCGACACCGACGCACTGGAAAGCACGGTCACATCAGGGAACTCCCGCACCGACCACGGCCTGAGTGCATACACGGCGCACCGACCCCGCTTTCTCGACATGTGTTGCTGCCGCTGAAAGGGAAGCCTGGCTGGCCAAATGCCTACTCTGCTAGGGCCGAAAGTCCTTGCGCACGGTGTGCGATTGATCACCGTTTGGTCAACGGCGTCCACTCACCCGGCGTACGGCGGGCGTCCTCGTGCCCTACCGCCATGTGAGCGCGCGGCGGCACTTACCGCCGGCGTTGCGAAAGCCTCGAGGGCTACTGACGCTCAACCAGATACGGCGCCAACGTGGAGAGCTTCTCGCAGGTCTCTTCGAATTCGCGCTCGGGCTGGGATGCCTCGATGATGCCGGCACCCGCCCGCAACCAGGTGCGCCCGTCACGCTCGTAGGCGGCGCGCAGTGTCAGGGCGGCATCGAGCCCACCATCGGCCGACAACATGACGACCGCCCCCGAATACAGTCCGCGCGGACCTTCGTCGAGACGCAAGATCGCGTCGACACCGTCGGCCTTGGGGATGCCCGATGCCGTCACGGCGGGAAAAAGCGCCTCCAACGCATTCATCCGATCGCTGGCCGCATCCAGGCGGGCGCTGATCGTCGAACCGAGGTGCTGCACGCTACCGCGCTCGCGCACCGACATGAAATCGATCACCGCTGCGGTTCCGGGCTCGGCCACCTCGGTGATCTCGTGCAACGACGTGCGCACCGAAATAGCATGCTCGACAATCTCTTTGGCATTGCTCTCCAGGTCGCCACGGGCCAGCCGATCATGGGCGGCACCCCGGCCCAGCGCGCGCGTGCCGGCCAACGGCTCGGTGACCACCACACCGCTGGGCGAAACCGCGGTGACGAGTTCCGGGCTAAAGCCGAGGGCGCGAATTCCACCAAGCCGCAGCAAGAATGACCGTACGGGTGTGTTGCGCTCACGGCCCCGCCGATACGTCGACGGAAAATCGAGCCGGAACGGCACCTCTACGCAGCGGGACAGGATCACCTTGTGGTACGCGCCGGACGCGATCTCACGAACCGCTACCGCCACGCGGTCGCGATAGCCCGACGGATCGGCGCTCAGATCGATGGTGCGAGATCGGGGCACCGTGGGCAGCCCGTCGCGCAGCAGCCGCAGCACCGCCTCGCGCTCGTGCGGCTCCGCGCCGAACAGGCTTACGTCATCGCGGGTCACCACGATGCGGGTGCGCGGCCAGAAGACCCGAGCCAGCGGGGTGCCCGGGGCCAGGCGAGCCTGCAGACCGTAGCGGTACAGCCCGAATTCGAAAGCCACCCAGCCGAAGACCTGATCGGTCTCCAACAACAATCTGTCGATGGCCTCGCCCAGCACTTCCCCAGGTCGCCCCGACCACTGCTGACGCTGAGTCACACCGTCGCGGATGACCCGGACCTCGTCGCTGTCCAACTCCACCATCGCCTGCACACCCGACGCCAGGACCCACTGGCCGTCACGCTCGTAGAGCAGGTATTGGGTACCTTCGGGTCTCACCGCCTCGCACAGCACGGCGGCCAACTCGGCCGCAAGGTCGGCCGGATCGATATCGGCCGGCATCGGGATCGACGGTTCAGCGGTACTGACAGCACTCGCTTCGACACTGACCTCTACCACAGTAGGTAAATGTAGCCTAACCTACGTAAATTCGCGCTACCCGCTCCCGCAAGACGCGGCTACCGGCCAAGACTCAGCGGGAATCAATGGCGGGACACATGCGCGCCGGACTCCCCGGCCGGTGGCGCCAACGCATCCCACCTCAACCCGGAGCCACGCCAGCCCACCCGCCGCCACCGGCCCATCGCGCTCGCCTCGCCGACCTCCGGCTTGCGCAACAACCACAGATCGCCAACCATTTACCTGATCGACACACCGTGAGATGCTGCTGAGCGGGCAGTTCTCTTACCATCACTGTCTAGCCAGCTAGCCAGTCGCAGAGATGCCCCGCCGGCGCTCATCCACCCCCGCCCAAGACCGCCTGCCGCAAGCATCAAGGAGGACCAGCACATGTTCGTAATCCGGCTTGCCGACGGAGAAGAAGTCACCGGCGAATGCGATGAGCTCACCATCAACCACGACACCGGCGTTTTGACGGTCTGCAAAGTCGACGGCTTCGAGGAAACGACGACCCACTACTCGCCATACGCCTGGCGGTCGGTGACGTACCGAAAGCGCGACATCGGCGTCAGGCCGTCGCTGGTTTCTTCGGCGCGTTGAACGCCGCAACGCCCATCTCACAGTGGATTGCCAGATAACTCACACTAAACTGGCGGCCAGCTGACTTTTACGGCACGTTGCCAGCGCAATTGCCATCGCCGACTGTTACATAGCTGTTTCGGCCGCTGCCGTGTCGGCCAAAACGGCCCAAATCCAGCTACTTTAATAGGCGTACCAAGTGGCGATTTGGCAGCCGCCTCGCTAAATTCTCAGCGTTGTCTGGGGTGTGTTCCCGGTTGCTCCGCTGGCGGTGGATGCTTCCTGGATCGCGGCACGATGGGAGGCGTCAATGCTGCACGAGTTCTGGGAGAACTTCACCCATAACCTGTTCAAACCGCTCTTGTTATTTTTCTATTTCGGGTTTTTGATTCCAATCCTGAAGGTGCGGTTCGAGTTCCCGTATGTGATCTATCAGGGCCTCACCATGTACCTGCTGCTGGCGATCGGCTGGCACGGCGGTGAGGAACTCGCCAAGATCAAACCGTCCAGCATCGGCAGCATCGTCGGCTTCATGGGTGTGGGCTTCGTCCTGAATTTCCTGATCGGCGGTCTGGCCTACCTGCTGCTGAGCCGCATGAGCCGAATGCGGCGAGTCGACCGAGCTACCGTCGCCGGCTATTACGGGTCGGACTCGGCGGGGACCTTTGCCACCTGCGTGGCCGTCCTCACCAGCGTGGGCATCGCCTTCAACGCCTACATGCCGGTCATGTTGGCCGTCATGGAGATCCCCGGCTGCCTGGTGGCCCTGTACCTGGTGGCGCGGCTGCGGCACCGCGGGATGGACGAGGCCGGATACATGCCCGACGAACCGGGCTACACGCCCCCGGCCAAGGTCTCGGTCGGACCGGGTACCGCCGCCCGGCCCGCGCGTGGCGAGAGCCTGGAAAGCACACATGACCGCGAAATCGAGCAGGAGCTGGAGTTTTCGCTGGAAAAGCGGGAGCACACGGACCAGGACGAACCCGCCAAGGGCAGCGGCCGGCCGTCGCTGTTCTCCCGGGAGCTCTTCCAGGAGGTCTTCCTCAACCCCGGGCTGGCTCTGCTGCTCGGCGGCATCATCATCGGCCTGATCAGTGGGCTGCAAGGCGAGAAGGTCGTCCACGACGACGACACCTTCTTCGTTACCGCGTTCCAGGGTGTGCTGGCCCTGTTCCTGCTCGAGATGGGCATGACAGCGTCGCGCAAGTTGAAGGACCTCAAGACGGCCGGGCGCGGGTTCATCTTCTTCGGCCTACTGGCCCCAAACCTTTTTGCCACCATCGGCATCATCGTGGCGCACAGCTACGCCTACCTCACCAACAGCGACTTCAAGCCGGGCACCTACGTGTTGTTCGCGGTGTTGTGCGCTGCGGCGTCCTACATCGCGGTGCCGGCCGTGCAGCGACTGGCGATACCCGAAGCAAGCCCGACGCTGCCGCTGGCCGCATCGCTGGGTTTGACCTTCTCCTACAACGTGACGATCGGGATCCCGCTCTACATCGAGATCGCCCGCATGGTCGGGATCTGGTTTCACACCACGGGCTGAGCCGCCCGAAGCTACCCGAGCAGCGTGCGCACCACGGCGTCGGCCAGCAGCCGTCCCCGATCGGTGAGCACCACGCTGTCGCCCTCGGTGATCAGCAGCCCGTCGGCCACCGCGGCCTGAGCGCGCTCACGCTCGCCGGCATCGAGATGCGCCAGCGGCAACCCTTGCCGCAGCCGTAGCCGTAGCATCACCTCTTCGGTGTGCAAGGCGTCCTCTTCGAGCTGCTCGAGGCCGGCCACCGGCAGCGAAGAACCCGCCAGTATCTCCGCATAAGTGTTGGGGTGCTTGACATTCCACCAGCGGGTCGCGCCGACGTACCCGTGTGCGCCGGGGCCCGCACCCCACCATTGACCCCCATTCCAGTAGCCGAGGTTGTGCCGGCATTCACCGCCCGGCCGGGCCCAGTTGGACACCTCGTACCACGCCAACCCGGCCGCGGTCAGCCGCGCGTCGGCCAGTTCGTAACGATGTGCCAGCACGTCGTTATCGACGGGGGGCAACTCGCCTTGCCGCACTCGCCGCGCCATCGCGGTTCCGTCCTCAACGACCAGGGCGTAGGCCGAAACGTGGTCGACACCGGCTTCGATAGCGGCGTCTACCGAGCGCAGCAGGTCGTCGTCGGTCTCCCCGGGGGTTCCGTAGATCAAATCGAGGTTGACGTGTTCGAAACCCGCGGCAAAGGCCTCGCGCGCCGCCGCCGAGGCCCGGCCGGGCGAATGCACCCGGTCCAAGGTGGCGAGCACGCGGGGCGCTACCGACTGCATGCCCAGCGATACCCGGGTGTAGCCGGCCGAGCGGATGGCGTCGAAGAATTCCGGCCAGGTGGACTCGGGATTGGCCTCGGTGGTGATCTCGACGTCGGGCGCGAGCACAAAATGGTCGCGCACCATGTCCAGCAGCGTCGTCAGGCGCTGACCGCCCAGTAGCGAGGGTGTCCCACCGCCGACAAACACCGTGTTCACTGTCGGCGCGTTCAGCCGTGCCGCGGCCAGCTCCAGTTCGGTGCGTAGCGCCAGCAGCCACGCGTCGGGGTTGACGCCGCCCAGCTCAGCCGGTGTATAGGTGTTGAAGTCGCAATACCCGCAGCGGGTCACGCAGAACGGGACATGCAGGTACAGCCCAAACGGCCGTCCGGGGCTGGGCAACAGGGCGGGCAGGTCGACCGGTGCCTCGCGAACAGTCATGCCAAATCTTCGCACGCCGGCCGAGACCCGGACGCCGGTGTGCACGCCGGCGGTCAGCGAGGGGCCCCCACCCCGGGAAGCGGGCCCGTCTGCCGCGGGGCCTGGATGTTCTCAGCCGCTTCGCGGCTTCGTCTATCCAAGCCCCCAGTCTCGCTCGGTAGTTTTGGTCACTGTGAGACAAAATCAGCCCTGTTCGCGCGACGACCGCGGTCCGTGGCAGAATGTCACGGTGCCCGCCAATTCGAACCCGCACATCGCGCTGGTTATGCGTCGGCACATCGACCTCAAGCGGGTCTGCAGCTGTTGCTGTCTTCCTTGATGTCGTAGACCCGGCCCCCTTATACCTGTAGCTGGCCATCGGATCTGCGCACCCCGTCAGACTCGATGGTTTTGTGCGCGCCCAGGTTGGCATTTCTCGCGAAGGAGAACAGACCCAATGACCACGGCACGTCCCGCCAAGCCCCGCAATGAGGGCCAGTGGGCGCTGGGAAATCGCGAGCCGCTCAACGCCAACGAGGAACTCAAGAAGGCGGGCAACCCACTCGATGTGCGCGAGCGCATCGAGAACATCTACGCCAAGGCCGGATTCGACAGCATCGACAAGAGTGATCTGCGGGGGCTCTTCCGCTGGTGGGGACTTTACACCCAGCGCGAACAGGGCTACGACGGTTCCTGGACGGGCGACGAGAACATCGACAAACTCGAAGCCAAATACTTCATGCTGCGGGTGCGCTGCGACGGCGGTGCCCTTTCGACGGCCGCATTGCGTACTTTGGGCGCCATTTCTACCGAATTCGCCAGAGACACCGCCGACATCTCCGACCGGGAGAACCTGCAGTACCACTGGATCGAGGTCGAGAAAGTACCCGAGATCTGGCGGCGACTCGACGAAGTCGGGCTGCACACCACCGAGGCGTGCGGGGACTGCCCCCGCGTCGTGCTGGGCTCGCCACTGGCCGGCGAGTCACTCGACGAGGTGCTGGACCCGACTTGGGCGATCGACGAAATCGTGCGCCGCTACATCGGCAAGCCTGACTTCGCCGACCTGCCACGTAAGTACAAGACCGCCATTTCGGGCCTGCAGGACGTTGTGCACGAGGTCAACGATGTCGCGTTCATCGGCGTCAACCACCCCGAGCACGGGCCGGGACTGGATCTGTGGGTAGGCGGCGGTCTTTCCACCAACCCGATGCTGGCCAAACGGGTCGGGGCCTGGGTGCCGCTGGAAGAAGTGCCCGAAGTGTGGGCAGCGGTCACCTCGGTATTCCGCGACTACGGCTACCGGCGCCTACGGTCCAAGGCGCGGCTGAAGTTCCTGATCAAGGACTGGGGCATCGAGAAATTCCGGGAAGTTCTCGAAACCGAGTACCTCAAGCGGCCGTTGATCGACGGTCCCGCCCCCGAACCCGCCAAGCATCCGATCGACCACGTCGGCGTGCAACGGCTCAAGAACGGGCACAACGCGGTGGGGGTTTCCCCTATCGCCGGTCGGGTATCGGGCACCGTCTTGACGGCGGTGGCTGAGCTGGCCGAGCGGGCCGGGTCGGACCGGATCCGGTTCACGCCCTACCAGAAGTTGGTCATCCTCGACATTCCCGACGACAAGCTCGATGAGACCATCGCCGGCCTGCAGGCGCTGGGTCTGCGCGCGCAGCCATCGCATTGGCGCCGGAATCTCATGGCCTGCAGTGGCATTGAGTTCTGCAAGCTATCGTTCGCCGAAACCCGGGTCCGGGCACAGTCTTTGGTGCCCGAACTCGAAGAGCGGCTGGACGACCTCAACTCCACGCTTGATGTCCCGGTCACCGTCAACATCAACGGATGCCCGAACTCCTGTGCGCGAATTCAAGTCGCTGACATCGGGTTCAAGGGCCAGATGGTCGACGATGGCGCCGGCGGCCAGGTCGAGGGTTTCCAGGTACATCTGGGCGGCAGCCTGGGCCTGGACAGTGGCTTCGGCCGCAAACTGCGTCAACACAAGGTCACCAGCGACGAGCTGGGTGACTACATCGATCGGGTGGTGCGCAACTTCGTCAAGAACCGCGCCGCCGGTGAACGCTTTGCCCAGTGGGCAATTCGGGCCGAGGAGGACGACCTGCGATGATCGAAACAAGCAACCTGACAGAAGCCGAGCTGCGCGAGCTGGCGGCACGCGGTGCGGCCGAACTCGAAGGGGCCAGTGCCACCGAACTGCTGCAGTGGACCGATGAGACCTTCGGCGGTGCCAATCGTGCCGCCGGTGTCGCTGGTGTCCAGACGGCTAACTACGTGGTGGCCTCCAACATGCAGGACGCCGTGTTGATCGACCTGGCGTCCAAGGTCCGCCCGGGCGTACCGGTGCTGTTTCTGGACACCGGATACCACTTCGCGGAAACCATCGGTTCCCGCGATGCGGTCGAATCCGTCTACGACGTCCAGGTGCTCACCATCACTCCCGAGCACACCGTTGCCGAGCAGGACAAGCTGCTGGGCAAAGACCTGTTCGCCCGCAATCCCGGCGAGTGCTGCCGGCTGCGCAAGGTGGTCCCGTTGCGTCAGGCCCTGAGCAACTTCTCCGCCTGGGTGACCGGACTGCGCCGGGTCGAGGCACCAACGCGGGCCAATGCACCCGTGATCAGCTTCGATGAGGCCTTCAAGCTGGTGAAGATCAACCCGCTGGCGGCCTGGTCTGATGACGAAGTCCAGGACTACATCGTGGCCAACAATGTTCTGGTCAATCCGCTTGTCGACGAGGGCTATCCGTCGATCGGCTGTGCCCCGTGCACGGTCAAGCCGGCCGCCGGCGCCGACCCGCGCAGCGGGCGCTGGCAGGGGCTGGCCAAGACCGAATGCGGGTTGCACGCTTCGTGACGGCGCTGGTACTCACGGCGCACGGCAGCAGGGATCCCCGGTCTTCGGCCAATGCACGAGCGGTGGCGGCCCGAGTCGCGCGCATGCGGCCCGATCTCGATGTGCAGTTGGCGTTTTGCGAGCTGAACTCGCCAGGCCTGGTCGAGGTGCTCAACGGATGTTCCGGTGATGCTGTGGTCACACCCCTACTGCTGGCCAACGGGTACCACGCCGGCATCGACATTCCCGCGCAGATCGCAAGCTGCCGGGAGAGTTTGCGGGTGCGCCAGGCCAACGTGCTCGGAACCGACGACCGGCTGGTGTCGGTGCTGCGGCAACGCGTGACGGCGTTGGGAGTTTCCCGATTCGACGACAGCCTCGGCGTACTCGTCGTGGCGATCGGCTCGTCAAACGCCGCGGTCAACTCCCATACCGCCCAGGTCGGGCCGAAACTGGCCGAGGGAACCCGCTGGGCCGCGGTAGTGACCGCGTTCGCCACCCACCCGCCGGCCACCCTGGCCGAAGCCGTCAGCCGGCTGCGTCGGCGCGGTGCCCACCGGGTGGTCGTTGCACCGTGGTTCTTGGCCCATGGCAGACTGCCGGACCGGGTGCAGCGCTTTGCGGCCGATACTGGGCTCGCCATGGCCGCACCCCTGGGTGCGCACCGTTTGGTGGCCGAGACAGTACTAGATCGCTTCGCGCAGGCAACCGCTGGTCGCGTCGCGGCGTAACGGAGTTTCGTTCAATGACTTTTGTCAAGCGTTGTGGTGCAGTGCTGGCCGTAGCGGCCCTTGCGCTGGCCGGATGTGGCACTACCCACGTGGGGGCGCCGAACTCGGCGGGCCCGTGCGAGATCGTGCCCAACGGCACCCCGGCGCCGAAAACCTCGGTCGCCGCCGCGGCCCCGTCATCGAGAAACGTGGCGACAAACCCGGAGATCGCCACCGGCTATCGCACGGACATGACCCCGGTGCATACCGCGCACTATTCGGTGTCGGCCGCCAATCCACTGGCCACTCAGGCCGCCTGCCGAGTGCTGCGCGACGGTGGCACCGCCGCCGACGCTGTGGTGGCGGCCCAGGCGGTGCTGGGCCTGGTCGAACCCCAGTCCTCGGGCATCGGCGGCGGTGGGGTGCTGCTGTACTACGACGCCAGAACGCGGTCGGTGCAGGCCTATGACGGCCGCGAGGTCGCCCCGGCGGCGGCCACCGAGAACTACATGCGCTGGATCAGCGATGCCGACCACAGCGCACCCAAACCCAATCCGCGTGCCTCAGGACGATCGATCGGAGTGCCGGGCATCCTGCGAATGCTCGAGATGGTGCACAACGAGCACGGCACCACACCGTGGCGTGACCTCTTCAGTCCCGCGGTGGCATTGGCCGACAACGGTTTCGACATCAGCCCGCGGATGGCCGCGGCCATCTCCGACTCGGCGCCGCAATTGGGCGCCGACCCACAAGCGCGCGGGTATTTCCTCACCCCCGACGGCACCCCCAAGGCCGTTGGCACCCGGCTGACCAATCCCGCCTACGCAAAGGCGTTGTCCGAGATCGCATCGGCCGGCGCGAGCGTCTTCTATACCGGCGATATTGCTCACGACATCGTGGCCGCCGCCGGCGACACCTCCGGTGGCCGCACGCCCAGCCTGATCACCCTTGAAGATCTGTCCGCCTATCCCGCCAAGAAGCGCGAACCGCTGTGCACGACTTACCGTGGCCGGCAGATCTGTGGGATGCCGACGCCGTCATCGGGTGGCGTCGCGGTGGCCGCCACTTTGGGAATCCTCGAGCACTTCCCCATGAGTGAGTACCGGCCCGACAACCTCGACCCCAACGGTGGTCGCCCGAGTGTTATGGGCGTGCACCTGGTCGCCGAGGCCGAGCGGCTGGCGTACGCCGACCGCGATAAATACGTGGCCGACGCGGATTTCGTCCCACCGCCCGGTGGGTCGCTGAGCACCCTGGTCGACCCCGCGTATCTGGCCGGGCGCGCAGCGCTGATCTCGCCCCAGCACAGCATGGGGACCGCCAAGCCCGGCGACTTCGGCTTGCCGACCACCATCGCCGCGCCGGTTCCCGAACACGGCACCAGCCACGTCAGCGTCGTTGACTCATACGGAAACGCGGCCGCTTTGACCACAACAGTGGAATCGGCGTTCGGTTCCTTTCACATGGTCGACGGTTTCCTGCTCAACAACCAGCTCAGCGATTTCAACGCGCAGCCATACGACTCCGATGGTGCACCGGTGGCCAACCGCATCCAGCCCGGGAAGCGGCCGCGAAGTTCGATGGCACCCACCTTCGTCTTCGATGGCGCACCAGCAGAACACAGCTCGCTGTATGCGGTGGTGGGCTCCCCCGGCGGGTCAACGATCGTCCAGTTCGTTGTGAAAACACTTGTGGCGATGCTCGATTGGGGGCTGGATCCGCAGCAGGCGGTGTCAGCGGTCGATTTCGGCGCGGCAAACACGCCACGAACCAATGTCGGCGGCGAGCACCCCGACATCAACACCGCCGACAACGGCGCCCACGACCCGCTGGTGGAAGGCCTGCGCGCGCTGGGCCATCAGGTCAACCTGGCTGACCAGTCCAGCGGGCTGTCGGCGATCACCCGCAGCAAGTCGGGGTGGACCGGTGGCGCCGACCCGCGCCGCGAAGGTGTGGTGATGGGCGACACCAGCTAGCCCGGCGCGCGCGGCACCTGCCGTGGTCGGCCCGCCGGGGCCAGGTGGGCATTGCTGCGGATGGCGGCACTAGCGGATATGGTCTAGCCCCATGTCTGGTGCACTGGGCAGTACACGCGAGATCACCACCCGTGGGATCATCCTGGGTGGGCTGATCACGCTGGTGTTCACCGCGGCGAATGTCTATCTCGGCCTCAAGGTCGGGCTGACGTTTGCCACTTCCATCCCGGCCGCGGTGATCTCGATGGGAGTCCTGAGGTTTTTCGCGAACCACTCGATCGTGGAAAACAACATCGTGCAAACCATCGCGTCGGCCGCAGGCACCCTGTCGGCGATCATCTTCGTGCTACCGGCACTGATCATGATCGGCTGGTGGAGCGGGTTCCCGTACTGGACGACGGTGGCCGTATGCGGATTCGGTGGCCTGCTGGGTGTCATGTACTCGATCCCACTGCGCCGCGCGCTGGTCACCGGTTCCGATCTGCCCTACCCCGAAGGCGTCGCGGGGGCAGAGGTTTTGAAGATCGGCGCATCGGCACGGGGGGCGGAGGAAAACCGGAGGGGACTTTCGGTCATCGCGCTGGGCGCGGTGACCGCGGCCGGATACTCGCTGTTGGCCGCGCTCAAGGTGATCAGCAACTCGCTGGCGGTGACCTTCCGGTTGGGTTCGGGCGCGACGATGGCGGGTGCGAGCCTGTCGCTGGCGCTGGTCGGCGTGGGCCATCTCGTCGGGCTGGGCGTCGGTATCGCGATGATTGTGGGTGTGCTCATCAGCTACGGTGTGCTGCTGCCGATGCGCACCGCCGGTCAGCTGCCCCAGGATGGGGCGTTGGCCGATTTCGTCTCCAGGACCTTCTCGTCGGACGTGCGTTTCATCGGGGCGGGAGCCATTGCGGTGGCGGCGGTTTGGACGTTCCTGAAAATCGCCGGCCCCATCATGGCCGGTATCGCCGAGGCCGCGGTCTCCGCGCGCACCCGTCGCCGGGGCGAGGCCGTCGACCTGCACGAGCGCGACATCCCGATCCAGGTGGTCGGGCTGGTGGTGCTGGTCTCGCTGATCCCGATTGGGTTTCTGCTCGGCGACTTCACCGACCACACTCCGATCGGTGGGCGGGCCGGCAGCATCATCGCCGTCAGCTTGCTGCTGATCGTGACCATCGGTCTGGTGGTCGCATCGGTGTGTGGGTATATGGCCGGCCTGATCGGCTCGTCGAACAGTCCGATCTCCGGGGTCGGCATCCTGGTGGTGCTGCTGGCCGCGCTGCTGATCAAGTGGACCTATGGTCCGGCCAGCGATGCCCAGACCCCAGCTTTGGTGGCGTACGCCGTCTTTACCGCCGCGGTGATTTTTGGTGTGGCGACCATTTCCAACGACAATCTGCAAGACCTCAAGACCGGTCAACTGGTGGGAGCGACCCCCTGGAAGCAGCAGGTGGCCCTGGTGATCGGGGTAACGATCGGCGCGGCGGTGATGGCTCCTGTTTTGCAGTTGATGCAAAGCGCGTTCGGCTTTCAAGGAGCCCCCGGCGCTACCGGAAATGCGCTGGCCGCTCCGCAGGCGGCACTGATCTCGGCACTGGCGAGGGGGGTCTTCGGCGGCTCGCTGAACTGGTCGCTGGTGGGATTGGGCGCGCTGATCGGCATCGTGGTGGTCGTGGTCGATGAAGTACTGACCAGGACCACCGCGACACTTCGGCTCCCCCCGCTCGCGGTGGGTATGGGCATGTACCTGCCGATCTCGCTGACGCTGGTTATCCCGGTCGGCGCGGTGCTCGGCCGGATCTATGACTCGTGGGCGCAGCGATCCGGTGATGAGGATGAAAGCAAGAGACGCATGGGCGTCATGCTCGCCACCGGCCTGATCGTGGGCGAAAGTCTTTTCGGCGTGGCCTTCGCCGGCATCGTCGTGGCGACTGGCACGGAGGACCCCCTGGCCATCCTGGGCGACGGATTCACGCATTGGGCCGAGCTGTTGGGTCTGTTTGTCTTTGCAGCCATGATCGCGCTGCTCTACCGGTACGTCCGGGCGGCGGCGTCGTATCGCCCCACAACGCCTGGCCAGGAGCCTGAACCGCTATCCGGCCGGGCCGGATAGGACGCCCGCAACGGCTACGGGGTGACCGTTACTGTCCCCCCACACCGATCTGCGCTGCGCTGGGAGTGCTGCCGGCGCTGTCGTCCCCAACGGCCGGGGCAGCTCCGGCGATCGGGGGCACCCGGGTGGCGCGCACATAGACGGTGTCGCCTTCCTGCAGAGCCAGCGCCTCGGCGTCACCCCGGGTGATCTGGGCGGTGAAGGCTCCGCCGGTGGCCGCGCTGGTCAGCTCCACCCGCACCTCGAAGCCCAGCACCACGATCCGGTCCACGACGGCGCGCGTGACACCGGTGGATTCCCCCGTGCCGTCGGCCGCCGCGACGGCCATTTCGGGGGTGCGGCCGACCCGAATGTCGTGCGGGCGCACCAGCGCACCGTTGAGCGCGGACACCGCACCCAGGAAGGACATCACGAACGCATTCGCGGGGGCGTCGTACACCTCGGTGGGGGAACCAACCTGTTCGATCCGGCCCGAGTTGAGCACGGCGATCCGATCCGCCACATCCAGCGCTTCGGCCTGATCATGGGTGACCAGGACGGTGGTCACGTGCACCTCATCATGGAGTCGGCGCAGCCAGGCCCGCAGATCCTCCCGGACCTTGGCGTCCAACGCACCGAAAGGCTCGTCGAGGAGCAGCACTTCCGGGTCGACGGCCAGCGCGCGGGCCAGCGCCATCCGCTGCCGCTGACCACCGGAGAGCTGATTGGGGTAGCGGCCGTGAAATCCGCTCAATCCCACCACTTCTAGCAGATTGTCAACTTTGTCTCTGATCTCGGCTTTGGGCCGCTTGCGGATCTTCAAGCCGTAGGCCACATTGTCGCGAACAGTGAGGTGCTTGAAGGCAGCGTAGTGCTGGAACACGAAGCCGATGCCGCGTCGCTGGGGCGGCACCCGGGTCACATCGCGTCCATTGATCGTGATGTTGCCGCTGTCGGGCTGATCGAGCCCGGCGATGGTACGCAGCAGCGTCGACTTGCCCGAACCGCTGGGCCCCAGCAAGGCGGTCAGCGAACCGGCCGGCACCACGAAGTCCACGTGGTCCAGCGCGACGAAGTCCCCGTATTGCTTGAAGGCGTCCCGCACGACAATGGCGTGACCGCCGGTTCCCGGTCCAGTCAATGAAGTCTCCTTCTTCATGCCCGGCTGGTCGTTCGAGACCGGCGCACGTCAAGTGCCACCTGGACGATCAGGACCACCACCGCGACCGCCATCAGCAGCGTCGACAGCGCGTAGGCCCCGTACTCGGCCCCGCGGTGGTAGCGGTCCGAGACCAGCAACGTCAGCGTTTGCGATGTCCCTGGGAGATTGGACGACACCATCAGGACCGCACCGTATTCGCCCAGGGTACGGGCGACGGTCAGCACAATTCCGTAGGTCAGGCCCCACCGGATCGATGGCAGGGTGATGCGCCAGAACGTCTGCCACCAGCCAGAACCCAAGGTTGCGGCGGCCTGCTCTTGGTCGGTGCCCAATTCGTGCAACACGGGTTCGACCTCGCGTACGACGAACGGCAGGGTGACGAAGATGCTGGCCAGGACCATCCCGGGCAGGCCGAAGATGATTCGGATCCCGAGGTCTCGTTCGACGAAGCCCAGGGCACCCGCCGATCCCCACAACAAGATCAACGCGGTGCCCACGATGACGGGCGAGACCGCGAAGGGCAGGTCGATGATCGCCTGCAACAAGCCCTTGCCCCGGAACCGGTTGCGGGCCAGCAGCAATGCGGTCGGAATGCCGAAAATCACGTTCAGCGGCACCACGATGGCCACCAACAACAGCGACAGATTCAGCGCCGAAATCGCCGCCGGGGTGCTGATCCAGTCATAGAACTGGCCCAAGCCGGGTTCGAAGGTGCGCCACAAGATCACCCCCACCGGAACCACCAGCAGCGCAAAAACATACGTGAGCGCGATGGCCCGGAGCAGGTAGCGAACCAGCGGGGACGAAGTCATGGTGCCAACTCCTCCCGCTTGGCCGTGCGCGCACCGAGGACCCGCAGCACCAGCAGTACCGCGAATGAGATCAACAGCAGGACAATGGAGATCGCTGCAGCCCTGGTGCGGTCATCGTTTTCGATCAAGGTGCGAATCCACT
The DNA here is from genome assembly GCF_003391395.1 of Mycobacterium marinum. Taxonomy (NCBI): domain Bacteria; kingdom Bacillati; phylum Actinomycetota; class Actinomycetes; order Mycobacteriales; family Mycobacteriaceae; genus Mycobacterium; species Mycobacterium marinum. The sequence goes on from NZ_CP024190.1 coordinate 4,400,729, forward strand.
GCGAGGACAACTCGGTTTCACCCGGTACTGCGCCGCCGATCAACACCACCGACCCGAACTCGCCGATGGCACGGGAGAACGCCAGGCCCGCACCGGACAACAACGCCGGCAATAGCGACGGAAAGACGACGGAGGTAAAGACCTTCCAACCGGTGGCACCCAGCGATGCCGCCGCTTCCTCGGTCTCGCGATCGAGTTCCAGCAACACCGGTTGAACGGCACGCACCACAAACGGCAGGGTGACAAATGCCAGCGCCACCCCCACGCCCCACACGGTGTGCTGCAGGTGCAGCCCCAGCGGGCTGTTATGCCCGTAGAGCGCCAGCATGACCAGGCTGGCGACAATGGTGGGCAGGGCAAACGGCAGATCGATGACGGCATCGACGAGTCGCTTACCCACGAACTCGTCCCGGATCAGCACCCAGGCGATCAACAGGCCGAACACCGTGTTGAGCAACGTGACGCCGGCGGAGACGGTCAACGTCACCCGCAACGACTCCAGCGCCGCGTGCGAGGAGACCGATAGCCAGAATGCGCGCCAGCCGCCGTCGGCGGCCTGCCAGGCGATGGCCGCCAACGGCAGCAGCACGATGACCGAAAGCCACACCATCGACACACCAACCTGCAGCGCCGTGGCACCCCTAAGGCCCGAGCGGCCGAGTCCGGATATCCATTGCGGACCGCCGTCGGCGCGCTGACCGGGATCCGGCGCCACCGCCGGCGGATCGGACTGCCCGGAATGTGCTGTCACCGTCATCCGGTGGCCTGCATGTAGATATTGGTGATGCTGCCGGTGCCCTTGTCGAATAGCTGCGGATCCACCGTGTCCCAACCGCCCAGGTCAGCGATCGTCCACAGCTTCTCCGGCAGGGGAAACTGATCGCGAAACTCGGCGACCACGGCGGGGTCGACCGGCCGGAATCCGGCCTGCGCCCAGAGCCGCTGCGCCTCGACGGTGTACTGGAAGTTCTTGAATGCCGTCGCCGTGGCCAGATGTGCGGTGGTGGTCACCACCGCCAGGGGGTTTTCGATCTGGAAGGACTGCGGCGGGGTGACGTGTTGAACGCGTTTGCCTTGCCGCTCGGTGGCGATCGCCTCGTTCTCGTAGCTGATCAAGACGTCGCCGCTGCCCTGGACGAAGACATCGGTGGCTTCGCGGCCCGAGCCGGGGCGCAGTTTGACGTGCTCGCGCACCAACCTGCTGACGAAGTCGATCCCGGCCTGGCTGTTTCTGCCGCCCTCGCTCTTGACCGCGTAGGGGGCGAGCAGGTTCCATTTGGCCGACCCCGAGCTCAACGGGCTGGGGGTGATGACCTCCACGCCGGGCCGCAACAGATCGTCCCAGTCCCTAATGTTCTTGGGATTGCCCTCCCGCACGACCAGCGTGACCACCGACTCGAACGGAATGCCCCTGGTGGCGTCGGCGTCCCAGTCCTTGGCGACCTTGCCGGCCCTGACCAGTCGAGCGATGTCCGGTTCGACCGAGAAATTCACCAGATCGGCCGGTTTGCCGTCGGCGACACCGCGAGATTGGTCGGCAGAGGCACCGTAGGAGGTGATCACCTGCACGTCCTTGCCTTCCTCGGAGGCGTTGAAGGCCGGGATCACCGTGCTCCAGCCGGGCTCCGGGGCCGAGTAGGCCACCAGCGTGATGCTGGTGCGCGCGTCGGTGGGTCCACCACCGCCCGCGATGTCGCTAGGACCTCCCTGACACGCCGAGGCCAGGACGGCGATCAGCGCGAAGATGACCCCGAACGTGCCGGGCCGCCGCGAGCGCGCCGCGCCCATGAACGTCTGCGGCATTGGTGGCCTTCCAGTGCGGGATTTGTGGACAACGTTTCCCGTGACTGCGGAAGGAGCGATCGGCTAGCAACTGAGGCATTGACGAACTCCGCACCAGACCGCGCACGGGATTGGCGTCAGCGACAACAGCGCACGTCAGCAGTGGCACAGATCACCACGGCTTCACTCACGCAGGCCACTGCAAACCCCAAGCACCCCAAAGCACTGGCCACTGCGTGCATGCCGCGAAGCCTAACAGAATCTGCCGGGGACAGACCGCGTCCACATTTCAGTGCGTGAGCAACCACATGGCGACCACCAACACCAGCAGGGCGACGAGAACCAACGTGACGTGCGACCGTGGCATCGCTTACCCCGACGCTTCGTCGCTATGGCGGACGCGTTGCATCAGCTCGATGCCCTTGCCCAGCAGGGCATCCAATATTGCCGCCGAGATAAGGGCCACACCCAGCACCACCGGCATCACCGTGAGCGCCTGCAGTGCGAACGGAAGCCCGGAGAGCCACAGCTCAACACCGTCCCACCAATTCAGGATGCCGCTCACCGGACTCACCCTATGCGGCGCGGCAGCCGAAACCAATGCGCCTGATCGGCCGGATGATCTGCCTAAGATCGCCCAGTGCCTCAGCCATCGGAAACGACAAGCGTTCTGGTAGCCGGCGGCGGACCGGCAGGCATGATGCTGGGCTTGTTGCTGGCCCGGGCCGGCGTTGACGTCACGGTGATGGAAAAGCACGCGGACTTCCTGCGCGACTTCCGCGGTGACACGGTGCACGCCAGCACCCTGCGTCTGCTTGACGAACTCGGTCTTGGATCCCAATTCGCTCAGATCCCGCATCGCCTGATCGACACCATCAGCATGAAGATGCAGGGCCAACCGGTCGACCTCGACCTCAAACACCTGCCCGGCGCCCACCAGCACATCGCCTTGGTGCCCCAGTGGGATTTCCTCGAGTTGCTGGCCGCCGCGGCTGCGGCTGAACCCACCTTCCGATTGCTGCGCAGCACCGAGGTGACCGGGGTGCTGTGGGGTGACGGACCCGACCGGGGCCGCGTCGTCGGTGTCACCTACCGCGCGCAATCCGGTGAAACAAAACACATGCACGCCGATCTGACCGTGGCCTGCGATGGCCGGGGCTCCACGGTGCGCTCGGCCTTGGGCATGGCGACCCGCAGCTTCGGCGCACCGATGGACGTCTGGTGGTTCCGACTACCACGTCGGCCCGATGATCCGACCGGTCTGGCCGGCATCTTCAACTCAGGTCACGGCGGAATTGCCATCGACCGCGGCGACTATTACCAGATCGCCTACATCATTCCCAAGGGCAGCGATGCCCAATTGCGCGCGCAGGGTATTGAGGCACTGCACCGGGCGCTAGCGGACATGATGCCCTGGCTCGCCGACCGCGTCGACGCACTGAAGACTTTCGACGACGTGAAATTGCTTGATGTGCAACTCAATCGGCTGCGGCGCTGGTTCTGCGACGGCGCGTTGTGCATCGGCGATGCGGCGCACGCGATGTCCCCGGTCGGTGGCGTCGGGATCAACCTGGCCCTGGCCGACGCGGTGGCCACCGCCCGGATGCTGGCGCCGTCGTTGCGCGTCGGGCGGGTGTCCACCGGCCAGCTGGCGCGGGTGCAGGCACGCCGGTGGGCCCCGACCGCCTTTCTGCAGGGCATCCAGCGGGCCATCCACGCCGCCATCGTCGCGGTGGCGGTAACTGGCGGGCCCCCGCAACCGCCGCCCGTGGTGCGCCTGGTGAGCCGTTCGGTGCCAGTGCGGCGGATCATGGGCTATCTGGTGGCGATCGGCCCACTGCCCGAACACGCCCCAAAGTACGCGAGGCGGGCACGGTAGACCCGACACCTTGGCGCCGCGCGGAGCGCAGTGGTGGACGCAGGGCAGGTCGACAGTCGATGATGGCGGCATGGTTTTGCACGCCGAACACGCAGACGAGGACGTCGAGCTCACCGTCGAGCCGACCGAGGCCCCGCACGCCGCGCCGGCTACCCAGATTCCCGCGTTGGACGGGGCCCCCGCGGCGTCGGTCGAACTCGGCCAGCACGGAATCTCCCCGTCCAGTGCATCGCTGCGCAATCCCTTTCCGCCGATTGCCGACTACGCGTTCCTGTCCGATTGGGAAACGACGTGCTTGATCTCTCCGGCCGGCTCGGTGGAGTGGATGTGTGTGCCCCGGCCGGACTCCCCCAGCGTGTTCGGCGCGATTTTGGATCGCAGCGCCGGTCATTTCCGGCTGGGCCCCTACGGGGTTTCGGTGCCGTCGGCGCGGCGCTACCTTCCCGGCAGCCTGATCATGGAGACCACGTGGCAGACCCACACCGGGTGGCTGATCGTGCGCGACGCGTTGGTGATGGGGCCCTGGCACGACATCGAACGGCGCTCGCGGACTCATCGGCGTACGCCGATGGATTGGGACGCCGAACACATCTTGCTGCGCACCGTGCGCTGCGTCAGCGGAACCGTCGAGCTGATGATGAGCTGCGAACCGGCGTTCGACTACCACCGTCTCGGGGCCACCTGGGAGTACTCGGCCAACGCCTACGGTGAGGCCATCGCCCGGGCCAGCAAGCAACCCGATGCTCACCCGACGCTGCGGCTGACCACCAACCTGCGGATCGGGTTGGAGGGCCGGGAGGCGCGGGCGCGCACCCGGATGAAAGAGGGCGACGACGTGTTCGTCGCGTTGAGCTGGACCAAGCACCCGGCGCCACAGACCTACCAAGAGGCCGCCCAGAAGATGTGGCAAACCACCGAATGCTGGCGGCAGTGGATCAACATCGGCAACTTCCCCGACCACCCGTGGCGGGCATACCTGCAGCGCAGCGCGCTCACACTCAAGGGGTTGACCTACTCGCCCACCGGCGCACTGCTGGCGGCCAGCACCACGTCGCTTCCAGAAACACCGCGCGGCGAACGTAACTGGGACTACCGATACGCCTGGGTTCGCGACTCCACCTTCGCGCTGTGGGGGCTCTACACCCTCGGGCTGGACCGCGAGGCCGACGACTTCTTCGCCTTCATCGCTGATGTGTCCGGCGCCAACCACAACGAGCGCCACCCGTTGCAGGTGATGTACGGCGTGGGCGGCGAGCGCAGCCTGGTTGAAGAAGAGCTCAACCATCTGTCCGGCTACGACCATGCGCGACCGGTCCGGATCGGCAACGGCGCCTACAACCAGGACCAGCACGATATCTGGGGCTCGATTCTGGATTCGTTCTATCTGCACGCCAAGTCGCGGGAACAAGTCCCGGAAACATTGTGGCCGGTGCTGAAGCGACAAGTGGAAGAGGCGATCACGCACTGGCGTGAACCCGACCGCGGAATCTGGGAAGTGCGTGGGGAGCCGCAGCACTTCACATCGTCAAAGGTGATGTGCTGGGTGGCGCTGGACCGCGGGGCCAAACTCGCCGAGCGCCAGGGCGAGAAAAGCTATGCCCAGCAGTGGCACCAGATCGCCGACGAGATCAAGGCGGACATTCTCGAGCACGGGGTGGACTCGCGCGGGGTGTTCACCCAGCGCTACGGCGACGACGCGCTGGACGCCTCGCTGCTGCTGGTGGTGCTGACCCGCTTCTTGCCCCCGGATGACCCGCGCGTGCGCAATACCGTCTTGGCGATCGCCAACGAGCTCACCGAGGAGGGCCTGGTGCTGCGGTACCGGGTCGAGGAGACCGACGACGGACTCTCCGGCGAGGAGGGTACCTTCACCATCTGCTCGTTCTGGCTGGTCTCGGCCCTGGTTGAGATCGGCGAAGTGGCCCAGGCCAAACGGCTCTGCGAGCGGCTGCTGTCCTACGCCAGCCCGTTGCATCTGTACGCCGAAGAGATCGAGCCACGCACCGGGCGGCATCTGGGCAACTTCCCGCAGGCGTTCACCCACCTGGCGCTGATCAACGCGGTGGTCCACGTGATCCGCGCCGAGGAAGAGGCCGACAGTTCCGGGATGTTCCAGCCGGCCAACGCGCCGATGTAGCCCCGTCGATTCGGGGTCAGCTCATATCGCTGACTCTTTCCATCATGGCGTGGGCGATCTCGATAGCGCTGGTGTTGATGTCGGCGGACCCTTTGTCTGCGGGTCCTCGCACGCCGAAAAACGCGATCTCGACTTCGACCAGGCAATTCCCCCGCAGGCCAATGGCCCGCGCCTCCGGTCTGGCCGCATTGAGCTGTTTACCGGATATTCGGGTGCCAATCGAAACGGTCGCCGCCAGCACGGAGTTGGTGATGCGCACGTCGGTGATCTTGTCCGCGAAGGCGACCTTGCCGCTATCGATGGTCACCATCGCGCCGTCACAGCTGTCCCATTGCTGGGTGAAGCTCTCGAACAGTTCGGCGGCCTCGTCGGGCCCCGACATGGCGACCACGCCCTCCGCCACGCTGATCACCTTCGCCGGTCCCGCGGAGTTCCACCAGGTCTCCCGCGCCACGTTCTCCACGCTGCCGGATCGACGCGCCGACTGATAGGCGCTCTTGGCCAGCATGGTCGTGATGCCCAGGCAGTCGACCCGCGACACCCGGCCGAAGGCTTCCTGCAACTTCTCCGGACCGCCGAAGCGCGGTGGCAATTCGGACTTGGCCGTGAAGTCCTGGCCGAGAATCTTTGCCAGCGCGGCGTTGTCCAACAGCACGTCCTTGATCGCTTCTCCGGTGACCAGCTGGGGGGCAAGCCCCGCCGCCGGGAGCGCGGTACCCGCAACAACAGACGTGCAGCCCGAAGCCAGACTGATGACCAACAGGCAGGCCAAGACCAATCGAGTTCTCATCAGTTCGTGCTCGATACCTTGCGCAGCATCACCTTGACGAGTTCGATCGCTCTGGTCCCGGGTTGCGAGTGCGGCCTGAGCGCCACCTTGGCATCGGCGAGGACGTCGCCCTGGACGCCAACGGCCCGTTCGACCGGGGACTGCGGAGTGTGGTGGTTGTCCCAGCTGATGACGGTCGCCGAAAGTATCGGCCCGTCGGTTCGGACTTCGGTCACTTTCGAATACAACTCTGTATCGCTCCTGTCATGGGTGTACATCGTGACGGTGCGGCCCTCGCATTGTCGCCATTGCTGCGTGAAAGACGCGAATAGTCGTTGCGCGTCGTCTGAGGACGCCAGCTTGATCGCGGCCACCGTTGCACTAGACGCCACCACACCGGAGTCGTAATTCCAATAATCCTGCAGTGCCGCCGCGCGGACCGGCGCCACCTCGTAGCTGATCCGCATCGCCGGCGCTATCGCCCCCAGACATTCGATGGGCGCGGCGGCAGAATTGTCGCGAATCCCGTTGGGCAACACGCCGATATCACCCACCATCGGCGGTCTGTGGGGCGGCAGATCGTTGCCGACCGCGGCCTTGACCTCCTCGCCGTCCGGCAATACGTGTTCGGGGGTAAGCGCATTCGCACCGGGCTGGCCGGCGTGGGTGGACACTCCCGCAACGGTGTTGGTGCACCCGGTGCCCAGCAGGCCGATGCCCAGCAGGGCAACGGCTCCCGCCCAGCCGGCTCGCCCCACGGTCACGGCTACTTCTTGCCCTTATCCCCCGCGGCATCGGTGGACAGTGCCGCGACAAACGCCTCCTGCGGCACCTCGACCCGGCCGATGGTCTTCATCCGCTTCTTGCCCTCTTTCTGCTTTTCCAGCAGCTTGCGTTTGCGGGTGATGTCACCGCCGTAGCACTTCGACAACACATCCTTGCGGATCGCGCGGATGTTCTCGCGCGCGATGATCTTGGAACCGATGGCCGCCTGCACCGGCACCTCGAACTGCTGACGCGGAATCAGCTCCTTGAGCTTGGTGGTCATCTTGTTGCCGTAGGCGAACGCCGAATCCTTGTGGACGATAGCGCTGAACGCATCGACGGCCTCGCCTTGTAGCAGGATGTCGACCTTGACCAGTTGGGCTTCCTGCTCGCCGGACTCCTCGTAATCGAGACTGGCGTAGCCACGGGTCCGCGACTTGAGCGAGTCGAAGAAGTCAAAGATGATCTCCCCCAACGGCATTGTGTATCGCAGTTCCACCCGTTCGGGCGACAAATAGTCCATGCCCCCCAGCTCGCCGCGCCGTGACTGGCACAGCTCCATGATGGTGCCGATGAATTCGCTGGGCGCGATGATGGTGGTCTTCACCACCGGCTCGTAGACGGTGCGGATCTTGCCCTCGGGCCAGTCCGACGGGTTGGTCACCTGCATTTCGGTGCCGTCGTCCTTGATGACGCGGTACACGACGTTGGGCGAGGTCGAGATCAGGTCGAGGTCGAACTCGCGCTCCAGACGTTCCCGACTGATCTCCATGTGCAGCAGGCCCAGGAAGCCGCACCGGAATCCGAAACCCAGCGCCACCGACGTTTCGGGCTCATAGGTCAGGGCCGCGTCGTTGAGTTGCAGCTTGTCCAGGGCGTCCCGCAGGTTCGGATAGTCCGATCCGTCAACGGGATACAGTCCCGAATACACCATCGGCTTGGGTTCGCGGTAGCCGGTCAGTGCCTCGGTGGCACCTTTTCGGGCGGTCGTGACGGTGTCGCCGACCTTGGACTGCCGCACGTCCTTGACCCCGGTGATCAGATAACCCACCTCGCCGACACCAAGGCCGTCGCTGGCCTTGGGTTCGGGTGAGACGATGCCGACCTCGAGCAGTTCGTGGGTGGCGCCGGTGGACATCATGGCGATGCGCTCGCGGGGGGTGATCTTGCCGTCGACGACGCGGACGTAGGTGACCACGCCGCGGTAGATGTCATAGACGGAGTCGAAGATCATTGCGCGAGTGGGTGCGTCGGCATCGCCCTGCGGTGGCGGCACCTCGCGCACCACGTGGTCGAGCAGGTCTGCGACGCCTTCCCCGGTTTTGCCGGAAACCCGCAGCACGTCGCCGGGCTCGCAGCCGATGATGTGAGCAATCTCGCCCGCGTAGCGGTCCGGGTCGGCGGCCGGCAGGTCGATCTTGTTCAGCACCGGAATGATGTGCAGGTCGCGGTCCAGTGCCAGGTAGAGGTTGGCCAGCGTCTGGGCCTCGATACCCTGGGCGGCGTCAACCAGCAGCACCGCGCCCTCGCAGGCCTCCAGCGCACGTGACACCTCGTAGGTGAAGTCGACGTGTCCTGGCGTGTCGATGAGATGCAAGACGTACTCGGTTCCATCGAGCTGCCAGGGCAGCCGCACATTCTGCGCCTTGATGGTGATCCCACGTTCGCGTTCGATATCCATCCGGTCCAGGTACTGGGCCCGCATCGAGCGCTCGTCAACGACCCCGGTCAACTGCAGCATTCGGTCCGCCAGCGTCGACTTTCCGTGGTCGATATGAGCGATAATGCAGAAGTTCCGAATCTGCGCCGGCGGGGTGAAGGTTTTGTCGGCGAAACTGCTGATGGGACTCTCCTGAAGCGGGGGTTTGCGGGTTTCCAGCGTATCTGTGCAGCGCCGCCCGGACCTACTCGAGGCCAATCGCGCTCGGCGGATCGCGTCTATGCTGCGAATATGACGTCTGCCGGGAAGTCCCAGTGGAAGACGTTCCAGCGCTTCGCGGAGAACCTCGTGTTCAACGAGGCGCCCAAGGTTGTCCATCGTCTGCAGAACACCCAGGAAACGCTGCGGACCATTCAGCAAGCCGTCAAGATCACCGCCAACATCGTGGCGATGGGGCTGCCGCCGCCGCCGGCCGAGATCACCGCGGGCCGGCCGGTGACCGACACCAGCTCCCCGACCGCTGCGCGGGCGCGCAAGCTCACCTACTCTCCCGACCTCGATGGCCGTGCCGACCCGGGCGAAATCGTGTGGACCTGGGTGGTTTACGAAGACGATCCCACCCGGGGCCAAGACCGGCCGGTGCTTGTCGTGGGCCGTGAGCGCAACGTGTTGCTGGCATTGATGTTGTCCAGCCAGGAGCAGTACTCGGCCGATCCGGACTGGGTCGCAATCGGCACCGGCGACTGGGACTTCGAGGGCCAGCAAGGCTGGGTGCGGCTGGACCGGGTGCTCGATGTACCCGAGGAGAGCATCCGCCGCCAGGGTGCGATCCTGCAGCGCGACGTGTTCGACGTGGTGGCGGCGCGGCTGCGTGCCGAGTACAGCTGGCGCTAGCGACGAATGCGGCTATTGGCCGCCGCGGCACCGGGCAGTGATCACCCCTGGGTGATGTAGGACTGCAGCTGCTCCTGCTCGGCCTCGAGTTCTCCCATCCGCGACTTCACCACGTCGCCGATGCTGACGATGCCGATCAGCTTCTGGCCGTCGAGCACCGGCACGTGCCGCACCCGGTTCTGCGTCATCAGCACACTGATGCTGTCGACCGTGTCGGACTTTGTGCAGGTGGCGACGGCACTGGTCATGATTTTGGAGACCGGGCGAGTCAGCACGCTGGCGCCGTGCGTGTGTAGCTGGCGCACGACATCGCGCTCCGACACGATGCCGACCACACCTTCCACTCCGACCACCACCATCGCGCCGATGTTCTGCTCAGCCAAACCGGCAAGCAATTCCCGGACCGTCGCATCGGGGTTGATGGTCGTCACCGCTGCCCCCTTGTTCCGCAAGACGTCCGCGATCCGCATTGAGGCCTCCCACAGCTTGTGACCCGACTCACACCCAGGCTACGACTAACTCGTGCGGCGGGAAAGCCAACACCCCAACCGGGCACAAACAGCCAAGTATCGATCCGGTCACCTGCACCTGGGCGCTTCCCGAGCCCCCTGACCGATAGAACCAATCCTGATACCCGCCAGCCGGATCGACCGGTTGAGCGATGACGCACCGACCCGGCTTGCAAGGATGGGCTCATGATTGAGATCACGTTGCTCGGAACGGGAAGTCCCATCCCCGACCCGGATCGTGCGGGGCCATCGACCCTGGTGCGAGCCGGCGGACAGGTCTTCCTGGTCGATTGTGGCCGCGGGGTGCTGCAGCGCGCGGCGGCCGTCGGGGTGGGTGCGGCCGGCTTGTCGGCAGTGCTGCTCACCCACCTGCACAGCGACCACATTGCCGAACTCGGCGACGTGCTCATCACCAGCTGGGTCACCAACTTCGCGGCCGATCCCGCGCCCCTCCAGGTCATCGGGCCGCCCGGCACCGCGGAAACTGTCGACGCGATGCTCAAAGCGTTCGGCCGCGACATCGGTTACCGGATCGCCCATCACGCCGACCTGAACGCTCCGCCGCCCATCGAGGTTCACGAATACACCGACGGTACGGTCTGGGACCGCGATGGTGTAGCGATCCGAGTGGCACCCACCGATCACCGCCCGGTGGCGCCGACGATCGGGTTCCGCGTCGAGTTCGACGGCGCGTCGGCGGTGCTGGCCGGGGACACCGTGCCCTGTCCCAGCCTGGACGAATTGGCCGCCGGCGCCGGTGCGTTGGTGCACACCGTGATCCGCAAGGACATCGTCACGAACTTCCCCCAACAGCGAGTCAAGGACATCTGCGACTACCACTCCTCGGTACAGGAGGCGGCCGCGACCGCCGCCCGCGCGGGGGTGGGCACGCTGGTCATGACGCACTACGTGCCAGCCATCATCGCGGGTCAGGAAGACCAGTGGCGGGCGTTGGCCGCGACCGAGTTCGGCGGGTGCATCGAACTGGGCAACGACCTGCATCGCGTCGAGGTGCACGCCCGCTAGCGGTCCTCCGGGCACGCCCCACTGATTGTTCACCGCCGACACGAATTGCCCTTTTGTCGGCGCGGTGCGGGTTTCGTGGAAACGCAAATCCGCCTGCTCACGCTGCGTAACATCCATATCGCCTGGTAATTGGTCAATGGTCGTGAAGTGGTGGTGGTCGTGATGTCGTTTGCGGTCGTAGCGCCAGAGCTAATGCGGTTGGCCGCTTCGGATCTGGCCAATATCGGCTCCACACTCAGCGCCGCCAACGCGGTCGCGGCGGCCCAAACGACCGCGGTGCAGGCGGCCGCGGCCGACGAAGTGTCTACCGCGATCGCGGCCCTGTTCGGCTGGCACGCGCAGACGTATCAGTCACTGAGCGCGCAGGCGACGTCATTTCATGACCAGTTTGTTCAGACCCTAGCGTCGAGCGGGACCTCGTATTGGTCCGCGGAAGCCACCAATGTCGAGCAGACGCTGCTCAACGCGATCAACGCACCCACCGAGGCCCTGTTCGGACGCCCGCTGATCGGCGACGGCGCCGACGGGCAAACCGTCAACGGGGTGGGACAGGCCGGCGGCGACGGGGGCTTCCTGTGGGGCAACGGCGGCAACGGCGGCGACAGCACCAGTGCCGGTGTAGCCGGCGGCGCCGGCGGTAGTGCCGGGCTCTTCGGCAATGGCGGCGCTGGCGGCACCGGCGCGGATGCTGATGTGAGCGCGACCAACGGTGGCGCCGGCGGGGCGGGCGGCAACGCCGGACTGATATTCGGCTTCGGCGGAGCCGGCGGCACCGGCGGCAGCGGCATCAATTCCTTCGCCTCGTTCGGCGGCGACGGCGGAGCGGGTGGTAACAGCTACCTGTTAGGGGCCGCCGGCGCCGGCGGCAACGGCGGGGTGGGCCTGGGCACGTCCGGATTCGGCGGCACCGGCGGGGACGGCGGCCAGGGCGGGCTGTTCGGAAACGGCGCCGCGGGCGGGCTGGGCGGTCAGAGCACCGACGGTGACGGCGGCAGTGGTGGCAGCGGCGGTCGAGCCGGAATCCTCTATGGCGACGGCGGCGACGGCGGCGATGGCGGCGCCGGCCGGTTCACCTCAGGGGCCGGCGGCTCCGGCGGCACCGCCATCCTTGCCGGCAACGGCGGTAGCGGCGGCAACGGCGCTAGCAGCACAGCTACCAGCGGCGACGGGTTCGGCGGTTTCGGTGGGATCGGCGGCACCGGCGGCCTGTTCTTCGGCAACGGCGGCGACGGCGGCAACGGCGGCGACGGGTTCGACGTCGCCAACGGGGGCGGCTGGGGCAGCAGCGGCGGCTCGGCCCTGCTCTTCGGCGACGGTGGTGCCGGCGGCAACGGCGGCGCCGGCGGCGGCCAGGGCGCAAACGGCGGCCTCGGCGGCCTGGTGATCGGCAACGGCGGCAACGGCGGCATCGGCGGCGCCGGCGATTCCGGTAACCCCGCCGGCGGTCAAGGTGGCAACGGCGGCGGCGCCTACCTGATTGGCAATGGCGGCTGGGGAGGCGTCGGCGGTGCCGGCGACGGCACCGGCGACGGCGGCGACGGCGGCAGCGGTGGCGACGGCGGGTGGCTGCTCGGCAACGGCGGTAACGGCGCCGAGGGCGGCACCAGCTCAGCAACCGGTGGGGCCGGCGGCAATGGCGGTGACGCTCGGTTCATCGGCAACGGCGGCGACGGCGCTCACGGAGGTGACGGTACCCCCGACGGTGCCAGCGGTACCGGCGGCAGCGGCGGCATCCTGTTCGGACAGAACGGCAGCGATGGCGGATAGCCCACCGCGTCGGGCGGACGCGGGCGAAATGTGCCCGGACTGCTGATCGCATCGCGATACGATCCGCACCTGGCCCAGTGGTCCTGACCCTCAGAGGTGCGCCATGGCATATGTGATCGCCGACCTGGAGGCAATGGCCGCGGCGGCCGCCGATTTGGCCGGGGTGAATTCGGCAATCGCGGCAGCCAACGGGATTGCCGCGGTCCGGACGACCGCCGTGCAGGCCTCCGCCGGCGATCAGGTGTCAGCGGCCGTCGCGGCGTTGTTCACCACGCATGCCCAGGGCTATCAGAGCATCAGCGCACAGATGTCGGCAATGCATGACCAGCTCGTGCAGACCCTGTCCGCCAGCAGCGCGTCCTACGCCGGGGCCGAGGCCTCCAACGCCGCACAAGCATTGCTCGATCTGATCAACGCTCCTACCCAAGCGCTGCTGGGGCGCCCGCTGATCGGTAACGGCGCCGACGGCGCGACCGTCGGCGGACTCGGGACGCCCGGCGGGGCGGGCGGGCTGCTGTACGGCAACGGCGGCCGGGGCGGTGACAGCACCCTTGCCGGTGTCTCGGGAGGCGGCGGTGGCGACGCCGGGCTGATCGGCAACGGCGGCGCCGGTGGCACCGGCGGCAACGGCGGCAGTGGCGGGCTCGGCGGCAATGCCTGGCTGCTCGGCAGCGGCGGTACCGGCGGCACCGGGGGTGCCGGTGTCTCATCCGGATTCGGGGGTACCGGCGGAAACGGCGGCCTGGGCGGGCTGCTCTACGGCAGCGGCGGTGCGGGTGGCACGGGTGGTGCCGGTGCCGCGGGCGCCGTGTTGGGCGGCATGGGCGGGCTGGGCGGCGACGCGCGGCTGTTCGGCACCGGCGGCGCCGGCGGGACTGGCGGCGACAACAGCCTGGGCCTGACCGGTCAGGGCGGCCAGGGCGGCGACGGCGGCTACGGCGGTGCGCTGTTCGGTTCCGGAGGTTCCGGCGGGGGCGGCGGCGCCGGGAGTTCCGACGGCGGCGACGGCGGCGCGGGCGGCGCCAGCGGCTACGGAATCGGCAACGGCGGTGCCGGCGGTGCGGCCGGCGACGGTGGTGGTGGTGCGGGCAGCCTCGGCACCGGCGGGAACGGCGGATCGGGCGGACGCGCCGCGTTGCTCTACGGCGTCGGTGGTGACGGCGGGGCCGGCGGCGCCGGCGGCGACGTCGTCGGCAGCGCTGGCGGCAGCGGCGGGCTCGGGGGCGCCGCCGGGTTGGTCGGCGTCGGCGGCGACGGCGGAGCCGGTGGGGCGGGCGGCGGCGCCGGGGGTGACGGCGGCGCCGGTGCTTATCTGATCGGCGACGGGGGTGACGGCGGGGCCGGCGGGGACGGTAACGCGGGCAGCCTCGCGGGCGGCACCGGCGGCAATGGCGGTGACGCCAAGCTCATCGGTAACGGCGGCAACGGCGGTGACGGTGGGATCGGCTTCGGCGGCGGTGCCAACGGCTCCGGTGGTACCGGCGGCGCCGCGGGGCTGCTTGGCAGCCCCGGCAGCGACGGCACCACCGTTTAAGGCCCTAGGCCAGCCGGGTGATCTCCACGTCCACGTCGAGGTCGGTGACGCCAAGCCCGGAGTAGATGCCTTTCAGCGGAGGTACGTCGCTGTAATCGCGGCCGGCGCCCACGCTGATGTACTGCTCGCTGATCTCGGTGTCGTTGGTCGGGTCGTAGTGCCACCAACCGCCGGTCCACGCCTGGATCCAGGCGTGACTGCGTCCGGCCACCGACTTCCCCACCACCGCGTTGCGCTTGGGATGCAGATAACCGGACACATAGCGCGCAGGAATTCCCATGCCCCGCAACACAATCAGCGACAAGTGCGCAAAGTCCTGGCAGACGCCTTTGCCCTGTTCCAGGGCATCGAGCCCGGAGGAGTGCACACCGGTGGTGCCGGGCAGGTAGTCCAATTCGCTGCGCGCCCAACGGGCCGCCGCGACGACCGCCTCCGCCGGGTCGTGATACTTCCTGATCCGGCGTCCCACGGCGGCGACACGTTTGCTTGTCGGGGTGTACGAGGTGGGGCGCAGCACCTCGTCGAAACGATCGATGACGGCCATCGACTCGAGTTCTTCCCAGGTGACCTTCGCCTCCGGCGGCTCCGGACGCTCGGTCTCGACGACCGAGGAGGACGTGACCGTCAGCTCGGTGTGCGGGGCGTGCAGGTCGAACGCCGTCACCGCGGTACCCCAATAGTCGACGTAGCGGTAGGACCGGGTAGCCGGAATGGTTTCGACCCGGTTGAGGATCACGTTCTGCCGGGAGTTGGACCGCGGCGTCAGTCGCGCCTCGTTAAACGACGCCGTGACCGGCGCCTCGTATGCGTACCCGGTGCTGTGCACCACCCGCATCCGCCACATCAGGATTCTCCCTTCCTGGCGACCATCTGGCCGCGGGGGCCGGCATCGGTCCAGGCTACCCATGGGGTTACGTGGAAATACTGCAGTGTCAAGGCTTCTCCGACGTCACGACAGGTTCGTTGCAGACCTGACAAGCGGCTGTCCAGGGACTCCAGCAAGACCCCGGGCTGGACGAACTCGAGTTTGCTGCGCGCCTGCCCAAGCAGCCGCTGCGCTTCGGTGGTCGCCCCGATGCGGCTCTGCGGATTATGCAGCAGCTCATCGAGGTTGTGCTCGGCCATGCGCAGCGAGTAGTAGACCGAGCGCGGGAACAGCCGGTCCAGCATCATGAACTCGACCACCCGGGCCGCGTCCAACACCCCGCGATAGGTGCGCAGATAGGTGTCATGGGCACCCACCGAACGCAGCAACGTGACCCAGGCCGGCGATGACGCGCTGTCCCCTACCCGGGACAGCAACAGGCGCACCGTCATGTCGACCCGTTCGATGGCGCGGCCCAGCAACATGAACCGGTATCCGTCGTCGCGCGACAGAGTGGAGTCGGCCAGCCCGGCGAACATGGCCGCACGCCCTTCGACGAATGACAGAAATTCATGCGGCCCAAGTCGTTTGGCTGCTCGCTCACGTTCCGGGAGAGCGTGGTAGGTGGTGTTCAGGCACTCCCAGGTCTCGATGGACGTCACTTCGCGAGCCGACTTGGCGTTTTCCCGCGCCGCTGAGATCGCCTCGACGATCGAACAGCCGCCCGAAGCGTTGGTGCTGAAGGCCACCAGGTCGGTCAACGACCAGACATCCAGCTCGTGATCGGGAGGGTCGATGCCGAGCACCCGCAACAGCAGCCGCGAGGCGTGGTCGGGGTCGATGCTGGAATCCTCGAGCAGTTGGTGTATCGCGACATCGAGAATTCGGGCGGTGTCGTCGGCGCGCTCTACGTAGCGACCGATCCAGTACAGCGCTTCGGCGTTGCGGGCAAGCATCAGTTCTTCGCTTTCTGCTGCTGGTGCTGACCTTCTTGCGGCTGATTTTGCTGCGGCTGCTGCTGGTTGGGCCGCGCATCGTCGGGACTCTGCTCGGGCACGGTCCGCGGCAACGACCGCAGCACTTGGGCGCCGCCCAGCTCACGGCCGGTAGCCAAGGAGCGCGGCGCCAGCACCCAGGTGTCCTTCGACCCGCCGCCCTGACTGGAATTGACCACCCGTGACCCCTCGACCTGGGCCACCCGGGTCAACCCACCCGGCAGCACCCACACGTCGTTGCCGTCATTGACCGCAAACGGCCTCAGGTCGACGTAGCGCGGCGCCAGCGAGTCCTCGATTCGTGTCGGCACGGTCGACAGTTCCATCATCGGCTGCGCGATCCAGCTACGCGGATCGTCACGAATCTTCTTGCCGACCGCGGCCAGCTCCTTGTCAGTCGCGTCCGGGCCGAACACGATGCCGTAGCCCCCGGATCCCTCGACCGGCTTGAGCACCAGTTCCTTGAGCCGGTCCAGCACTTCTTCGCGTTCCTCGTCCAGCCAGCACCGATAGGTGTCCACATTGGCCAGCAACGGCTTCTCGCGCAGGTAGTACTCGATCATGGTGGGCACGTAGGTGTAGACGAGCTTGTCGTCACCGACACCGTTTCCGATCGAACTCGAGATGACCACATTGCCCGCGCGGGCGGCATTGACCAGACCGGCCACACCCAGCACCGAGTCGGCGCGGAACTGCAGCGGGTCCAGGAAGGCGTCGTCGATGCGCCGGTAGATGACGTCGACCTGGCACTCTCCCTCGGTGGTGCGCATGTACACCTGATTGTCGCGACAGAACAGGTCGCGGCCTTCGACCAACTCGACGCCCATCTGCCGGGCCAGCAGCGAATGCTCGAAATAGGCCGAGTTGTAGACGCCTGGGGTCAACACCACCACGGTGGGGTCGGCCTCGTTGGTGGCCGCCGAGTTGCGCAGTGCCCGCAGCAGGTGCGAAGGGTAGTCGTCGACCGCACGGACCCGATGGGTGGCGAACAGGTTCGGGAAGACCCGCGCCATGGTGCGCCGGTTCTCGATGACGTAGGACACCCCCGACGGCGAGCGCAGGTTGTCCTCGAGGACCCGGAAGTCACCGCGCTCGTCGCGGATCAGGTCGATGCCGGCGACGTGGATGCGCACACCGTTGGGCGGAATGATCCCCACGGCCTCCCGGTGGAAGTGCTCGCAGGAGGTGATCAGTCGCCGCGGAATGACGCCGTCACGCAGGATCTCCTGGTCGCCATAGATGTCGTCCAGGTACATCTCGAGGGCCTTGACGCGTTGGATGATGCCGCGTTCCAACCGGGACCATTCGGCCGCCGAGATAACCCGGGGCACCAGGTCAAGCGGGAACGGCCGCTCCTGGCCCGACAGCGAAAACGTGATGCCCTGGTCTAGGAATGCGCGGTCCAACGCATCGGCGCGGGCCTTGAGCTCCGACGCATCCGACGGCGCAAGCTCGGCATAGATGCCCTTGTAGGGGCCGCGAACGTTGCCCTGGGCGTCGAACATTTCGTCAAAGGCTTGGGAATACACATCCGACGAGTTGTAGCCGCCGAATATGCGTTCCGGACGCGCTTGTGACCGCCGCCTACTTGCTTGCATCGGTTCAGTAAGACTCACCTGGTTCATGGTGCCTCAATTCGACAATCCGCCGAGCTAACGGCTCCTCTTTTGGGTGAAAACGTAACCGACTGATAACCTGAGCACTCGCTGTCGGGTGTCAAGGTCACCCGAGCAACCACCGAGCAGACTTTAAGGAACTAACGCGTGGCCAACATCAAGTCGCAGCAAAAGCGCAACCGCACCAACGAGCGCGCCCGACTGCGCAACAAGTCGGTGAAGTCGTCGCTGCGTACGGCGGTCCGGTCGTTCCGCGACGCTGCTCACTCGGGCGACAAGGAAAAGGCCGCCGAGCTGCTGGTTTCGACCAACCGCAAGTTGGACAAGGCGGCCAGCAAGGGCGTCATTCACAAGAACCAGGCCGCCAACAAGAAGTCGGCTCTGGCGCGCGCCCTCAACAAGCTGGGCTGACCCCGTCAAACCTGAGAACCGGGCCTGGTCCAGGCCCGGTTCAAACGTGTCTCAGGCCTGGTTCACATCTGCTCAGGCCCGGTCGGCGACCAACTCGGCCACCGTTCTGACCGCGGATTCCAGCGCGTAGTCAGCGTCGGCCGCGGCTCCCTTGACGTCGGCGTTGAGTTGCGCGACCAACTGCATCGCCGTTGCGACCTTGTCGCGCGACCAGCGCCGCGCTTGTTTCTGGGCCTTTTGCACCCGCCACGGCGGCATGCCCAGCTGGCTTGCCATGCGGTACGGGTCTCCCGACAACGGCCCCACCCGACCGATCGTGTGTATGGCTTCGGCCAGGGCATCGGCCAGTACCACCAGCGGTTCTCCGCGCATCATCGCCCAGCGCAGCGCCTCGGTGGCGCCGGCCACGTCGCCGGCCACCGCCTTGTCGGCGATATCAAAACCTTTCACCTCGGCCTTGCCGCTGTGATAGCGACGGACCGCGACGGCATCAACATCTCCGCCGGTGTCGGCAACCAGCTGTGAGCAGGCCGAGGCCAGTTCGCGGATATCGGATCCGACGGCATCGAGCAGGGCCGTCACAGTGTCCTCGCCGACCTTGACCCGCAGCGCGCGGAACTCGCCGCGGACAAAGTCGACACGCTCGCTGGCCTTGCTGATCCGCGCACACGGGTGCACCTGTGCACCCAGCGACTTCAGCTCACCGGCGAGCGCCTTGGCCCGCCCACCGCCGGAATGCACCACCACCAGCACCGTGCCCGGTGGAATGTCGGCGGCGGTCGAGGCGATCAACGCGACCGCGTCTTTGCCGGCCTCGGCAGCGGCCTCCAAAACGACTATCCGCTCCTCGGCGAACAGCGAGGGGCTCAGCAGTTCGGCCAGCTCGTAGGTGCTGACGTCGCCCGCGCGCATTCGGTTGACCGGCACGTCGTCGGTGCCCGCAGCCTGGCGTGCCCGCTCACGCGCTGCCCGCACGATGTCGCCCACCGCCCGCTCGACCAACAATTCCTCATCACCCAGGACCAAGTGCAACGGCGAAATCTCGCTCACCCCCTGATGGTGTCACGAGGGGCCGACCAGGCCCGCCACCGACCACGCCAGCCCACAACCGAGGGTGGCCAGCAGAGCTGAAATCATCGCGAGCCGAAACCACCGAAATCGCCACAGCGCCACCACCAACACGGTGACTCCCCCCACAATCAGCACCCCGGCAAGCCCTTCCGGGACGGCCACGGTCGCCCCTGGCACATCGGCGGCCCACCGCGCCACATGCAACACCCACCACACCTGCGGCCCGGTGAAGCGGATCAGCAGCTGCGCGCCGGCCGGCCACGGGATGACCAGCACGGCCGCCGCACTGCCCAGCACGGTGATCGGCGCGATCACGGCGGCTACCGCGAGGTTGGCAACCACGGCGACCACACTGAACCGGCCGGAGATCGCGGCGACCAGCGGTGCCGTCACCACCTGTGCCGCGGTCGCGACGGCAAGCCCGTCCGCCAGCACTTTGGGCCAGCCCCGCGCCACCAGGCCGTCCGACCACCCCGGAGCGACGACGACCAGGGCGGCGGTAGCCACCACGGACAACGCGAAACCCACGTCAACGGCCAGGTGCGGCGCCGCGACCAGCAACACGAGCACGGTGGTCGACAGCGCCGGAATCGCCTGCCGTCGACGCGACGACAACATCGCGGCCAGCGCGATGGATGCCATCAGCGCCGCCCGCAACACACTCGCCGTCGGCTGCACCACGACCACAAACGCCACCAGCGCGATCCCGGCCAGTGCCACCGCGGCCCGCGGTCCGACCCAACGCGCCGAGAACAGCACCGCACCGCAGACGATGGTGACGTTGGCTCCCGACACCGCCGTCAGATGGGTCATCCCCGCTGACCGGAACGCGCGGCCGGTCTCGGTGCCGACCGTCGAGGTGTCACCGAGGACCAAGGCGGGCAGCATCGCGGCCTGGTCGGCGGGCAGAACGCGCCGTGCCGCCGCGGCAAACCGGCCGCGCACCTGGTGAGCGGCCCGCTGCAACGCACCGGCACGACCAGCCTTGACCGCACCCGCCGAGTTGAGCACCGCGACCGTGAGATCGTGGCGGGCGGGACCGCTGATGCGGGCCGTGAAGCGCACCGGCCGCCCGACCATCAGCTCTCCCGTCTCCTCGAACTCGGAGGCACGCGCGAACACCACGACACGACCGGAGATCTCGTCATCACGCAGCCGCTGGATCGTCGCCCGAAACATCAATCGGTCAGACCCCAGCGACAAGGCACTTTCACTGGGTGTGACGGTCACCGCGGCTGAGGTTCCGAACGCGGCGCTGATCGGATGGCGCGCCAGGGCCTCGGTCCGCAGCGCGATCGCCATTCCAAAGCCCGCGCCCACCACCCCGACCGTGACCAAGCCGGCGCTGGCTGCGCACGGCCACCGCTTCGACCGCGGCCGGCGATCGGTGATCCACCACAACACCCCGGCCCCGAGCGCGAGCAGCAGGCACCCGGATGCGCACGCGCGACCGACCGGCCAGACGATTCCCGCCGCGGTCACGATCCAGCTGGTCAGCGCACCCGGAACCAGGCGCACGTCCAGTCGCTCCGCCACGTCGCGGCCGGCGCCGGCCATCCCGCTATGCACCGGCGTCAGACGCGAACCAGGGACCGCAGCTTCTGCAGTCGCGCCGGGCCGATGCCGTCAACTTCAGCAAGCTGGTCCACGCTGGTGAACTTGCCGTTTGCCGCTCGCCACGACACGATCGCAGCGGCGGTGACCGGCCCCACCCCGGGCAGCGAATCCAGTTGTTCCACCGTCGCGGTGTTGAGGTCGAGGACCTCGGCCGGATTGGGGCCCGGGCCCCTCGTGCCCGACGTCGCCGCCGGCGCTGGGCTTGGTGTGGCGGCGCCGATCGAGCTGCCGAATCTTTTGGGCTGCCCCGCGACGGGTGCGAGCCCCACCACAATCTGTTCGCCATCGGCCAGCTGACGGGCCATGTTGAGGCCGATGGTGTCCGCACCGACCAGCGCGCCGCCGGCGGCCTGCAACGCATCGGCTACCCGGGCGCCCGGTGCCAGCGTGAACAGTCCCGGCGTGTGGACCAGGCCAACGACACTGACCACCACCGGCCGATCCGGGCCGGCAGCCGCGGCGGGACTTGCCGAGGATCCAGGGCTGGCTCCCGAGCTCTCCGAAACATGTTCCACCGCGGGTAATTTCGCCGACATCACCGGCGCAGGGCGATCGTGCAGCAACGTGAAAGCGGTGACCAGCACCGCAAGCGCGGCGACGACGGCCAACGCGATGGCACCGGCACGCCCGGGGTCGGCGCGCACCCTGCTCAGCAAGCCGCTGCCATCCCCTGCCTCCGGCAGCCAGCGCGGGAGCAGCGAGTTCGGGTCGTCATCGCGATCGTCGTGCGGATCCGCACCGGATTCGGCGGCACCGGAATCGGCGTGCAATCGGAGGTCGGGGGCGGTGCTGAGCCGTCGCTGCAGTCGCTCGGCGGGAAGCTCTGTTCGCATGGGCCGACGGTAAATGCGCCGACCGCCACACCAACTCGAAGCGACGGCGCCAAGCCGGGTGCTTGTGGATGAACCCGACACTGTGCACCAGGCAGGTGCAGCAGGACCGGCCCAACACCGGTGTCGAGGGCACCCGATTAACAGGTGGGCCCGCGATGCGCCTAACGTGCAAGGCAGGACTGCCGGTTTCCGGCACGCGCAGTCCCTGCGCGGGAAGCAAACCCAACGGTGGTCACCTGAAACAGGAGGCTGCCGATGAAGCTGGCTCTCACCCCCGACGAAGCCGCCTTCCGCGACGAGCTTCGCACCTTCTACACCACCCAGATACCCGAAGACCTGCGCGAGCTGGTGCGCCAAGGCCAGTCGCCGAGCCGCGACGAGATCGTCACGTGCCACAAGATCCTCAACGATCACGGGCTGGCGGTGCCGAACTGGCCGGTGGAATGGGGCGGTAAGGACTGGACACCGACTCAGCACCAGATCTGGGCCGACGAGATGCAGCTGGCCAGCGTCCCGGAGCCGTTGAACTTCAACACCAAGATGGTCGGTCCGGTGATCGCCGAATTCGGATCCCAGGAGATCAAGCAGCGCTTCCTGCCGCCGACGGCCAGCCTCGACATCTGGTGGTGTCAAGGCTTCTCCGAACCTGAGGCCGGTTCGGATCTCGCATCACTGCGCACCACAGCCGTGCGCGATGGCGACAGCTACGTCGTCAATGGCCAGAAGACATGGACGACGCTGGGCCAGTATGCCGACTGGATTTTCTGCCTGGTGCGCACCGACCCCCAGGCGCCCAAGCGGCAAGCCGGCATTTCGTTTCTGCTCATCGACATGGCCACCCCCGGCATCACGCTGCGGCCGATCAAGACCATCGATGGTGGTCACGAAGTCAACGAGGTGTTTTTCTCCGACGTTCGAGTACCGGCCGATCAACTCGTCGGCCAGGAGAACCAGGGCTGGACCTACGCGAAGTTCCTGCTGGGCAACGAGCGCACCGGGATCGCCGGGGTGGGCCGCACCAAGGTGCGCCTGGCCGAGGTGAAAAAGCACGCCGCCGACAACGGCCTGCTCGACGATCCACTGTTCGCGGCGCGCCTTGCTGAAGCCGAAAACGAGCTGCTGGCATTGGAACTCACCCAAGCTCGGGTGGTTACCGACTCGGCAGACGGTAAGCCCAACCCGGCGTCGTCGGTACTCAAGTTGCGCGGCAGCCAATTGCAGCAGGTCGCCACCGAATTGCTCGTCGAGGTAGCCGGGCCCGACGCGCTACCGGTGGGCGGTGCCCAGGCGGCAGGGATCGCGTCACCGCAGTGGGCCCAGAGCAGCGCCCCGCGCTACCTGAACTACCGCAAGACATCGATTTACGGCGGCAGCAACGAAGTGCAGCGCAACATCATCGCGTCCACCATCTTGGGATTGTGAGGCAGTCATGGACTTTCAGTACAGCGACGAGCAAACGCTGCTCCGCGACACCACCCGTGATCTGTTGTCTCGCAGCTATGACGCGGAGAGCCGCAACAAGATCATCGACACCGATCTCGGCTGGAGCCGCGACGTTTGGAGTCACCTGGCCGACACCGGGATCTTGGGGCTCGGATTCGAGCCGGCCGAGGCCGGCCAGATCGAGATCATGCTGGTGATGACCGAAGTCGGTCGCCGGCTGGCCCCGGAACCCATCGTGCACGCCGCGCTGGCACCCGGCGCGATCATCGCCGAGTTGGGCAACGACGCACAGCTGCAGCTACTCGACGAAGTCGCCGCCGGACAGCGACTGCTGGCGTTCGCACACCTGGAACCGGGCCAGCGCAGCCCGGCGGCCACCGTGTCGACTCGTGCTGTGCGGCAAGGTGATTCATGGCACCTGAGCGGAACGAAGAATCCGGTCCTGGCTGGTGACTGCGCCGACACACTGGTGGTCAGCGCCGCCCTGCCCGATGGTGGGGTCGGGTTGTTCCTGGTGGATGCCGGCCCCGAGGGCGGTGGGGTCGACAAGCACCCGTACCCGACGTTCGACAGCCAGCGCGGTGCGCAGATCGACCTGGACCAGGCGCCCGCGGCACCGCTGGGCGACGCCGTCGACGCGTCAGCCGCCATTCGCAACGCCATCATCCGGATCCAGTCGGCGATGTGCGCCGAAGCGGTCGGTGCGATGGAAGAAGCCCTTCGCCTGACCACCGATTACCTCAAGACGCGCAAGCAGTTCGGCGTCACACTGAACAAGTTCCAGGCGCTCACCCAGCGTGCGGCCGACATGTACGTGTCGCTGGAGCTGGCCCGCAGCATGAACTTCTACGCCGCGATGTCCATTGCCGACGGCAACCTCGACCCGCTGATCGCCTCCCGGTCCAAGCTTCAGATTGGCCGGTCGGGCCGCCACATCGCGCAAGAGTCGATCCAGCTGCACGGCGGCATCGGGGTGACCGCGGAGTATCCGGTGGGCCACTACGCGGCCCGGCTCACCGCGATCGACCACACCCTGGGTTCCACCCAGGATCAGCTTCGGGTTCTCATCGATCACATCGCCGACTACGACCTGGTCAGGCTCTAACTCCGAGCCGCCGATCGCCTGCCCGCGGCGCCCAGCCCGGCGGCGATCCGCGGAACCGTTTGACCGGCACCCGATCGGGACGCCCGGCGCGCAAACACCCGCCCGTGGTCACAACCATTGGTTGTAACCACTCAAAGAAGTGCCCTCTGCCCACGAGCGGCTGCCGCCGAAATACTAGAAATGTCGGCGCGTCAACGTGCGCCGGCAAGACGACACAAACCGACAAACGTATGCGAACAAGCCTCAAGAGGAGACATGACTCACTACACGTGGACCGTCATCGGAGCCGGACCCGCAGGGATCGCCAGTGTTGGCAGACTGCTCGACCACGGCGTGCGGCCCAATGAAATCGCTTGGATAGATCCGCATTTCGCGGCAGGAGACCTGGGCGAAAAGTGGGGTGCCGTCCCGAGCAACACCCAAGTATCACTGTTCCTGGACTACTTCAACGCCTCACCCGCGTTCGACTTCGCCGCGGCACCGCATTTCGACCTGCACGACATCGACCCCCAGCACACCTGCCAACTAGGCGTAGTCGCCGGGCCGTTGCGTTGGGTCACCGAGCACCTGCGGGCCAAGGTGGCAGCATTTCAAAGCACTGCAACCGAACTCTCACTGCGCAACCAGCATTGGCAGATCACCACACTCGACGGTGAAATCTCTTCCAAGAACGTCATTCTGGCGGTTGGCTCGACACCCAAGAAGCTGACCTACCCCGAGCTGAAAGAGATACCGGTCGAAGTTGCCCTCAACCCTGAGAAGCTGGCGCAGCAACAACTGGACGGGGCAACCGTTGCCGTATTCGGCTCGTCCCACTCGACGATGATCGCATTGCCGAACCTGCTCGAACATCCCGTGCACAAGGTGATCAACTTCTACCGCAGCCCGCACAGATACGCTGTCCCCTTCCAGGATTGGACCCTCTTCGACGACACCGGCCTCAAAGGCGACGCGGCTCGGTGGGCGCGGGAGAACATCGACGGGCGCCATCCCGAACGGCTGCACAGGTGTTTGGTCGACGGCCCGGAATTCGCCAGACTGCTTCGCGAATGCGACCAGGCCGTCTACACCGTCGGGTTCGAACGCAGGCACCTTCCCCTGACCCCGCAGTGGGGACCGCTGGAGCACGACGGCGCCAACGGGATTCTCGCGCCCGGGTTGTTCGGGATCGGCATTGCGTTCCCCGAGTACCGCACCGATCCGCTGGGATTCGGCGAGTACCGGGTGGGAATGGCCAAGTTCATGCAACGCCTCAACAGTGTCCTGCCGCTGTGGCTGCAGTACGGCGGATCGCCGACCCAGTCGGCGGCTCTTTGCCCGGACGGCGTCGGGCTGCTCGCGGGCGCAACCGCCTAGGGAGCCAGCGCACACGGCTACCTCGAGCTGGGGTCAGCCCGCGGCGAGGCCGTCTCCCGCCCCGCGCCCGGATGCCGCTATGGCGACCGGGTGCGGGGCGGGCCGGCAGCACCGAAGGACCCCAGACGTTGCCGCTGGCGGGGCCCGTGCACAACCCCAACGGTCCGCGTCCGGCGGGTGGCAGCGGCGGTGCCGCGCGGCCACCGGGCAGCGCGGCGGAACCTAGAACTCGAAAGCCGTCTCGGCGGGGACCTCGCTGGAAAACGCCGCATCGAGCCGGGCAATCACGCCAGCACCCTTGGCCTGCAACCGGTTGGCCGCGGCCAGTGTGGACGCGCGGTGGACACCCAGGTAGAGACTGCCCAGCACGTCGCGATCCATCTCGACATCCGCCGGTGCGTCGGTCGGGGTGCAGGCCGCGCGTCCGTCACGGATCTGCAGCGCGAACCGGCCACCGCCGGTGATGGCGATCACCGTGGTGAGGTCGCCGAAATAGGCGCGGGCCTCGAGGGCGGGCGCAACGTCCATGATGCGCAGCCACAGGCCGTCTTGCCGCCAGGTCGTGCGGGCCAGTCGGGTGTTGGTGAGCAGGAACGGCATCGGCTCAGCCGGATGGCTGACGATGCTGATCCGCTCCATCGAGTCCAGCCCGAGCAGTGTTCGCCACAGGGCTGCCCGCGCTTCCGGGGTCACAGCGCGCAGCTCGTCGACGCGGGTCAGCTTGGGGTCGGACCTGTCCGCCCGGTAGAGCGCGTAGCCGTCGGCATGCAGCAGCGCAAACGATTCGCGCTCGCCCCCGGGCGAGGCTTTGCATTCGGCCATCAGCTGGTCCCAGAACACCGGCGGGCGCACCAGGCCGCCTGGCACGCGTTGGCGCCAGCGCTCGTAGATCGCTTCGAACTCAGCGCGATGGCGCGCGGGGCTGACCAACCTGACCGGCCCTCCGTCGGGCACCGCGGCGTGCAGTCGGGCGAAGCGTCTGTCGACGGTCAGCTCCTGCAGAATCGTCGCCGGGCCGTAGCCGAATCGGCCGTAGATGCCGCCCTCGCTGGCATGGAGCGCGGCCATGGCATACCCGGAATCGGCCATCCGCCGGTGCAGTTCGCCGCACATCGCGCGCAGCAGCCCGCGCCGGCGGTGCGTTGGCGCGACGGCGACAAAGCTCATGCCGGCGGTGGAAAGCATGTTGCCGCCGGGCACCGTCAGCTGCAGATCAATGAACAGCGCCATCCCGACGACATCACGGCCGTGACGGGCCACCACCGCCCCATCGGCAGGTATCAGCCCCCGCCAGGCGTCGGCCGACTCCGCACCGATGAAATCGGTGAAACTTGCCGCGGCCAAAAGGTACATCCCGGCCCAGTCGTCCTCGGCCGGAGTAGTCAATGTCACCGATGCGGGCAGTACTGCAGTCACGGGCTCCGACTCTGGCACACGGCGACGCCGGCCCGCATCCCATTTACCGGCTCCGCCCGGGAGGCAGTCCGAGCCCACCAAAGCTCGGTGCACATAATGGGTCCAATCGCAACGGCAAAGGAGCCTTCGATGAGCACAGAACGCCCGCTTCGGGTTATCCAGTGGACCACCGGAAATATCGGGCGGCGGTCGCTGCACGCCATCATCGGGCGACCCGACCTGGAACTGGTGGGGGTGTACGCACACGGCCCGGACAAGGTTGGTGTCGACGCCGCCGAGCTGGCGGGCTGGCCGGACCCCACCGGGGTGCGGGCGACCAGCGACATCGACGCGCTGCTCGCGCTGGGCGCCGACGCGTGTTGCTATAACCCGTTGTGGCCCAACATCGATGAGCTGGTGGGATTGCTCGAGTCGGGCGTGAATGTGTGCACCAGCGCCGCCTGGATCACCGGGGGCAAGCAGACACCGCGGGACCGCGAACGCATCCTGGCCGCCTGCGAACGCGGCGGCGCGACGATCTTCGGCAGCGGCGCACATCCGGGGATGACCAACATGGTCGGCATGGTGCTCAGCGGCTCCTGCGAGCGAGTCGACGAAATCCGGATCACCGAATCCGTCGACTGCTCGACCTACGAATCGGCGGCCACCCAGACGGCGATGGGGTTCTCCCAGCATCCCGACACCCCCGGCCTGGCCGAGAGCGTGCGGGTCGAAAGCGAGGTCTTCGCCGAATCGGCGGCGATGATGGCCGACGCGATCGGCGCAACGTTGGACAAGATGACCTTCGACGTCACCTTCACCGCGGCCACCGCGGACACCGATTTGGGGTTCATGAAGATCCCCGCCGGCACCGTCGGCAGCGTATACGGCTACCACCGCGGCTGGGTCGGTGATCGCAACGTCGTCAGCGTCGGATTCAACTGGACGATGGGCAATCATGTGGTTCCGCCCAAGCCACTCGAGCACGGCCATGTCATCCAGGTGTTCGGGTTGCCCAACATGCGCACGG
Organism: Mycobacterium marinum; assembly: GCF_003391395.1. Lineage (NCBI taxonomy): Bacteria > Bacillati > Actinomycetota > Actinomycetes > Mycobacteriales > Mycobacteriaceae > Mycobacterium > Mycobacterium marinum. Next base: position 4,429,188 of record NZ_CP024190.1, read on the forward strand.
TGCTGCACTGTCTGCCGCCGAAGGACTGGACGGAGCCCGGCTTCATGGGCCTGGGCATGATCTACACCGCGATGCCGGTCACCAATGCAGTTCCGGCGGTGGTGGCCGCCAAACCGGGGATCGTGACGCTTGCCGATCTGCCGCCGATCACCGGGCGGGCGGCCCTCTGACGATGGCTGCCTACGCCAGGGCCCTGCTCAGTGTCATTGCCATCAGCATCACTTTGGAGGTCTTGTGGACCGGCGGGATCTCCCGCCCACCCACGGTCCTCTACCACCTGTGGCATATCGGACTGATGCTCTTCGTCCTGGCGGTGCGGCTCGCATATCAGCGACAGCTTTCTCCAAAAGTGGCGAAGTATTCCCTGGTCTTGATCGTGGGGATGGCATTCGCCACGGTCGGAGATGTGGTCAACAGCGCGATCTCCGGCATCGAGCCAATCAGCCGCAAACTGTCGGCCGCGGTGATTCTTTTCGGCATCGCCTACGGCCTATATGCCATTGTGCTGTACAAGTTTGCCGCGCCCAGGCTGCGCGCGTACGGCGGCTTCGCATATCGGGCTCGCTGGCTTATCGTCGCCGTGGTTGCGGCGGCCAACACGGCGACTTGGGTCCTGCACATCCGGAACTCGGTGCAGGGCCATCACTTCCTCGAGGTGGGCAGCTTCCTCTTCAACCTGATCATCTACACGGCGCTGATCAGTTTCAGCATCTGGTATTTCTGGGCCGACCGATTCAGCTTGCTGACGCTAGCGGTACTGATTGGCGGATTGCTCATCCCCGTCTCAGACCTGTACCTATTTTTCGCCTGGCTGCCCTCGGGCCAGGACTCGAATGTCCCTGGGTTCGATCTGTATGCGCTGAACTGGATTCTTTACTTTGGCGGGCAGGTGCTGTTTGCGTTCCTGCCGGTGGCGCAAGACAGCGATTCGCTCCCGCAGCGCACGTGACTCGAACGGCTGAACAACACTGCCGAGAGCGGTCCCCCGGCGAAAGCCAGATCAATAACGGCCGATAAGGCGGCGCCTCGATGCGTCGATTAAGCGAGTTTGAGAGCGCCCATTGTGGCGGTCGGCCATGCCGATCCGATGCGATCACCCACCGCCCCGCGCGCCGGCGCCTGCCACGGCCCACCCCGATCCCCCCGGAGGAACGAAGTCGTGCACTAAGAGTTAGACTGCTTAGCCAAGCAAATATTTTCTTGCCTACGCCGGAAGCTTGCTTACCCAGCAGGCCACGGCGAGCTGCATCGGCGAGCGGAGGGGCGGTCGGGTGCCTACGATTCCTGTTACCAGCGTGCTCAAACGAGCCTGGATCCCCTTGCTGATGGTGGTGGTACTGGCCATCTCGGGCTTGGTGGTGTCACGCCTGCACAAGATATTCGGTTCTGAGGACCTCAACGCCAACGCCGGTGCCGGGATCGACATCGTGCAGTTCAACCCCAAGGTCGTCATCTATGAAATCTCCGGCCCCACCGGATCCACCGCCAACATCAACTTCTGGGACGCCGACGCCAACACACACCAGGTAAACGCGGCTCCCCTGCCGTGGTCGTTCACGATCTCGACGACGCTGCCCTCGGTGAGCGCGAACATTATGGCTCAAGGCGACGGTAGTCAGATCGGCTGCCGTATCACCGTGGATGGTGTGGTGCGGGAAGAGAAGTCGGCCGCCGGGGTCAATCCGCAGACCTTTTGCTTAGTGAAATCGGCATGAGCGAGTCCAACAGCGGCGCCAGTATCAGCACCGAGGACACCGGCCCGATCGAAATCCGCGCGGCCACCGGCGACGCACCCAACCGCGAGCGTGGCCACCGCCCGGTCATTCCGCACACCATCCGGATCCTTGCCGTGCCGATCATCCTGGGCTGGGTGCTGCTGACGGTCCTGGTCAACGTGGTCGTCCCGTCGCTCGAGGTGGTCAGCGAACAACATTCCGCGCCGATGACCCCGATGGACGCGCCGTCGATGAAGGCGATGATGCGGCTGGGACACAACTTCCGGGAATTCGATTCCAACAGCACGGTCATGATCGTCCTGGAGGGCCAGCACAAGCTCGGCGATGACGCGCACCAGTACTACGACAGCCTGATTCGCCAGCTGCGCCAGGACCCCGAGCACATACAGCACATCCAGGATTTCTGGGGCGACCGGCTGACCGCCGCGGGGGCCCAAAGCGCCGATGGCAAAAGCGCCTACGTGATGGTGAACCTGGCCGGAAACCAGGGCACGACCCTAGCCAATGAATCGGTCGAAGCCGTGCGTGACGTCATCAACCGAACGCACGAACCCGCCGGGGTCAAGGCATATGTCACCGGGCCCGCCGCGCTCAGCGACGACATGCACCTGATCGGCAACGCCAGCTTGGCCAAGATCACCATGTTCACCCTGGGCGCCATCGCGGTGATGTTGCTGCTGGTCTACCGCTCCATCGTCACCACCGTGATCCAGCTGTTCATGACCGGAATCGCATTGGCCTCCTCGCGGGGAGTGGTGGCGGTATTGGGCTACCACAACGTATTCGGGCTCACCACGTTTGCCGCGAACATTCTGACGATGCTGGCGATCGCCGCCGGGACCGACTACGGGATCTTTCTGGTCGGCCGCTACCAAGAGGCGCGCCAAGCGGGCGAGGACCGAGAAGACGCCTACTACACAACCTTTCGTGGGGTGGCCCCGGTGGTCTTGGGATCCGGCCTGACCATCGCCGGTGCCACCTACTGTCTGAGTTTCGCGCGGCTGCCCTGGTTCAACACGATGGGCGCACCCGTGGCAATCGGGATGTTGGTCGTCGTGTTGGCCGGGCTGACACTGGGTCCCGCAGTGGTATTCGTGGGCAGCCGATTCCACCTATTCGAATCCAAGCGGGCCGCCAATAGAGGCCGGCTGTGGCGGCGGGTCGGCACCGCGGTGGTGCGTTGGCCCGCACCGATTCTGGCGCTGAGCGGCGCGATCGTTCTGGTCGGCATGGTCGCCCTGCCCGGTTTCAAGACCAGCTACAACGACCGCTACTACCTACCGGCCTCGGCGCCGTCCAATCTCGGCGAGGCGGCTGCCGACCGGCACTTTTCGCACGCCCGGATGAACCCCGACATGTTGATGATCGAGGCCGAACACGACATGCGAAACCCGGCGGACATGCTTGTCCTGGACAAAGTGGCCAAAAACGTCATCCGCACCGTGGGCATCGCCATGATCCAGGACATCACCAGGCCGCTGGGCATCCCGATCCAGCACAGCTCCATACCGTTTCAGAACAGCATGCAAAGCCAGACGATGATGCAGAACATGGCGTTCCTGAAAGAGCGGATGGCCGACATGACCAAGATGGCCGACGAGATGCAGGTCCTGATCGACACCACAGAACGCATGTACGCCGTCATGCGCGAGCTCGACACCACCACGACCGACATGGCGCGCGTCACCGCCGAAACCTCGACCATCACCGACGAGCTGCGAGACCACCTCGCCGAGTTCGATGACTTCTGGCGACCGATGCGGTCCTACTTCTACTGGGAAAAACACTGTTTCGACGTTCCGATCTGCTGGTCGTTCAGATCGCTGTTCGACTCTCTGGACGGGATCGACAAGCTTTCCGAGAAGTTCTCCGAACTCACCGAAGACATACAGCACACGGCCGGTCTCACGTCACAGATGCTGACTTTGATTCCCCCGATGATCGCCACCATGAAGACGACCAAAGCGCTGACGCTGACCATGCAGTCCACGTTCTCGGCGATGCTCGACCAGATGGACGAACTCAGCAACACCGCTATCGTCATGGGCCAGAGTTTCGACGCTTCCAAGAACGATGACTTCTTCTACCTGCCTCCGGAAGCCTTCGACAACCCGGACTTCCAGACGGGGCTTCGGATGTTCTTGTCTCCGGACGGAAAATCGGCCCGGTTTTTCATTACCCACCAGGGCGATCCGATGACCCCGGAGGGAATTTCGCGGGTCGACGCGGAACGCACAGCGGCGCAGGAGGGCCTGAAGCAATCGTCGCTCTCGGATGCCAAGGTCTATCTGGGCGGAACCGCCGCCACCTTCAAAGACATGGCCGACGGCGAAAAGTACGACCTGATGATCGCGGTGGTATCTGCGCTGACACTGATCTTCTTGATCATGTTGCTGCTCACCCGAAGCGTCGTCGCCGCCCTGGTGATCGTCGGCACCGCAGCCAGCTCGATCGCCGCGTCATTCGGTCTGTCCGTGCTCATTTGGCAGGATTTGTTCGGCATCAAGATCCACTGGATCGTGGCCGCGCTGTCGGTCATCATCCTGCTGGCCGTCGGGTCGGACTACAACCTGTTGCTGGTCTCGCGGTTCCGCGAAGAAATCCACGCCGGACTCAAGACCGGGATCATCCGGTCCATGGCCGGAACCGGTGGGGTGGTGACCGCCGCAGGTCTGGTGTTCGCCTTCACCATGGCGTCCATGCTGGGCAGCGATCTGCGGGTGCTCGGACAGTTCGGGTCCACGGTGTGCATCGGCCTACTGCTGGACACGCTGATCGTGCGCACCCTGCTGATGCCATCGATCGCGACGTTGCTGGGCCGCTGGTTCTGGTGGCCGCAGGTTGTGCACCCGCGCGGTGACAATGCCCGGCCCAGGGTCGCGGCGCCAACTCACTGAAAACCGCGCCCTGTCCGAACAACTCGGTGTTTGGGCTACCCTCGCGGCGAAGCAGCGCCGACTTGCACGCAAACCGCGACCGCTTCGGCGCCGACGTGCAACGCCAGCACCGGCCCCAGTGGGGTCACCAGCGCCGGCTCACATGCCGGAAGGCGGCGGCCCAGTTCCGCCGCGACGCTGTTGGCGCCCTCCACATTGGCGACATGATGCACGGCCAAGAGCGCAGGTTCGCGCCCGACCACTTCACATACTCGGTCAACCAGCGCCGCCATTGCATGCTTGACGGTGCGAACCCGTTGGGCTAGCACGAGTTTTCCGTCCTCAACCCGCAACAGCGGCTTGAGGGCCAATGCAGTGCCCAGCCATGCCTTGGCACCGCCGATTCGTCCGCTGCGGCGCAAGTTGTCCAGCCGGTGGACGACGACGAACGCGTGCGTCCGGCTCGCGGCGGCATCGGCAGCGCGCCCAACGGATTCGAGATCTTCTCCGGCCGCAGCGGCCCGCGCCGCCGCGAGCGCGACGAACCCGGTTCCCATCGCGGCCGACTTCGAGTCGATGACGCGCACGTCGGGCCCCAGATCCGCCGCGGCCAGTTTGGCGGCGCGGTAGGTTCCCGACAGTCCCGCCGAAATATGCACCGCCACTACCCCATCACCGGCACTATCGGCCAGCGCTGCGCGATAGGCGGCACGCAGCTCGGCCGGGGTGGCCGCGGCAGTGGTGGCATGACACTTGTGAATATCGTCGGGGACCTCATCCACACCGTCACGCAGGTCGACGCCGTCGAGCAGGATATGCAGCGGGACCTCGCGTATCGCCCACCGTTCTCGGATATCGGCGGGCAGGCGCGCCGATGTATCCGTGACCACCACAACGGCCATGGATTAGCTGCGCGGCTTCTCGCTGGGCACCCCGGCTTCGGCCAGCGCCTTGAGCATCAGCTCCGCGACCCCCTGGTGAGCCTCGAAATTCCAGTGGATGCCGTCCGGGTTGCCGCGCCCGCTCATGATCTCTTCGGCAACTGCGGCTTTGAGATCTACCAGCGGGACATCGTGGCGCTGTGCCCATCGTGTTATCGCGGACACGGTGCCGGGGCGGCCGTGATGCGCCTTGCCGTAGGTCTCGGCGATGTGCACTGACGGTAGGGACGCCACAACGGGAATGCCCGGGCGGTTGAAATCGATTGCGCTACGCGTCTGTTCGAGGTATTCAGCGCTCAGATCCGCCGGCAGGGCCGAGCGAGCCACCGGTGACAGCCGTGGCTGCACCCAGGCGTACCCGTCGCGCACCCACCGTCGCAACCACGGTGGACGCACATAGCGAATGAGCTCGCGCAACGCCGTCGGCAACACCGAGGGCAGTGAGTCCATCCCGCTGGTGGCAAAGATCACCGCGCCGGCTCGGGGTAGCGCCGCCCACGACCGCGGATCCTGGGTGGCCGCCCACCAGACGTCGCGGCATGTCCAGCCGATCCGCCCGATCAGTTCCAGATCCCACCCTAGTTGTGCTGCAACGATATTCGGCCATATGCGGGGATCGTCGGCGGGCAGTCCGCCGGTCGGACCGTAGTAGGACAGCGAGTCGGCGAAAACCAGCAGCAGGGGCCGTTGGCTGGGGCTTGCCCCGCGCTCAGAGGACATCGTTGGCGACCTGCGCCGAAGCGTTCCACACGTCCAGACGCCACCGGATCGCGTCGAAATCGCTGCCGGCAGCGTCGGAATGGCCGGACAGCTGCACCCAGCTGGCGTTGCCCATGCCCCCCAACGCGGGCCAGTTGGAAACCGGCAGCCTCAGCAGCGCGGCCGACAACGCAGCGATCAGACCGCCATGTGCGACGAGCACCACCGGGCGGTCCGCCTGGGTGGGGCCGCCCCATTCCGGCTCGGCGGAGACCAGCTCGGTGACCAACGGCACACTGCGCGCGGCCACATCGATTCTGCTTTCCCCGCCGTGCGGAGCCCACTCGGCATTTTCGCGCCATGCCAGCCGGGCGCCTGGCGCCTCGGCGTCAATCTGGGTGTGGGTCAGTCCCTGCCAATCACCGAGGTGGGTCTCACGCAGCCGGGGGTCCACCCGCACCTGCTGGCCGGTGCGCTCCCCCAGCCTGGTCGCGGTGTCGTACGCGCGCCGCAGATCCGACGAGACGATCAGCAGCGGCTGCAGTTTGCCCAGCACCTCTGCGGCGGCCACGGCCTGGGCGCGGCCCAGGTCGCTTAGATCGGTGTCCAGTTGCCCCTGCATCCGGCTACCCAGGTTGTAGTCGGTCTGCCCATGCCGCAACATCACCAGCCGGCGCACGGTCATGGCGCCTCCGCCGGGTCATCGGAGCGCTCCGCCAAGTCCACCGCCACCACCGGGCAGTCGGCCCACAACCGGTCGAGTGCGTAAAAGCTGCGGTCATCCTGATGCTGGACGTGGACCACGATGTCGCGATAGTCCAACAACGTCCAGCGGCCCTCGCGGGCCCCCTCGCGGCGCGCCAACTTATAGCCGGCTCGGCGCATCTTCTCCTCGACCTCGTCGACGATGGCGTTGACCTGGCGCTCGTTGGACGCCGAAGCAATCACGAAGCAGTCGGTGATGACCAGCTGTCCGGACACGTCGATGACCAGCACGTCGTCGGCCAGTTTGGCCGACGCAGCGCCGGCAGCCACCGTCGCCATGTCGATGGCTTCCTGAGTAGCGCTCATGTGTTGTTCCCCGCGGGCAGAATGGTCGTGGTGTCCAGGGTCTCGCCGCCCCCCGAGTCCGGTGGCGTGCGGTAGAGCCTGCGTTTTGAGACATACTGCACGACGCCGTCGGGCATCAGGTACCACAGGGGGCGACCATGCGCGGCGCGCCGACGGCAATCCGTCGATGAGATCGCCAGCGCCGGGATCTCCACCAGGGACAAGGCGTCCTCGGCGAGCCCGTCCAGCGCGGCGGTGACATGGTCGTGGCGCAGTTCGTAGCCCGGCCGACTCACTCCGACGAACCGCGCCGACTCAAACATCTGCTCCCAGCCCTGCCAGGACATGATCGAGGCCAGGGCGTCGGCACCGGTGATGAAGTACAGCTCCGCAGCCGGGTTGAGGGCATGCAGATCCCGCAGCGTGTCCTTGGTGTAGGTAGGACCGCCCCGGTCGATGTCGACCCGGCTGACCGAAAAGCGAGGGTTGGAAGCGGTCGCGATGACCGTCATCAGATAGCGGTCTTCGGCAGGCGAAACACGCCGTCCCTTCTGCCACGGCTGTCCGCTGGGCACGAACACGACCTCGTCGAGTTCGTAGCGGTCGGCTACCTCACTGGCGGCGACCAGGTGACCGTAATGGATGGGATCGAAAGTCCCACCCATGACACCTAGCCTGCGACGGTGCTTTTGCACGGTTTGCCAGCTTACTTGAGCGCACGGCGCCGCTCAGATCGTGCGGGAACCGGCCCGGACGGGGCAAACGACAGGCACTGGGCCGCTGATCCGCCTGGCCCAGCCCGGACCTGCGGGAGCCGCTTCGCGTTTTGCAAATCATGAGCCTTTGAGCAATGGCGCCGCATCGAGCCGCCCGGTCAGGTAAAAGGGGTCTGTGGAAAACATGCCGCTGGGCTCCGTGGACTCCCAGCAGTCGCTGAAAAATTCGATGACCCGGCGGTTTTATAGCCGATCGGAGGTCACCGGCAAGATCACGCTGCCGGCGGTGCCGGCCATGATCGACGAGTACGTGAAGATGTGCGATGGCATGTTCGCCGATGTGGGACGAAAGTTCTCCGAGGAGGAGCTTGCCCATCTGCGTTCGGTGCTCGAAGGCCAGTTGGCTCAGGCCTACTCGGCCTCGCCCCGTTCCAGCATCATCATCTCGTTCAACGCGCCCGTCGGCCCAACGCTGAACTACGAGGTCAATGCGCGCTGGTGGACCGTGGAGGCCGCCTACGAAAACTGGATCGACACCCGCAAGCCCCCGCTGTTCGGTACCGAACCCGACGCTCGGGTGTGGGCGCTGGCTAACGAGGCGGCCGATCCCAGCACGCATCGGGTGCTCGAGATCGGTGCGGGGACCGGGCGCAATGCCCTTGCCCTGGCGCGACGGGGGCATCCGGTCGACGTCGTGGAACTGACGCCGAAATTCGCCGAGATGATCCGGGCCGACGCCGAGAAGGAGGGCCTCGACGTACGCGTCATCGTGCGCGACGTCTTCACCACCATTGCGGACCTGCGGCGCGATTATCAGCTGATCGTGCTCTCGGAGGTGGTGTCGGACTTTCGGACCACCCAGCAGTTACGCGAGCTCTTCGAACTAGCCGCGCAATGCCTTGCTCCCGGTGCGCGCTTGGTCTTCAACGCCTTCCTGGCCTGCGGCGGCTACACGCCGGACCAAGCGGCGCGCGAGTTCGGCCAACAGGCCTACACGACCATTTTCACCCGGCACGAGCTATCGGTTGCGGCGGCCGGACTACCCGTCGAACTCATCGCTGACGACTCCGTGTACGACTACGAGAAGGCGCATCTGCCGTCCGACGCCTGGCCTCCCACCAGCTGGTACGCCGACTGGGTCAGCGGCCTCGACGTGTTTCCGGTGGCCCGCGAGATGAGCCCGATCGAGCTGCGCTGGCTGGTCTTTCGCAAGACGCACTGAAGTGCCCCGGTCACACCGGCAGTAGTTCGTCGATCACGGTGGCCAGCTGCTTTGCCGATCGGCATTCGTGCATCGCGATGACCTCCTGATAGCGCGGCACCGCCGAGTCTCCGCTGCCCCACAGGTGTTGGGGCTCGGGGTTGAGCCAGTGCGCGTGCCTACTCGCGGTCACCATGTCGGCCAACACGTCGGTGGCCGGATTCCGGTAGTTGGTGCGACCGTCCCCGAGCACCAGAAGCGAGCTGCGCGGGGACAGCACGTTGGGGAAACCCTGCATGAAAGAGACAAACGCGTTGCCGTAGTCGGAATGGCCGTCTCGGCTGTAAACCCCGGCCTCCCTGGTGATCCGCTGGATCGCCACAGCCAAGTCAGCATCCGGCCCGAACATGTGCGTCACTTCGTCGGTGGTGTCGATGAACGCAAAGACCCGAACCCGCGAAAACTGTTGGCGTAGCGCATGTACCAACAGCAACGTGAAGTGACTGAACCCCGCCACCGAACCGGAGACGTCGCACAGCACAACCAGTTCCGGGCGCGCCGGGCGCGGCTTGCGCAACACCACGTCGATCGGCACCCCACCGGTGGACATCGATTTGCGCAGCGTCTTGCGCAGATCGATGGAGCCCGCCCGAGCGCGGCGCCGCCGAGCCGCCAACCGGGTCGCCAGCGTGCGCGCCAGTGGGGCAACCACCCGGCGCATCTGACGCAGTTGCTCACCGGAGGCTCGCAGGAACTCGACATTTTCGGAAAGCTGCGGAATGCCGTACATCTGGACGTGGTCACGCCCAAGCTGCTCGGCGGTGCGCCGCTTGGTCTCCGCGTCGACCATCTTGCGGAGCTGAGAAACCCTCTGCGCTGCAATCGCTTTAGCGATCTGCTCTTGGGTGGGGGTGGGCTCGTCACCATAGGGGGCGAGCAGGCCGGCCAACAGCTTGCCCTCGAGTTCGTCCAGCGCCATCGCCTTGAGCGCCTGATACGACGAGAACGACGGCCCCCGGCTGGAGCTGTACTTGCCGTAGGTCTCCACGATCCGCGCAATCATCCCCACCAGCCGCTGGTCCATGTCGGCCAGATCCGGGTTGTCGGTGAGCAAATCCAGCAGCATCTGCCGCATCGCCTCGACGTCGTCGGGCGGCAAGCCCTCGGACTGCCCGGCTTGCTCCTCGGTGATGACCGCCCGCGCGCCCAGGGCGGCCGGGAACCACAGGTCGAACATGGCGTCGTAGGTGTCGCGGTGGTCGGGCCGGCGCAGCACCGCACAAGCGATGCCCTCGCGCAGCACCTCACGATCCTCGAACCCAAGGGCCGCCATCACTCGGCCGGCGTCCACCGTCTCCGAGGGGCCCACCGAAATTCCGCTGCCGCGAAGCGCTTCCACGAAGCCAACCAGATGGCCGGGCAACCCGTGCGGGGCGAGCGGGTAGCTAGGTCGGATACGGCGAGTGGCCATCAGCGCAATCCCCTCAGTTCAACCGGAGTTCCCCGGTTGCGCGTTGCTGATCGGACTGATGTTTGAGCACCACACCGAGGGTGGCAGCAACGACGGCATCGTCGATGGTGTCCAGCCCCAGCGCCAGCACGGTGCGGCCCCAATCGATGGTCTCGGCAACCGACGGCAGCTTCTTGAGCTGCATCCCGCGCAGGACCCCGATGATGCGCACCAGCTCCTCCGCGATGTGCTCGGGCAGCTCGGGAACCCGCGACAACAGAATCCGGCGTTCCATTTCGGGAGTCGGAAAGTCGATGTGCAGGAATAGGCAGCGCCGCTTGAGCGCCTCGGACAGCTCTCGGGTGGCGTTGGAGGTCAGCAGCACGAACGGCGCCCGGGTTGCGGTCAGCGTGCCCAGCTCGGGGACCGTGACCGCAAAGTCGGACAGCACCTCCAGCAGCAGGCCTTCAATCTCGATGTCGGCCTTGTCGGTTTCATCGATCAGCAGCACCGTCGGTTCGGTGCGCCGAATAGCGGTCAGCAGCGGGCGCTGCAGCAAGAATTCCTCGCTGAAGACGTCATCCTTTGTCGCCTCCCAGTCACCCGAGCCGGCCTGGATGCGCAGGATTTGTTTGGCGTGGTTCCACTCGTACAACGCGCGGGCCTCGTCCACGCCCTCGTAGCACTGCAGCCGGACCAGCCCGGAGCCGGTGGCTTGCGCGACGGCGCGGGCCAGTTCGGTCTTGCCCACCCCGGCGGGGCCTTCTACCAGCAGCGGCTTGCCGAGCCGGTCGGCGAGAAAGACCGCGGTCGCGGTGGCGGTGTCCGGCAGATAGCCGGTCTGCGCCAACCTGCGTGAGACATCGGCGATGTCGGCGAACAGCGGTACGGACCGTGCTGGCACGCTCACAATGGTTCTCCTTACAGGTCCTAACGGTGGCCGTCAGGCCGGACGCGTGTGACCCTCACCCCACACGATCCACTTGGTCGAGGTCAGTTCCGGCAAGCCCATCGGACCGCGGGCGTGCAGCTTCTGAGTCGAGATACCGATCTCGGCGCCGAAGCCGAACTGCTCACCGTCGGTGAAGGCCGTCGATGCGTTGACCATCACCGCAGCGGCATCAATCCGCTCGGTAAACCGTTGGGCCGCAGCAAGATTAGTGGTCACGATGGCCTCGGTGTGACCGGTGCCGTACTCGTTGATGTGGGCAATGGCGCCGTCCACACCGTCCACCACCGCCACCGCGATCTCCATCGCCAGGTATTCACGACGCAGGTCCTGCTCATCCGCATCGAGATGCACGGTGACACCGGCGTCCTGCAGGGCGCCAATCAGCCGGGGCATGGCATGCTCGGCGATCGCCGCGTCGACCAACAGCGTCTCGGCCGCGTTGCAGACGCTGGGTCGGCGGGTCTTGGAGTTGAGCAGGATTCGTTCGGCGACGTCGAGGTCGGCGGCTTCATGCACGTAGACATGGCAGTTGCCGACGCCGGTCTCGATGGTGGGAACCTGCGCATCACGCACCACCGCGTCGATCAGGCCCGCACCGCCACGCGGAATCGCCACGTCGACCAGGCCGCGGGCCTGGATGAGATGGGTGACCGTGGACCGGTCGGCGCTGGAGAGCAGCTGGACCGCGTCGGCGGGCAGCTGCTCGCTGTCGAGGGCCGACCGCAACACGTTGACCAGGGCTTCGTTGGACCGTGCCGCCGACGAACTGCCGCGCAGCAACGCCGCGTTACCCGACTTGAGTGTGAGTCCGAAAGCATCCACGGTGACGTTCGGACGCCCCTCGTAGATCATGCCGACCACCCCGAGCGGGACACGCTGCTGGCGCAGCTGCAGACCGTTGGGCAAGGTGTAGCCGCGCAGCACTTCGCCAACCGGGTCGGGCAGGCCCGCGACCTGACGCAGGCCCGCGGCGATCCCATCGACCCGTTGCGGGTTGAGGGCCAGCCGGTCGAGCATCGCGGCGGGGGTATCGGCGGCCCGTGCCGCGTCGAGGTCTTCGGCGTTGGCCGACAGAATCTGGTCGACGTGGGCCAATATCGCATCGGCGGCCGCATGCAGCGCGCGGTCTTTGACCCCGGTCGGCACCACGGCCAACAGTCGAGCGGCGACCCGCGCCCGGCGCGCGGCGTCATGCACCTCTTGGCGCAAGTCCGGCTCGCGCTGCTGGGCCGCTGCACTCCTGGGTGCTGCTTGCAGAGTCATTACCCCAGGGTAACGGGCGTTAGCCGGACGAGTAAGACGGCCCGTTCGGGTGGCAGCCCGGCCGCGCGGGGCCAGCCGGGCTGCCAGGGGGCTAATTGAGGCCACCCACCCGTCGCACCTTGCTTTGCCGCTCCTCGAGGATGTGACCAAAATCCTGCAGCAGCAGTGGTTCACGCATCACCAGATGTTCGAGGTGCTCGCGGTCGACCTCGAGCGCGGTGACCTCGTCGAGCGCATGTGCGCCCGCCAGGTTGGGTTGGCGGGTCAGCGCCGTGAGCCCCAGGAATCCGCCTTCATGCAACGTGGTGACCGGCACGACCGACCCGTCTTCGGCCGTCGCGGTCAGCCGCACGCGTCCGGTGATCAAGAACGTCATCCCGGCCGGCACCTGTCCGGCGTACTCCATGGTTTCACCGGCCGCGAACCGAATGATCCTGGCGCTGGACAACAACGCCTGCTGGTCGGTATCGCTGAGCCTCATCACCGGTGCCACCACCGTCTTGAGCGCGTGCTGGACGCGTTCGGTGGTCGAGAAATCGTCATCGGCCCCGTTGAGGTGCAGCCCCTCCCGCCGCGCGGCGTACCAAATCCAGCGCAGAAATGTTGCGCGCGCGGCACTCTCCTCGGCCGGCGACCGCAGCCCGATGGTGGTGCAGTATTCGGTGCCGCCGACCGGCTCGGTGGTGACTAGGAACCCGCTGTCGAGCTGCGGCAGCGCGGCGGCAACCCGGGACAACAGCGCGCACACCCGATCGGGGGCGTCCGCGTCGGAAAACTTGGTCGGTATCGCCAACTGGTAGGCGCCGGCCGGGCGGCTCAGGTTGGTGAACGGTGTGCTGGCCAGTACCGAGTTCGGGGTGATTCGCAGTCCGCTGCCGGTCTCGATGTGCACTGCACGCCAGTTCACCTCGACAATTCGTCCCCGCGTGGTGGTCGTATCGAGCCAGTCGTCGATCTGGAACGGTTGCTCGAACAGCATGAACAGGCCGGAGACGATCTGGCTGACGGAGTTCTGCAACATCAGACCGATGACGACCGATGTCACCCCCAGCGCGGTGAACAGGCCGCCGATCCGAACGCCCCAAACGAACGAGAGGATCACCGCCAGTCCGGCGCCGATCAGTGCGAACCGTGCGACGTCGACGAAGATGACCGGTAGCCGTCGGCGCCACGAACCCTGCGGGGCCCCGGAGAAGACCGCGGCATTGAGCCCGGACAACAGCAGGACCAAGACCAGGAAGCCGAATACGGTGGCCAGCAGCCGCACCGCGGTGTCGTGGGCCGGCACCCCCGTCGCATTGACCATGAGCAGCAACACCGCGCCCAGCGGCAGCACATAGTTGCGCAGCAGGCCGACTTGGCGGGCCAGCGCGCTTTGCCTGCGGCGCAACAGCCGCTGGACTTCGGTGAGAATCACGACCAGCACGGGCAGAGCCGCCGCGATTCCGACGGCCCAGTAGAACCAGGCCGAGCCGAACACGCTCATCGCCGCTCCGACACTTGCCAGATCTGCTGCTGTGATCCCCGGACCGAGATGGCGCCGGCCGGTGTGAACGTCCATATTTCGCGCATCGCGTCGTGTACCCGGGCGCTGACGTAGATGCCCGGATCCGACAGCTGGCCGTGCATTCGGTAGGCCATCTGCACCGCGCCGCCCCACATGTCGTAGGCCAGGTTCGCTCGGCCCACCAGACCACTGACGACTCTGCCGGTGGTGACCCCGACCCGCACCCGCAGCGGATGCTGTGACTGGTTGGCAAACCTATTCACGATGAGCTCGATCTCGAGGGCAAACTCGATGCCCCGGTGCACGTTGTCCAGTCGCGGCGTGGTGGCGCCGCAGGCGGCGAGGTAGCCATTGTGAAATGTGCGGATCGGTTCCACACCCAGGGATTGGGCCGCCGAATCGAACTGTCGGAACAGCTCGTCGACGATACCGACCAATTCGTCACCAGAGAGCCCGTCGGAGATCTCTTCGAGCCCGATGAGCTCGGCGAAGATGACCGTGACATCCTGATGCTCTTCGGCGATGACCTCGCCACCCGCTCGGTAGCGCTGCACCACCGGTTCTGGCATCAGTGCGAGCAGCAGCTGCTCGTTTTGGCTGCGTTGCTCGGTGAGCAGCTGGTCTTTGACTTTCAAATTGCTGCTCATCTCGTTGAAAGCCGCAGTGAGATCACCAAGTTCGTCGCGCGACTTGACCGGCACGGTGACCTCGTAGTCGCCGGAGCGGATCTTCTCGGTGCCCGCCTCCAGCCGACGGATCGGGCGCACCAGCAGCTTGGCCAGCACCATGGACACCACGCAGATGAATAGGGTGATGCCCGCGACCGCCAACACCACCGTCCGACCGAACGACGACAGTCGCTGGTAGGCATCCCAGTCGTCTCGAGTCGCCAGAATCGCCCAACGCAGATCGGAATTGGGCACGTCCAGTGGGGCGTAGGCCTCCAACTCTCGATTGCCCAGATAGTCGGTGTCCTTGGTGATGCCGGACTGTCCACGCAGGGCAGCGCGCAAGCCCGCGCTGGGCACCGGTTGGACCAGCACCGTGGTCCCCAACCGGATCGCCTTGTTCACGACGTCTTCTCGGGTACCGCCGGCCAGCGCCTCGCGGCGATATTCGTCCGGGCTTTCCAGGAAAAGCCGTGAATCCGAACGCATCAGGTTGTCCGAGCCTGCCAGATACGTTTCGGTCGATCGACCCATGCCAACGGCTTCCCACTTCTCGTTGGCGTTCATGATCTGGTTCAAGTTGGTGGGCGGCAACGCCAGGGCCATCACTCCCTGCAGCTTGCCGTCCACCCCGACCGGCGACACCAGCCACGCGGTGGGGGCGTCGACTTCGGGCTGATAGCGCTGGAAGTCGGTGATCCATACGAAGTCGATCTCATTGGACGCCAGCGCCTTTTGATACGCGGTACGCAGGTTGGTCTCGCGATACGGGCCGGTGAAGAGGTTGGTCCCCAGATCGGGTCCCTTGTTGACCGAGTAGACGACGTTGCCTTGCAGGTCGAGCAGCAACGCGTCGCGGTACTGGAATCGGGTGACGATGCCGCGGAAAAAGTCGTTGAAACGGGCGTTGGCCGCCGACCATGCGCTGCCATCACCGGCGTTGTTGAAGCGCATCGACTCACTCGACGAACTGAACGGTGCGGTGTAGTACGCCTGCAGGTACGTCTGCGCGGGCGATGCCGGCAGCAGCGCCTCGAGATCGAGTTCGTGTCCGGTCGCCTGGTCGATCGGCTTGATCAGCTCGTTGACGTAGTAGTCGACGATCGCCTGCTGCTGGACCGGGTCGACGGTCGCGTTGGCCAGTTGCGCGAAGCCGTCGGTGAACGCCGCGGTGGCTTCGTTGGCGCTCATCCCCTCGCTGTACACCATCACCGACTTGGTCAACTCGGAGAAGAGTGCCTCGACCTGCCGTTTCTGGGCCTCCCGCAGCTGGAGTAGTCGCTCAACGGCAACGCGCTGCAACGCGTTGCGACCGCTGACGTAGCCGATGACCCCGACCACCGCGACCGAAAGGATGCTGCAGACCAGCAGCGTCACCAACAACTTGGCCTGGATGCCGACCCGGAGAAATCGCAGCAACCGACGACCTCGACTGTCGGTTCTGCCGGTCTGACCGGACGCGGCCGCGGTGACGGGTTCCGTTGGCTGCCCCGATGTCACCCGGCTTCCTTTCGCCTATGGCCGCGGGACCGGCAGATCCCGCAGCAGACTAACGCGGAAACGCAGACAAAACGGCGTTTGCGCGAAACACGCGATCGCGCAGGAGCCAGCAGCTGGCCTCGAAGCTCGTCGGCCGATGGGCCCACGTCGCGACCGCGGTTGTCGTCAAGCGACCCGTTCGCGCTGGGTTACTTGCTGCACCTTCAGCTGCCGCTCGTCGATCAGTCGGCCCAGCTCCTGCAACAGCGCCGGCTTGCTCATCACGATGCGCTCGAGATACTCGCGATCGATGTCGAGCACGGTCACCTCTTCCAGTGCCACCGCACCGCCCGGGTTGGGTTGCCGAGTCAACGCGGTCACCCCCAGGAAAGCGCCCTTGCCGAGGGTGCCGACCGCGACGGCGGGACCGTCCGCCGGGGTCACCATCAGACGGACGCTACCGGCGATGATGAAGGACATGCCTTTGGGCACAACGCCGGCCTGCTGCACGGTTTCATCGGTGCCGTAGCGCACCACCTTGGCGTATGGGGACAGCGACTGCTGATCGAGCAGACTGAGCTTGAGTTCCGGGCTCACCGCGCGCAACGCGTCCTGGACTCGTTGGGGGGTCGAGAAGGTGTCACCGGCCCCATCCAGCGCAAGCCCCTCGCGACGGGCGGCGTACCAGACCCACCGCAAAAACGTATCTTGGGCAACACCGTCTTCGGCGGGAGACTTGAGCCGGACGGTGGTGCGGTACTCGGCGCCGCCCAGGGCAACCGTGGCCGGCATCACCCCGCTCTTGAGATTGGGCAATGCGCTGGCGACCCTGGTCAGCATCGCGCATACCTTGTCCGGCGCATCGGACGCCGCGAATTTCGTTGTGATGCTGCACTTGTGCGAACCACCCGGGCGACTAAGGTTGGTAAAAGCCGTCGTCGCCAGCACCGAGTTTGGGGTGATCCGCAGCCCGGTTCCGGTTTCGATGTGTACGGCACGCCAGTTGACCTCCACCACTCGCCCTCGCGCAGTGGGCGTGTCCAGCCAGTCGTCGATCCGGAATGGCTGCTCGAACAGCATGAACAAGCCCGACACGATCTGGCCGACGGAGTTCTGCAGCATCAGGCCGATCACGACCGACGTCACGCCCAAGGCGGTGAAGATGCCTCCGACCCGAACCCCCCAGACGTAGGACAGGATCATCGCCAGCCCGATACCGATCAGCGCAAATCGGGCCACATCGAGAAAGATGGTGGGCAACCGCTTGCGCCAACTGTCCTGCGGCGCGCTGGCAAATACCGTTGCGTTGAGCGCGGACAGTAGCAACACCAGCACCAGGAAGCCAAACACCGTGGTCAGGATTCGTACCGTGCCTTCTCCTGCCGGTACTTGTGAGGCTTTGACCAGGAACAGCAGCAACGCACCGAGCGGGAGCAGGAAGTTGCGCAGCAGGGTGACCTGACGGGCCAGGTGGCTGTTCCTGCGGGCCAGCGAATTGTGCAGCTCGGTGAGCAGGATCAGGCCAACCGGCACTCCGATCGCGATGCCGACGGCCCAGTGGAACCACGAGGCGCCCAGGACGTTCATGACTGCTCCGACATCCGGTAGATCTGCTGTTCCGCACCGCCGACCGCGATGGTCCCTGCCGGCGCGAACTGCCGCTCGTCTCGCATCGCCTCATACACCTGCGAGGTGACGTAGATACCGGGCTGCGGTGAGCCACTGTGCATTTGGTAGGCGGTGCTGACCGCCGCACCCCACATGTCGTAGACAACGCTGGTTCGGCCGACCAGCCCGCTGATGACGTTGCCGGTGTTGATTCCGGCCCGCAGCCGTAGTTGGTGGCCGCTTTGGTGGTTGAACCGCTCGATGATGCGCTGCATCTCCAGCGCGAATGCGACCGTGCGGGCGACGTTGTCCAAACGTGGCGTGGTGACCCCGCAGCTGGCTAGATAGCCGTTGTGTAGCGTGCGGATCCGTTCCACCCCAAGGGATTCAGCTGCCGAATCGAACTGGCGGAACAGGTCATCGACGATGGCGATCAACTCGTTGCCCGACAGCGATCGGGAGACCTCGTCCAAGCCCAGGATGTCAGCGAAGATCACGGTGACGTCCTGGTGTTCCTGGGCGATGGTCTGTTCGCCCTCGCGATACCGCTGCACCACCGGCTCGGGCATCATCGACAGCAGCAGCCGATCATTTTCCCGGCGCTGCTCGTTGAGCAGATCCTCCTTGATATTCAGGCTTCGGCTCATCTCATTGAAAGCGGCCGTCAGATCGCCGATCTCGTCACGCGACTTCACCGGAATCGCGACGTCGTAGTCACCGCCGCTGATCTTCTCGGTGCCCGCCTCCAGGCGTCTGATCGGCCGCACCATCAGTTGGGCGATCAACATCGAGAAGACACAGATGATCACGATCATCGCCACGGTCACCAATACCAGCGCCTTGCTGAATGCGGCTGCGGCGGCGAATGCCGCAGAATCGTCGTTGGTCGCCAGGATCGACCAATGCAGATCCGAGTTGGGAATATTCAGCGGCGCAAAGGCTTCCAGCTCGCGGTTACCCGTATAGTCGACCGCGCTGACCGTTCCGGTCTGGCCCCGCTGCGCCTCACGTAGACCCGCGGTCGCCACCGGTTGCAGCAACACCGTGCTCCCGAGTTGGATCGCCCGGTTCACCACCTCCGGTGAGGTCCCGGCCGCCACCGCCTGGCGGCGATATTCTTCGGGATCCTGCAGGAACAACCTCGAATCCGATCGCATGAGGTTGTCCGGCCCGGCAAGATAGGTCTCGGTCCCGGTACCCATCCCGGCCGCTTGCCAGTTCTTGTCGGCGGTCATCATCTTGTTGATCTTGGCGATGGGCAGCGGTAGCGCCAGCACACCTTCGGTTCTGCCGCCCTGCAGCACCGGGGACACCAGCCAGGCCGTCGCCGCGTCCAGCTGTGGTTGATACGGCTCGAAATCGGTGATCCAGGTGAAGTCGACGGCGTTGGCGCCCAGCGCCCTGAGATAGGCGTCGCGCAGATTGGATTCGCGATACGGCCCGGTCAGTATGTTGGTGCCGAGGTCGGGGTCCTTGCTCAAGCTGTAGACGATGTTGCCACGGGTATCGAGCAGAACCGCGTCGTCGTAATCGAATCGGGTGACGATCTCGCGAAAGTAGCCGTTGAATTCCGCGTTGGCGGCCGACCACGCGCTGCCATCGCCGGCGTCGTCCAGCCGCATCGAATCCTGATCGGACGTGAACGGCGCGGTGTAGTACGCCTGCAGGTATTTCTGCGCCGGCGATGTCGGCAGCAGCGCTTCGAGGTCGAGTTTGGTTCCAGTCAGGTGTTCGACCGGTTTGATGAGCTGGTCGTTGTAGTAGTTGACGAGCGACTCTTGCTGCGCCGGACTTATCGTCGCGTCCGCCAGTTGGTCGAATCCGGCGGTGAACTGCGCGACCGCGTCTATCACGGTCAGCCCGCGGGCGTAGATGACCAGCGAATTGGTCAGGTCGGAGAACAGCGTCTCCACCGCGCGCAGCTGCGATTCGCGTAGCTGGGTCAGACGTCCGTACGCGGCAGCGCTGAGCGAACTGCGGCCGGTATGAAAACCGACCGCCACGATCGCGGCCACCGAAACGATGCTCGACAGCAGCAACAGCACCATGAGCTTGGACTGGATGCTCACCCGGAAGCGCGGCCGGCGGCGGCGCGTGCCCTTCGCACCATCGTGGGCCGGGGCACCCTCCACCACCGGCTCCGGATCTTTCGCCTCGGCCGCCGTCAAAAGACTTCCTTTCCGTTATTTGCCGCCCAACCGCTCTACGATGCACCGATTGCGCGCCAGACGGGCGCCGACACGCAGCGCGGGCGCGGTTTGCTGTGTTTGTTGTGCGACCGCCCGGTGGCCGCCGTGTCGCCTTCGCCGTCGTTGCAGCGGCCGCTACCCGCCTGCCCGGTGCACCAATTCACCGACGAGACAATTATGGGCGGCGCGAAAATTCCTTCAATAGTGAATTATCAATTCGCTCGATAATGAATTAATAAATTGTTTAAAGGCCCTCAATTAGACGAGCCATTAACGTAACGTGCCTTCCGCCCGAACCAATTCCCCACGGCACCCAAGGCGGATAGCAAGCGATGGCCGACTCCTGTGGTTCCAACGATCAACGTCGCGATGTCGCCACGCCGGGACGCCGGTTGACCAGTGCGCCGCCGGTCACCGCACGAAGTTGGCGAAATCTTCATCCGGGTAACCCTTTTGACCGGAAACCGGACCTGGGTTCGCGAGCCGTCGAACAACGCCGACGGGGTCGTGATCACGTTGGCCCGCCATCGGCCCATCCCGCCGCAATCGCTCGGCCCGCTGAGGTTGGCGCGAAAGGCCCGACAGTCGATGCAGCCCTTACCGCACACGCAATAGCCGGTGGCGCTGCCCGGATCGGTTGACCTCGGCGCGAAACCCCTCCGTCATTGTTCGAGGCTAGCTAAAGGAGCAATTTGATGTCCTACGTTTTGGTTACGCCCGAGATGGTAGCCACAGCGGCCGCGGATGCTGCTGCGATCGGCTCGACGGTCAGCGCGGCCAATGCCGCCGCGGCGATCCCGACCACCGCGATAGCCACTGCCGCCGCCGATGACGTGTCTGCGGCCATCGCGGCGCTGTTCAACGCCCACGCCGAGCAGTACCAGGCCCTCAGTGTTCGCGTGGCCGAGTTTCATGAGTCCTTCACCCGCGCCCTGACCGCCGGCAGCACCGCCTACGCCACCGCCGAAGCCGCCAACGCCGGCCCCCTGCAGCCGCTGCTCGACCTGATCAATGCGCCGACCCAGGCACTACTGGCACGTCCGCTGATCGGCGACGGTACCAACGGGGCACCGGGCACCGGCCAAGGCGGCGGCAACGGAGGCCTGCTTATCGGCAACGGCGGCGCCGGCGGGTCCGGTGCACCCGGTCAACGCGGCGGGGCCGGCGGGGCCGGCGGGCTTCTGCTCGGCAACGGCGGAGCCGGTGGAGCCGGTGGGGTCGGCGCGCTCGGCCAGGCCAGCGGCACCGGCGGCAATGGTGGGGCCGGCGGGCTGTTGTTCGGCAAGGGCGGGGCCGGTGGAGCCGGTGGGGTCGGCGGGCTTGGCCAGGCCGGCGGCACCGGCGGCAATGGCGGGGCCGGCGGGCTGTTGTTCGGCAATGGCGGTGCCGGTGGGGTCGGTGGGGCCGGGGGTGTCGGTGGAGTCGACTCGGCGGGCGGCACCGGCGGGACCGGCGGGACCGGCGGCGCCAATGGGCTGTTCGGGGCGGCCGGTTCCGGTGGCAGCGGCGGGGCCGGCGGCGATGGCGCTCCCGGTGACACCGCTAGCGCCGGTGGGACCGGCGGGACCGGATCGGCCGGCGGTGCCGGCGGCACCGGCGGGGTCGGCGGGGCCAATCAGTTCTTCGGCCACGCCGGGGACGGTGGCCATGGCGGTACCGGCGGCACCGGCGGCACGGGCGGGGCCGGCGGCTCGGGTGTCGGATCAGGCCTGGCCGGCGGTGCCGGCGGGGACGGTGGCGCGGGCGGCGCCGCGGGCCGCGGTGGCGCCGCGGGCGCCGGTGGTCCACTGGTTACCCCAGGGCATGCGGGCAACACCGGCACCGGTGGTACCGGCGGTACCGGCGGCACCGGCGGAAACGGCGATCTCCACACCAACGGCGGCAACGGCGGCACCGGCGGAAGCGGCGGCGCCGGCATCGCCGGTGTCGGCGGTGGCAACGGCGGCACCGGCGGCGACGGCGGCAAGGGCGGCACCGGCGCCAACGGCGCCCCGTTGGGTGCCAGCGGCGGCACCGGAGGCGACGGCGGCAAGGGCGGCGGCGGCGGCAACGCTACCGACGGCGGCCACGGCGGTAACGGAGGTACCGGCGGCACCGCCGGTGACGGCGGCAACGGCCAATCCGGTGACCTGAATGCGAACGGGGGCGGCGGCGGCCGTGGCGGCACTGGCGGTGCCGGGGGTATCGGCGGGACTACCACCGGCGGCGGTGATGCCGGGGCCGGTGGCGGCGGGGGTGCCGGTGGGACCGGAGGCTCTGGCGGAGAAGGCGGTGCCGGCGGCTTTGGTGGTGATGGCGGGGCCGGCGGCACCGGCGGCAAGGCTGGCGCCGGTGGGGACGGCGGCAACGCAACCGACGGCGGAAACGCCGGTGCCGGTGGGGACGGCGGAACCGGCGGCGCCGGCGGCGCCGGGGGCGGCATCGTGACCGGGATCAATGGCGGTGCCGGCGGGGCAGGTGGTGACGGCGGCGATAGCGGCAACGGCGGCAACGCAACCGGCGGCGGCGACGGCGGCAACGGCGGGACGGCCGGCACAGGCGGCGCCGGTGGTTTGGGTGGCGGTGGCTTCCGGGTCGGACATGGTGGTGGCGGCGGCAACGGCGGCAATGGCGGCGTCGGCGGCACCGCAACCGCGGGCGGCGACGCCGGTAGCGGCGGCACCGGCGGCGTCGGTGGCGACGGCAGCGTCGGAGGCGACGCCTCCGATGCCGTCGCCGGTGGCGACGGTGGCACCGGCGGTCGGGGCGGCAGCGGCGGTGCTGGCGGTATCGCAACGGGCGGCGGCAGCGCCGGCCACGGCGGCGGGGGCGGCGGGGGCGGCAACGGCGGCCACGGCACCGACGGCACCGCCGGTGTGGCCGGTCATGGTGGTGGTGCCGGTGGCGCCGGCGGCGACGCCGGCGACGGCGGCAAAGGTGGTGACGCTCTCGACGGCGGCACCGCCGGTGCCGGTGGTGCCGGCGGCAAGGCCGGCAACGGGGGCGGCGCCGGTTCCGGCGGCAAAGGTACCTTCGACGGCGGCGCGGGCGGCGCTGGAGGCGACGGCGGCAAGGCCGGCAACGGAGGCGCTGGCGGCATCGACAGCAACGGTCAGGTCGCCGACGGCGGCGACGGCGGTGACGGCGGCAACGGCGGTGACGGCGGCAACGGCGGTGACGGTTCACCCGTCGGTGCCGGCGGTACGGGCGGTATCGGCACCGCCGGTGGTGTCGGGGGCGGAGGCGGCGCGGTGTCCGGCCGCCCCGGCCAGAACGGCAGCGAGGGCCAGCCTGGGTGAACCCCGCGCGTCGAGGCGGCCGTTCTTCCGGTCGCGGAAAATTTTAGGGGCCCAACGGTGTTCGCGGACCTATGGAACTAGCAGACGTGGCCGCTACGGCCGGTCCGTCTGGCTAGTCGCGCGGCACGGTGGTTTCGATCTCGTCGAGCCAGACTCGCGCCGACATGTCCGACGGAGCCCGCCAATCGCCGCGCGGAGACAGCGCACCTCCGTGGGACACCTTGGGGCCATTGGGCAGTGCCGACCGCTTGAACTGGCTGAACGAATAGAAGCGCTGGGCGAAGACCATCATCCAGTGCCGGATCTCGGATAGCGAGTACGACGGCCTCTTGTCGTCGGGGAAACCGGGTGGCCAGTTGCCACGTTGTGAGTCGCTCCACGCGTGCCAGGCCAGAAAGGCAATCTTCGAGGGGCGAAATCCGTACCGCAGCACATGAAACAGCGAGAAGTCTTGCAACGCGAAGGGGCCCACCTTGGACTCGCTGCTCTGCAATTCTTCTTCCTCGCCGGTGGGCACCAGTTCGGGAGTGATCTCGGTGTCCAGCACCGACTGCAATACCTCGTCCACATGCTCGTCGAACTGACCCGACGAGATAACCCAGCGCATCAGGTGCTGAATCAATGTCTTGGGGACCCCGGCGTTGACGTTGTAGTGCGACATCTGGTCGCCGACACCATATGTCGACCAGCCCAGCCCGAGTTCGGACAGGTCACCGGTGCCAAGCACGATTCCGCCGCGATGGTTTGCGATGCGGAATAGATAGTCGGTGCGCAGCCCGGCCTGAACGTTCTCGAAAGTGACGTCGTAGACCTTCTCCCCGCTGGAGAACGGGTGCCCGATGGTGTCGAGCATCAACCGGGCCGTCTCGGTGATGTCGATTTCCTCGAAGCTGACCCCCAGCGCCTTGGCCAGCTTGATCGCGTTGTTCTTGGTGCGATCACCGGTGGCGAATCCGGGCAGGGTGAACGCCAGAATGTCGCTGCGCGGACGGCCTTCGCGGTCCATGGCGCGAGCGGCGACGATCAGCGCGTGGGTGGAGTCGAGCCCGCCGGAGACCCCGATGACCACCTTCGGATAGTTGAGCGCCCGCAGCCGCTGTTCGAGGCCGGACACCTGGATGTTGTAGGCCTCGTAGCAATCCTGTTGCAGCCGTTGCGGATCAGCTGGGACGAAGGGGAAGCGTTCGAGCTCGCGCCGCAACCCGATGTCTCCGGCCGGTGGATCCAGCCGGAACACGACGGGCCGGAATGAGTCCGCCAATGACCGGTGATGGCGGCGGTTGTCGTCAAAGGTGCCCATCCGCAGCCGCTCCGATCGGAGCAACTCGGTGTCCACGTCGGCCACGCAGCGGCGTTCTCCGCGGGGAAACCGCTCGGATTCGGCCAGTAGAACCCCGTTTTCCCAAATCATGGTCTGGCCGTCCCAGGCCAGGTCCGTCGTCGACTCGCCCTCCCCCGCCGCGGCATAGACATAGGCGGCCAGACACCGTGCCGACGCCGAGCGGGCCAGCAGCGCACGGTCCTCGGCGCGCCCGATGGTGATCGGGCTCCCGGACAGGTTGGCAAGTATCGTCGCGCCCGCCAACGCTGCCTCAGCACTGGGCGGTATGGGGACGAACATGTCCTCACAGATCTCGACGTGCAGCACGAAGCCGGGCAGGTCGGAGGCGGCGAAGAGCAGGTCGGGGCCGAACGGCACGTCCGCGCCGCAGACCCGAATGGTGCCCCGCTCGTCGTCTCCGGCCGCGACCTGACGGCGTTCGTAGAACTCGCGATAGGTGGGCAGATAGGACTTCGGCACCACCCCCAGCACGGCTCCGCGATGAATGACGACGGCGGTGTTGTAGATGCGATGCTGATACCGCAGTGGCGCGCCGATCACCAAAACGGGCAACAGATTGGCCGACGCCGTCACCACATCGAGCAGCGCGTCCTGCACGGCGTCGAGAAGAGCGTCCTGCAACAGGATGTCCTCGATCGAGTAGCCCGACAGCGTCAGCTCAGGGAACACCGCCAGCGCGACACCGTCGTCGTGGCACTGGCGGGCCAACCCCAGTACCGACGCGGCATTGGCCGCCGGGTCACCAAGCGTGGTGTGGTGGGTGCACGCGGCAACGCGCACAAAGCCCTGGCCGTATGCGTTGTAGAAGTCCATCGTCGTTCCATTATCGGCTTCCCACCGCCGAAGACCGAAACGACGGGCGGAAACCGATCAACGAGCCTTGTCTAGGGGTCCGGGTGGGCGCCTAGATCGCAGGCAAGATGTCCCGCTCGGTGCGTTGTCGCGGCGCCCATGCCCCACCCGCCCCTGGGCCTGAACGGCTTCGGTCTGCTCACCGAATTCGGCAACACTGCCGCCCATCGCGTCGGCGCCGGGCAGCACGACAGCAGTCCGAGCCGGCGCCGCTACCGGGTCGGATAACCGCGTCACGAAACCGCTCGATTGTC
This sequence comes from Mycobacterium marinum, assembly GCF_003391395.1. Lineage (NCBI taxonomy): Bacteria > Bacillati > Actinomycetota > Actinomycetes > Mycobacteriales > Mycobacteriaceae > Mycobacterium > Mycobacterium marinum. Next base: position 4,455,249 of record NZ_CP024190.1, read on the forward strand.
CGACGGCCGATTGGCAGGCAAGCTGATTCGTGCCTACTCTCAAGGCTGTGGACTCCCCGGAACTCGTCGCGGCGCTGACCGGTCACCGGATAGCCGTGCTCACCGGCGCCGGGATTTCCACCGATTCCGGCATACCGGACTATCGCGGACCCGATTCGCCGCCGAGCAATCCAATGACAATCCGCCAGTTCACGTCGGACCCGGTTTTCCGGCAGCGGTACTGGGCGCGCAATCATGTTGGCTGGCGGCACATGGATGACACCGCGCCCAATGCCGGCCATCGCGCGCTGGCCGCGCTCGAACGTGCCGGCGTGGTGACCGGAGTGATCACCCAGAACGTCGATCTGCTGCACACCAAGGCGGGCAGCAAGAATGTGGTCAACCTGCATGGCACCTATGCGCAGGTGACGTGCCTGGGCTGTGGTCACACGATCAGCCGCTCGACGCTGGCCGCCGAACTCGAGTCGCTCAACCCGGGATTCATCGAGCGCGCCGAGGCCGTCGGCGGCCTGGCCGTGGCTCCTGACGCGGACGCTGTTATCGCCGATACCGAGTCGTTTCGCTACATCGACTGCCGTTGCTGCGGGGGGATGCTCAAGCCCGATATCGTCTACTTCGGCGAGAGCGTCCCCAAAGAACATGTGGATCAAGCATTTTCACTGGTCGATCAGTCCGACGCGCTGCTTGTGGCCGGTTCGTCACTGACCGTGTTCTCGGGCTATCGGTTTCTACGTCACGCCGCGGCACGGGGCATTCCGGTCGCGATCATCAACCGGGGCCACACCCGCGGAGACGATCTGGCCGACGTCAAAGTCGACGGCGGTTGTTCTGAACTGCTGGTCTTGCTGGCTTCCGAACTAGCCGCAGCGGTTTACGTGGAACCGATAACCGTTTGCTAGCAGTGCCTTTGATCGCCAGCTTGACCAGCGGATGCCCCTGCGCGAAGGCCGATGGCCCAGTTTGGCCGATGCCATGTCCCCCACCGTCAGAAGGTGCAGGGCATGCTGCGGATGGCGTGTACGAAGTTGCCGGGCACGTAGACCGGATCACCGGCCTGGATATCGGGAAGTTGCACAAGTAGCTCGCCGAAGATGGCACGCAGTTGCGCGCGGGCCAGATGCGCGCCGAGACAGAAGTGCACTCCACCGCCTCCGAAGCCCACGTGGGGATTTGGACTGCGGCTCAGATCCAGGCGTTCGGGATGACAGAACGCATCCTCATCCCAGTTTCCGGAGGCATAGAACATCACCACCTTTTCCCCCACGCGAATCAGTTGTCCGCCCAGCTCGAAATCCGCGGCCGCAGTGCGGCGAAATGTCATCACCGGCGTCGCCCACCGAACGAGTTCCTCGACCGCTGTACCAATCCGAGTGCCGAAATCGGCTAGCAGCCAAGCCTTCTCGCCGGGAAAGTCGGTAAGCGCCTTCAGGCCATGACTGATGGTCTGGCGGGTGGTGTCATTACCGGCCACCGCAAGCAGCACAAAAAACGCCGCCACATCCGCATCGGCGAGCCTGTCGCCGTCCACCTCGGCGTTGACCAGAGCGCTGAACAGGTCATCGCCGGGCCGGTCCCGCCGCTCGGCGGCCAAAGAGGCGGCGACCTGATGCAGATACATCTGATTTTCGAAGAGCACGGCCAGCGGTTCTCGACCATTCAGGTAGCGGGGGTCCGCCCAGGAGACCAGCGCATCGGCGGCATGTGCCACCCGCTCACGGTCGGCTTCGGGAATTCCCACCATGTCCGACAGGGTGCGGATGGGCAGTTCCTTGGCGCAGTGCTCGACGAAATCGACACCACCGCCGGCCATCCGGAGCTCTTCGACAATGCCCTTGGCGTTGATCTTGATCGAGTCCTCGATGCGACGGACTTGCCTGGGCGTGAATGCCGCGCTGACCAACTTGCGCAGCTTGGTGTGTCGCGGTGGGTCCATCGCCAGAAATGACTGTGACGCTTCCAGCAGTTCGGCGGGAACATTCTCGAACAGCACGCCATTGCCGGACAAGAACACCTCGTTAGTGCGGCTGACCGCAACGATGTCAGCGCGCCGGGTGACCGCCCAGAACCCCGGGTCGTTGGGATCCTGGATGAGCGCGTCTTCGACCGGAGGGTGCCAGCTCACCGGGCGTTCGGCCCGCAACACCGAAAATGAGCTTTCCCGCTGCGACGCACTCGATGCCCAGAACGCACGCGATGACAGATCGATCGTGTCGTAGGGCCGCACGCTCGCCGAAATTGCCGTCATCGCCGCTCTCCTTCATCAACTAGGACCCCGGTCACAGACTGACGATGCTATGTCTAGACACTATGTCTAGTCAATATGTCTCGCGGTTGGCTATGCTCATCCAAGGACCAGGAGGTGCCCGGGCAAACATGGCGTCCATCACCCGAAATGCGCAGGCCAACCGCCGGCAGCGGCGCGAGCAGATGGAATGCCGCCTGCTAGAGGCCACCGAGCGACTCATGAACAATGGCGCCAGCTTCACCGAGCTCAGCGTCGATCGGCTGGCGACCGAGGCCGGCATTTCGCGCGCCAGCTTCTACATCTACTTCGATGACAAGGGCCACCTGCTGCGCCGTCTGGCCGGTCAGGTGTTCGACGACCTGGCCACCGGCGCGCAGCATTGGTGGGACGTGGCCTGGCGCCACGATCCGGACGACGTCAGAGCCGCGATGCGCGCCATCATCGCCCGCTATCGCCGTCATCAACCGATCCTCATCGCCCTCAACGAGATGGCCGGCTATGACCCCCACACGGCACAAACGTATCGGGACATCCTGACTGCCATCTCCGCGCGATTGGCCCAGGTCATCGAGGACGGCCAGGCCGATGGCTCAATCCGCCCCGAACTATCCGCGACCACCACGGCCAACGCGCTCACATGGATGGTCGAGCGAACCTGCCATCAGAACCTACCGAGCAGACCGCCCGAATTCGACGCCGAACTGGCCGATACGCTTTCTGAAATCGTATGGGGTGCCCTGTATCTCACGTCAACGTCGCTGCGATGACGCACCGGGATTGGCCTACCACGACCTCGGCAGGCAGGTCGCTGATCTGAGCGCAGGCATTCCGGTGCGATTAGTGTGCGCCGGTTCCGCCGGATCCGCCGGCGCCGCCCACGCCGCCGTCGACCAGTGCCGGCCCGGTCGGCCCGCCGCCGGTCGCGCCACCATGGCCTACTCCGCCAATCCCAACAAGTTCGGTATCGACGAACCGGTCGCCGCCAGCGCCGCCGGTGCCGCCGGTGCCGCCGGTGCCGCCGTTGCTGCCGCCGAACGGAGGGACGGGTGGGGATCCGTCACCGCCGTTGCCGCCTCGGCCGCCCTTGCCGCCCTGGCCGCCGGGAGCGTCCCAGCCGTCACCACCGTCACCGCCGTTGCCGCCCGTCCCGCCGTTGCCGGCACCACCAATACCCTGGGCATCAACTCCGCTACCACCCTGGCCGCCAGTGCCGCCGCCGCCACCTATGCCCCCGAAGCCCATACCGCCGTCACCGCCAGCCCCGCCGGTGCCACCGGTACCCACGCTGGAGTAGCCACCTTCGCCACCGGTTCCCCCCCAGCCACCAAAGGCCCCGTTGCCGCCGTCGCCGCCGGCGCCGCCGGTACCGGGTGCGTTGAAACCAGTGGCATTTCCGCCGATGCCACCCATTCCGCCGGAGCCGCCGTTGCCGAAAGTGCCGAGCTCGCCGGCTGCGCCCGTACTTGATCCGTCCCCACTCAGGCCGCCTTGACCGCCAAGCCCGCCCGGGCCCCCACCGCCGCCGTCACCGCCCTTGCCGCCATTCTGTGGCGGACCAGAGATGCTCCCGTCAGCTCCGTCACCACCATCGCCTCCCCTGGCACCAAGGCCGCCGGTACCCCCCTGTCCGCCGTCGCCGCCGGCCCCGGTGGCACCGTCAGTGAACCCCGCGGCGTGAGCCTGACCACCGACGCCGCCAGTACCACCGGCACCTCCGACACCACCAAAACCGCCGTAGCCGCCATAGCCGCCGTTAGCGCCGCTGCCAGAAGCCATGTCTGCTCCATGCACACCATCGCCACCGGTACCGCCCATGCCACCGGTACCGCCGGACCCGCCGAGGCCACCGTTGCCGCCTTTGGCACCGCCGTCGCCACCGGCCCCGCCGACACCACCGGTCGCGCCCGCCCCGCCCCTTTCACCGTCCGCGGACAATGTGGCACCGCTGTCCCCGACGGTGCCCTTCCCGCCGGTTCCACCGTCACCGCCGTTTCCGCCATTGCCGTAGAGTCCGCCGTCGCCACCGGCCCCGCCGGCACCACCTTTGACGCCGATAGCACCACTGCCCCCGTTTCCGCCGTCACCGCCGTTACCACCGGTGGTGACGCCGGATCCAGCTTTGCCGTTTCCGCCAGATGTCGGACCGGCGCCGGCCTGGCCACCGGCCCCGGCGTTACCGGGGTCACCCCCATGTCCGCCGTCACCACCACGCTCACCGGAGCCCGCTACCGCGTTGGCGCCGTCACCGCCGTCCCCGCCGATTCCGGCGGTCCCGCCGTCCCCGCCAGCACCACCAACGCCCTGCGTTCCATCGGAGTAACCCGCGGCTTGGGCCTGACCGCCCTGTCCTCCGGCACCACCAGTTCCACCGGTCCCACCATTTCCGCCCTTACCGCCGGACCCGCCATCGATATCGGCCCCGGTGATCCCGTTCGCACCATTTCTGCCGGTACCGCCGGTACCCCCGGTACCCCCGTCTCCACCGCTACCGCCATCACCGCCGTGACCGGCCAACGCGCCCCCGCTGCCACCGGCACCGCCCTGACCGCCAGTGCCGCCAGTTCCTCCGGTTCCGCCCGCGCTACCTGCCACAGGGCCGGTGGAGCCGACCTGGCCCTTGCCGCCGTTCCCGCCGTCACCACCGTCGCCGCCATTGCCGTAGAGCCCGCCGTCACCACCGGACCCGCCGGCACCGCCGTTCACGCCGGTAGCGCCGCTGGCGCCGTTGCCGCCGTCGCCGCCGTTACCGCCCGAGGTGGGAGCGACCCCGGCCGCACCCTCGACCCCTGCGATGGAACCGGCCCCGCCTTGCCCGCCGATGCCGCCGACGCCGGGGTCACCGCCGTCGCCGCCGTTGCCGCCGGCCTTCCCGGAGCCGACGTCCGCGTTTGCGCCGTGGCCGCCGTTGCCGGCGTTCCCGCCGGTCCCGCCCACGCCGCCCGCGCCGCCGACGGCCTGGGTGCCGTCCGCGAATCCCGCGGCCTGAGCCTGGCCGCCTAGGCCGCCGACACCACCGGTCCCGCCGGTACCACCGTCACCGCCGTTGCCGCCGTCACCACCGTTTGCGGAGGAGAAAATGCCAGAGGTACCGGTACCACCGCTACCACCGGTGCCGCCGGTACCACCGACACCACCGGTACCACCGTCACCGCCGTGGCCGGCCAAGGCACCACCCTTGCCCCCGGCGCCACCGTCACCACCGGTCAACCCGGTGTGGCCATTACCACCGTTGCCGCCTCCGATGGTGGTGCTGCCGTTGAAGCCGATGCCCCCGGTGCCCCCGGTGCCTCCGGTGCCGCCATTGCCATACAACCCGCCGTCACCGCCGACCCCGCCAGCACCACCTTTCACACCTTGAGAACCGCTGCCGCCGCTACCGCCGTCACCGCCGTTGCCGCCGGTGATGGGGCTGAACCCATCCGCCCCGTGGGCACCGCCGGTGGAGCCGGCTCCGCCGGTGCCACCGGCGCCACCGGCACCGTTGTCGCCACCATGCCCACCGTTGCCTCCGGCCGCACCCGAGAATGCCGCCGCGTCGGCACCCTTGCCACCGTCACCGGCGACACCGCCAGCCCCGCCCTCACCACCGGCCCCGCCGACACCCTCGGTGCCGTCGGCGAATCCCGCGGCCTGAGCCTTACCGCCGGCGCCACCGTCACCACCGGCCCCGCCGACACCACCCTTGCCCCCACTGCCACCGTCGCCGCCATGAAGATTGCCCCCGGTCACACCCTCAGCGCCGGTAGCACCAAGCCCGCCCGCACCACCGGTCGCGCCGACACCACCGACCCCACCGGCGCCACCGTGACCGCCCAGGGCACCACCCGTGCCACCGGCCCCGCCCATGCCGCCCGCCCCGCCATCACCGCCGTTCTCCCCGGATGCGCCAGCCGCGGTGGCATCCGCCCCCTGGCCACCGGCTACGCCATCACCGCCGTCCCCACCGGCGCCGCCATTGCCATACAACCCGCCATCACCGCCGGCACCACCGGCACCACCGGCAACCCCGGCAGAAGCGGCTGGACCGGAGGCGCCGTTTCCACCGTCACCGCCGTTACCGCCGGTGATGGGCCTGAACCCATCCGCCCCGTGGGCACCGACGGTGGAGCCGGCTCCGCCGGTCCCACCGGCACCACCGGCACCGTTATCGCCACCATGCCCACCGTTGCCCCCGGCCGCACCCGAGAACGCCGCCGCGTCGGCACCCTTGCCACCGTCACCGGCGACACCGCCGGCCCCGCCGGCCCCGCCGGCACCACCGTCACCCTGCCCGCCCAGGAACCGCAGGAAACCGCCCTGACCGCCAGAACCGCCCACCCCGCCGGCACCACCAACGCCGCCATTGCCGCCGTTGCCGCCATTGCTCCCGGGCGCGATCCCGGCAGCCCCGGCCCCGCCCGCACCACCGGCGCCACCAACACCGCCGAGGCCGCCGGCCCCGCCGGAGCCGATCAGCCAACCACCGAGCCCGCCGGCACCACCGTTGCCGGCACTGCCGCCCTCACCACCCGCCTCACCAACACCGCCTGCCAGACCGACAGCACCGTCGCCACCCGCTCCACCGTGACCGCCCAACCCCCACAGCCCCACGGCAGCGCCACCGGCGCCCCCGTCACCGCCGCTACCGGCGACCGCGCCGGTTCCGCCGGCCCCGCCGGCGCCACCGCTACCGAACAGCCGTCCGCCATCGCCGCCACCGCCACCAGCCCCACCATCGCCAGAGTCCGAATTGACTCCGCCGATACCGCCAGCCCCGCCTCGACCCCACAACCCGCCATGACCGCCATCGCCACCGGCCCCGGCACTACCGGAGCCCGCGCTGTCACCACCGGCACCGCCGGTGCCGCCGATGCCGAACAATCCGCCGTTTCCGCCGGCCCCGCCGGCACCCCCGCTTAGACCAAGCCCCTGCCCCCCGGCACCGCCGGACCCGCCGGCACCCAGCAACCAGGCCCGCCCGCCGGCACCTCCAACACCCCCGTTGACCGGGCCCTCACCGCCAACTCCCCCGGTCCCACCGTTGCCGTACAGCCATCCGCCGGCGCCGCCGGCCCCACCGACACCGCCGGTACCGGAAGCCCCGGCCTGGCCTCCGGCGCCGCCGGCACCGCCATGGCCGAGCAACCCCGCCGACCCGCCCGCGCCACCGGATTGACCGACCGCGCCGGAGCCGCCGGCGCCGCCGTTACCCCACAGAATTCCGCCAGCCCCACCGGCTTGCCCGGTCCCCGCCACCCCATCGGCGCCATTGCCGATCAGCGGCCGCCCAAACCAGTTCTGGCTGGGTGCATTCACCAAACCCAGCACGTCTTGCTCCACGGCCTGCAACCACGAGACGCTGGCCGACTCGCTGGCCGCGTAGCTGTTGCTCCCCGCGGTCAACAGCGCGACAAAGCGCTCATTGAGGGCCGAGATTCGGGTGCTGATGGCCTGTTATTCCTGGGCATGGGTGCCGAACAAGGCCGCGATCGCGACCGACACCTCATCGGCACCGGCGGCCAGCACCGTCGTCGTGGCGCCCGCCGCCGCTGCGTTGACCGCATGGATCGACGAACCAATGCGCGCCAAATCCGAAGCCGCCGTCGCCACTGCTTCCGGCGCCACACTCACGAATGACATCTGCTATCCCTCCCCGAGAAATCTCACGATAACTTGGGCGAACCGCGCACTGCCTGGACAGCGAAATCACCATAGAAAGTTGAAATCCCTACGGCCCCAACATCAACCGCAAAAATCTCAGCGCAAGACTTCTACCTGTGGACATAGACCGAGTACCCGGCGATGGTTATCTCACTGCTAAGAAAAGTGACCACGGCAATTCCACTTCAAAATCTTTGGCGCCAAACCACCGTCGACAGCAGCGACGACGCGGTCGGCCAATCAATGCCGACGACACCACATCGGCCCGTCAAGGAAACGCTGGAACGGCCGTCCAGCCGCCTGGCAGGGGAAGGCCGAGGCCAACTCGCTTATACCGCGACCAGGTCGTCGGCGTGGACCGCGGGCCGGCGCAGCTCACCGGGTAACTCTGAGGTGGACCGGCCCATCATGGTGGCCAACTCCGTCGCGTCATAGGCAACCACACCGCGGGCCACCATCGTCGCGTCGGGCCCACACAGATCAACGACATCGCCGCCAAAGAACTTGCCCGCCACTGCCGTGATGCCCGCCGGCAGCAACGAGCGCCGATGCCCGACGACGGCCCGCACAGCACCTTCGTCGAGGGTCAGCGATCCGGCGGACTCGGCCGCATAGCGTACCCAGAATCGGCGGGCCGACATGCGTTCGGACCGCGCGGCGAAGACGGTGCCCACCGACGCGTCGGTGAGTGCGGCCGCCGCATCCGCCGCAGGAGCGAGCAACACCGGAACTCCGGCATCCGCGGCCAGCAGCGCCGACGACATTTTCGACGCCATGCCGCCGGTGCCCAGGTGGCTGCCTTGCCCGGCGACTACTCCATCGAGGTCGGCCGGACCGGACACCTCGGGAATGAATCTGGCGTTCTGGAATTTTCGTGGATCGGCATCGTAGAGGCCGTCGATGTCGGAGAGCAGCACCAAGGCGTCCGCACCTACTAGGTGCGCTACCAGCGCCGAAAGCCGATCGTTGTCGCCGAAGCGGATCTCGTTGGTAGCAACCGTATCGTTCTCGTTGACGATTCCCACCGCATGCAGCGCCCGCAGCCGGTCCAGTGTGCGCTGGGCATTGGTGTGTTGCACCCGCATCGCAATGTCGTGTGCCGTCAACAACACCTGCCCTACCGTGCGGCCGTAGCGGGCGAAGGCGGCACTCCACGAGTTCACCAACGCCACCTGACCGACGCTGGCCGCCGCCTGCTTTGTCGCCAGGTCCTTTGGCCGACGTGATAGTCCGAGCGGTTCGATGCCGGCAGCGATCGCCCCCGAAGACACGATGACGACGTCGGTACCGGCCTTCATCCGCGACTCGATCGCGTCGGCCAGTTCAGCCAGCCTGCCGGCGTCGAACACCCCCGATGGCGTGGTCAGTGCCGTCGTCCCAACCTTGACCACGACACTGCGGGCGGTGCGAATGGCTTCGCGGTGCGGGCTGCCCATCAATCGTCATCGCGTTCGCGACGTTGGCGGCGGGCAGCCTTGCGCTCGGCCGCACCGACGCGGTCGCTGCGTTCCAGCCGCACATCGGTACCCCGACCGGACATTGCGACGTGACCACCCGCGGGCGTTTGCGGCTCCCAGTCGAAAGTCATCTCACCGATGGTGACCGCGCACCCCGGCTTTGCCCCCAACCGCAGCAGCTCCTCCTCGACCCCCAGCCGCGCCAGGCGGTCGGCCAGGTAGCCGACGGCCTCGTCGTTGTCGAAGTTGGTCTGGCCGATCCAACGCTCGGGTCGAGCGCCGGTCACCACGAAGCCCCCGTGTCCGTCCGCCTGCACGTCGAAGCCGCTGTCATCGACCGGAACCGGGCGGATCACCGGCCGTCGCGGCGCGGCTTGCGGCCGAGCCGCGTTGTACTCCGAGACCATCTGCCACAGCCCGAAGATCAACGGCTGCAAGTTTTCCCGGGTGACCGTGGATACGAGAAATACCGGCCAGCCGCGTTGCGCGAGCTCGTCCTCAACGAACTCGGCAAGCTCGCGGGCCTCGGGCACATCGATCTTGTTGAGCACCACCGCACGCGGCCGTTCGGCCAGGTCGTCGAGCACCGCATCGCCCTGCAGCGTGGGTTGGTAGGCCGCCAATTCGGCCTCCAGCGCGTCGATGTCGGAAATAGGGTCCCGGCCCGGTTCAGCGGTGGCGCAGTCCACGACATGCACCAGCACCGCGCAGCGCTCGATGTGCCGCAGAAAGTCCAGCCCCAGCCCCCGGCCCTGTGAGGCGCCCGGAATCAGACCGGGAACGTCGGCGACGGTGAATGAGTGACCACCGGCAGCGACCACGCCGAGGTTGGGAACCAGGGTGGTGAAGGGATAGTCGGCGATCTTGGGCTTGGCCGCCGAGATGACCGACACCAACGAGGATTTTCCGGCGGAGGGGAATCCAACCAGCCCCACATCGGCGACGGTCTTGAGTTCTAGGGTGAGGTCACGGGCCTGTCCCGGCTCACCAAGCAGGGCAAAGCCTGGCGCCTTGCGCGCCCGCGACGCCAGCGCTGCGTTGCCCAGCCCGCCGCGACCACCCGCGGCGGCTTCAAAGCGGGTGCCGGCTCCCACCAGGTCGGCAAGCAGCCGGCCGTTGTCGTCGAGCACGACGGTGCCGTCGGGAACTTTGACTTCCAAGTCGGCACCGGCGGCGCCGTCCCGGTTGCTGCCCATGCCCTGTTTGCCTGACGCCGCGGTGACGTGCGGGCGGAAATGGAAGTCGAGCAGGGTATGCACTTGTGGATCTACCACAAAGACGACGCTGCCGCCGCGCCCGCCGTTACCGCCGTCGGGACCACCGAGCGGCTTGAATTTCTCACGATGAACCGAGGCACAGCCATTACCACCGGAACCCGCTCGGGTGTGAATGACGACCCGATCGACGAACCGAGGCATCGGGCTTCCTTACATATCCTTTCCCGGACGAAATCTACGTTTTGCAGACTTTGTGCGAGAACTCAGCTGCAAAACGTCGATCTCGACCTGGAGGCGGACGCGACTAGGCGTCCTGTGTGGCCGGCTCCACGATGTTGATTGTCTTGCGTCCACGCTTGATGCCGAACTCGACCGCACCGGCCGCCTTGGCGAACAACGTGTCATCACCGCCGCGTCCGACATTCACACCGGGGTGGAACTTGGTACCGCGCTGGCGAACCAGGATTTCGCCGGCCTTGACGACCTGGCCGCCGAACCGCTTGACCCCCAGCCGCTGTGCGGCGGAATCACGACCGTTGCGCGAGCTGGACGCGCCCTTTTTGTGTGCCATGTGTCTGGTCTCCGCTACTACTTGATGCCAGTGACTTTAAGGACCGTCAACTGCTGACGGTGACCCTGCCGCTTGTGGTAGCCGGTCTTGTTCTTGAACTTGTGGATCCGGATCTTGGGGCCCTTGACGTGCTCCAGCACCTCGCCGGTCACCGCGACCTTGGCCAGGGCGTCGGCATCGGAGGTGACGGCGGCACCGTCAACGACCAGGGCGACCGGCAGCGATACCTTCGCACCGGGCTCAGATTCGAGCTTCTCGACCTTGACCACGTCTCCCACGGCAACCTTGTACTGTTTGCCGCCGGTCTTGACGATTGCGTAGGTCGCCATCGTGGGTGCACCTCTACTCGTTGTTGTGCTTGCTTCTCGTGGGCACGCGCAAAGACTGCTTACGCGTGCTGGTCTGGTTTGGGGACTTCATCTGTCCCGCTGTCACCGGCCGAGACGTCAACGCTCGGCAAACGCCTGATGACAACTGTCCCAGGGTACGTGACCAGCGGCTACAGGGTCAAACTGGCTCCTGGCGTCCAGCGGGTTGGTGCGTTGAACCTGTCACCAGCCCTTCCATAGCCCTGTCACCAGGTCTTTCACTCGCCCTGCCATCAGCCCAGATGGATGGGTGGACCGGCCGGCCGGCCGGCCGCACGCCGCCGGCGCGGGCGCTCGGCAATCGTGGTGACCTCGAGGGCTGCGGAACGGCCAGCAGCCGGCTCTGTGAGTTCGCTCTCACCATCCTCGTCGTCGCTATCCGAATCGTCGTCATCCAGCTCGTCATCCAGGTCGTCGTCGTCTTCGTCGAGGTCGTCGTCGTCGAGATCGTCCTCGTCGAGGTCGTCGTCGAGTTCGTCGTCGTCTTCGGTGTCTTCGTCCTCGTCGGAGTCCTCGTCGGTGTCTTCGTCCTCATCGGCGTCAACGTCGGTGTCGTTGGTCTCGTCGGTGTCGTCGTCCTCGTCGGAGTCGTCCGAGTCATCATCAAAGTCGTCGGTCTCGTCGGTCTCGTCGGTCTCGTCGGTCTCGTCGGTCTCGCCGAGATCAAGGGCCACCTGAACCGCGGCTTGGTCGTCGACCCCGGCGGTCAACTCCTCGCCGGACTCCTCGACTTCCCCGTCGCCGTGCTCGGCCTCCGATGACGAACTCGCGGCCATGGCTTTGAACATCGGGTGTTCGCCCGGGGCATGGGTGGGAACCTTGGCCACGGCCTCCTTCTCGCTGGGCTCTTCCGCGCGGTTCTTCTTCGATCGGCGGTTCCGCCGACCACCCGAGTCAGCTTTGCGTCCAGTTGTCGGCGCCGAATCCACCGGGTCGGCATGCAGCAGAATCCCACGGCCGCTGCAGTGCGGACAGGAGGTTGAGAAGGCTTCGACCAGCCCGGTCCCCAACCGCTTGCGAGTCAGTTGGACCAGACCCAGCGAAGTCACTTCCGACACCTGGTGACGAGTCCGGTCGCGGGCCAACGCCTCGGTCAGCCGGCGCAGCACCAGGTCACGGTTGGACTCCAGCACCATATCGATGAAGTCGATCACCACGATGCCACCGATGTCGCGCAGCCTCAGCTGGCGCACGATCTCCTCGGCGGCCTCCAGGTTGTTCTTGGTCACCGTCTGCTCGAGGTTTCCGCCGGAACCGGTGAACTTGCCGGTATTGACGTCGACCACCGTCATCGCTTCGGTCCGGTCGATCACCAGGGTGCCGCCCGAGGGCAGCCACACCTTGCGATCCATTGCCTTGGCCAGCTGCTCGTCGATGCGATGCACCGCAAAGACATCCGGCCCGACCTGCCCCTCCGACCCGACGGCCGGTTCGTACTTGCTCAGCTTGGAAACCAAATCCGGGGCAACAGAACTCACGTACTCGTTGATGGTTTCCCACGCGTCGTCCCCGGATACGACCAGCCCGGCGAAGTCTTCGTTGAACAGATCCCGGATGACCTTGACCAGCACGTCGGGCTCTTCGTAGAGCGCTACCGCGGCGCCGGCGGCCTTCTGTTTGATCTCGACGGCCTTGGCCTCGATCTGGTTCCAGCGCTCCTGCAGCCGGGTGACGTCCGCACGGATGTCGTCCTCTTTGACACCCTCGGACGCGGTCCGAATGATCACGCCGGCGTCGGAGGGCACCACCTCACGCAGGATTTCCTTGAGCCGCTGGCGTTCGGTGTCGGGCAGCTTGCGGCTGATCCCGGTCGATGACGCACCCGGCACGTACACCAGGTAGCGGCCGGCCAGCGACACCTGTGTCGTCAGTCGGGCACCCTTATGGCCGACCGGGTCCTTGCTGACCTGCACAACGATGTAGTCGCCGGGCTTGAGAGCCTGTTCGATCTTGCGGTCGGCCCCGCCGAGGCCCGCCGCGTCCCAGTTGACTTCACCGGCGTAAAGCACGCCGTTGCGGCCACGACCGATATCCACGAATGCCGCCTCCATCGAAGGCAGCACGTTCTGCACGATCCCCAGGTAGATGTTGCCCACCAAGGAGGCAGAAGCAGCCGAGGTCACAAAGTGCTCAACGACGATGCCGTCTTCAAGCACCGCGATCTGGGTGTAACGCGCGCCCGGGTGGGGCGGCTCGGTGCGAACCCGGTCGCGCACCACCATCACCCGCTCGACCGCCTCGCGACGAGCCAAGAATTCGGCCTCACTCAACACCGGTGGGCGGCGCCGGCCGGCGTCACGCCCGTCACGGCGGCGCTGCCGCTTGGCTTCCAGCCGTGTCGAGCCGTCTATGCCCTTGATCTCGTTGCCACCGGAATCGTCACCGCTATCCGAGTTGCCCGACTTGCCGCCGGAGCGGGGGGCACGCTCGTGTACGACCGTGTTGGGCGGGTCATCCGGGGCCGGACCCTCGTCGCCGTCATCACCAGCACCCGACTTGCGGCGTCGGCGCCGGCGCCGACGCCGGTTGGCGCCGTCGGCCGAACCGTTGTCGTCGTCGCCGTTGTCCGACTCTTCGGAGTCAGCGCCGTCTTGCGCCTCGGTGTCGTCCGATGGGGTGGAGTTCCCACCCGTCTTCTGCGGGGCCTCGTCACCATCGTCGCCGGTTTGGTCCTGACCGTCGTTTGCGCCCTGCTCGCCGCGCCCGCGCCCGCGCCCGCGCCGGCCCCGGCGGCGGCGCCGGTTGGCCGGCCGGTCGGCCTGCTCTTCGTCATCGTCACCTTCGTCGCCCGACTCGTCATCGACATCGTCGCCAGCGACGGGCTCCGAAATCGGCTGGGGTGCGACAAACAGCGGCATGTAGTGCGGCCGCTCCACCCAGGTCTCGACGACCTGCACCGTCTCCTGGGTTTCCAGCATCAGGCGCGATTCGGGTTCGTCGGACTCGACAGCTTCACCGGGAGCATCGGGCACCTCAGCGGCCACGGCGTCAGGGGCTTGCTGGCCCTCCTCGGCCTGACCCTCCTCGGCAGGTTGCTCCGCCAGCAGGTCGCGCACCCGGACCGCATCGACGCGGTCCACACTGGAATGGGCGCTACGAATCCGCCCATCGAGCGCGCTCAACGCATCCAGCACCCTCCGGCTACTGGTTCCCAGCGTTCGCGCCAGTGAGTGAACTCTCAGGCGGTCCGGCAGGTCCTCACGCTGTGTCGGCTCGTTTTCCGGGTCTGAAGATGGGGCACCGTCTACCACGTATTCTCCTCAAGCCCCCGGGCGCGTCTAATCGACGCGGCCACGCGAGGGCTTCACTATGTGCCCGGGTCACTTCTCCCGGGCTTGTGATGGTCTCGCTCCGAGCAGCTCCGAAGGAACCCACTCGGCGCCGTACTGAATGACGGCTTGACACGCCGCGCCGCATCACGGGAACGCGATCGTCGCGCTTGTCGAAGTCTTCATCCGGGTGTCCGACGCTGGTACAGCGACGTTCACCCGAAGTCAGTATCCCATACCACCGGAGCGAGTCACCCTCGCCTGAGCAACCCGGTCCAAAACCAGCCCGCAAGCCCCGCGTCGCGGAGCTAGGCGCTGGGAAACCAGAGTGCGATCTCGCGCTGCGCTGATTCGGCCGAATCCGAGCCGTGCACCAAGTTGAACTGGGTTTCCAGGCCGAAGTCACCCCGGATGGTGCCCGGCGTGGCCTTCTCGACCGGATCGGTACCACCGGCGAGTTGGCGAAACGCCGCGATGGCTCGCGGTCCCTCCACGATCGCCGCTACCACCGGCGCCGAGGTGATGAACTCCAGCAACGAGCCGAAGAACGGCTTGCCCTCATGTTCGGCGTAGTGCTGGCTGGCCAGCTCCTCGGTCACGTTCCTGAGCTCTAGCGCCGCGATAGCGAGGCCTTTGCGCTCGATGCGGCTAATGATCTCGCCCACCAGTTGGCGTTGCACACCGTCTGGCTTGATCAGTACGAGGGTCCGTTCGGTCACGGGGGCTAACAGTAGATGGCCCGATTCTGCGGCCTAAACCTGGATGCCCCTAGGCCGGTCAGATCAGCGCGACGGCGGAGGCCCCTGGCGCTCTCGACGCCTGACCTCGGCACGGAAGTACGCCATCATGGCCCATACCGCACCGAACACCACACCCAAAAACCCGACGGCCGGGTACACGAAAACGCCGGCAATAGGCACCAGCTGAATGCCGAGGTTCGCCCAGATCGCCCACGGTCTGCGCTGCACGCCGGCAAGCAACACCAGCGTCACGGCAAGCCCAATGAGGTAACCCAGCGACGCCGAAGTCAGCCCGCCACCGACCGCACCCACCACCGGGATAGCCAACAGCACCACGATCGCCTCGAGGATCAGTGTCGCTGCCATCACCGAGCCGAAGCTCTTCCATGGGTCTGACTGTGGTGCCGGATCCCCGTGGTTTGCCGGCTCTTGCGGCTGCCCGGTCATTGCGGATCACGACCGAACAAGGTGCGGGCGGCCCCGGCAGTGACCACCGAACCGGTAATGACGATCCCGGTTCCCGACAGCGAGCCCCCCTGCGCTTCCCAGTCGATGGCGGATTCATCGACCAGCGCGGTTGCCGCGTCGACGGCATCACGCAGGTTCTCTGCGGTGATCACCCGGTCGGGGCCGAAGTATTGCTCCGCCGCCAGGGCCAGTGACGCGACATCCAACGCCCGTGGCGAACCATTGTGAGTCACCACGATGGAGTCGAATGCGGGCTCGAGTGCGGCCAGAATGCCATTCACGTCCTTGTCGGCCATCACGGCGACCACCCCAACCAGGCTGCGGAAGTCGAACTCTGCGACCAGCGACTGCGCCAGCGCCGCCGCCCCGGCCGGATTGTGGGCGGCATCGATAAAGACCGTCGGTGAGCTGCGCAGGCGCTCCAACCTGCCGGGGCTGGTGACCGCGGCGAAACCAGCACGCACCGCGTCGACATCGAGCTGACGCTGGGCGCCGGCACCGAAGAACGCCTCCACCGCCGCCAGCGCCACCACCGCGTTGTGCGCTTGATGTTCACCGTGCAGCGGCAGGTAGATGTCGGAGTAGACCCCACCGAGGCCCTGCAACTGCAGCAGCTGCCCGCCTACCGCCACCTGACGGCCCAGCACGGCGAACTCGGAGTCCTCCCGCGCGACGGCGGCGTCGGCCCGTACCGCCTGGGCCAACAGCACCTCCATGGCCTCAGGTACCTGACGCCCGATTACAGCGACCGTGTCAGGGGAACCGTCGGCGGCTTTGTGGATGATGCCGGCCTTTTCACCGGCGATAGACGCGATGTCATCACCGAGGTAGTCGACGTGATCAATGCTGATCGGGGTGATCACCGCCACCGGCGCGTTGATCACGTTGGTGGCATCCCACCGTCCCCCGAGGCCGACCTCGACCACCGCGACATCGACCGGCGCGTCCGCGAACACGGCGAACGCCATCGCGGTGAGCACCTCGAACTTGCTCATTGCCGGGCCGCCTGCGGCCTGTGACTGTTGGTCGATCATTTGCGCGAACGGCTCGATCTCGCGGTAGGTCTGGACGTATTGAGCCGGGGTGATCGGCTTTCCATCGATCGATATCCGTTCCACCGCCGACTGCAGATGTGGGCTGGTGGTCCTGCCGGTGCGTTGATGCAGCGCGGTGATTAGCGCGTCAACCATGCGCGCCACCGACGTCTTGCCGTTGGTGCCCCCGATGTGGATCGACGGGTAGCTCAGCTGTGGTGAACCAAGCAGGTCCATCAGCGCACTGATCCGCGTCAGGCTCGGCTCGATGCGGGTTTCCGGCCAGCGCTGGTCCAGCAGGTGCTCGACCTGCAGCAGAGACGCGAGTTCGTCCGGGGTGGGTTCGGCGTCGCTCCCTTGAGCTAGCCCGGTCCAGTCAGGTGGATCGAAACTCATTGCAGCGCTGCCAACCTGGTCGTGATCCGGTCGCTTTCCTCCTGCGCCAAACGTTGGCGATCGCGGATCTTGCCGACGACGGCCTCGGGCGCCTTGGCCAGGAAATCGGCGTTTGCCAATTTGGCCGCGGTCGATACCAATTCCTTTTCGGCTGCGGCCAAGTCCTTTTCGAGACGCCGCCGCTCGGCAGCCACGTCGATGGTGCCCGAGGTATCGAGCTCGACAACAACCGTGTGGTTCATGCTCGGGCCGAGCCGAACCTCCAGCGAGACCGACGGCGCAAAGCCTTCACCTGGCGCGGTAAGCCACGCCAGTGAGGTGACGGCCGCAACCTGAGCACCCAGATCGGATTCCTCGACACCGATCAGCCGAGCGGGCACCTTTTGCCGGTCGGCCAGCCCTTGGTCACTGCGGAAACGCCGGATCTCGGTGACCAGATTCTGCATATCACTGATCCGCTGCGCGGCAACCGGATCCAGGGTGATTCCGGAGGGCTGCGGCCAGTCGGCGATCACCAGCGATTCCTGCCCGGTCAGCGCCTGCCACAACGCCTCGGTGATGAACGGGATGACGGGGTGCAACAACCGCAACAGTGTGTCCAGCCCCGCCGCCAGCACCGCGGTGGTGGCCGAAAGGCCTTCGGCGAGCTGGGTTTTGGCTAGCTCGACGTACCAGTCGCAGAATTCGTCCCACGCGAAGTGGTAGAGCGCCTCGCAGGCCCGGCTGAATTCGTAACTGTCGAAGGCCGAATCAACTTCGGCCCGAACCTCTTCGAGCCGCCCCAGGATCCAGCGGTCGGCATCGGTCAGCTCCCCCAGCGGGGGCAGCGGGGCCAGCGCGGCACCGTTGAGCAGCGCGTAACGGGTCGCGTTGAACAACTTGGTACCGAAGTTTCGTGACGCCCGGACCGCGTCCTCGCCCACTGCCAGGTCACTGCCGGGGCTCGCCCCACGGGCCAGGGTGAAGCGCAATGCGTCGGCACCGAACGTGTCGATCCAATCCAGTGGGTCGATGACGTTGCCTTTGGACTTGCTCATCTTCCGGCCGAACTCGTCGCGGATCAGGCCATGCAGAAAAACGTCGGTGAACGGCACCTGGGCGCCACGGCGGCCGTCCAGGGTGATCACCTCGTCTCCGCCGACGAAGGTGCCGAACATCATCATCCTGGCCACCCAGAAGAACAAGATGTCATATCCGGTGACCAAAACACTTGTGGGATAGAACTTTTCTAGCTCTGGAGTCAGTTCGGGCCAGCCCAGTGTGGAAAACGGCCAAAGCGCCGAGGAGAACCAGGTGTCCAGGACATCGGAGTCCTGTTCCCACCCCTGCGGCGGCGTCTCGTCCGGACCGACGCACACCTTCTCCCCGTTGGGGCCGTACCAAATCGGAATGCGGTGACCCCACCACAGTTGTCTCGAGATGCACCAGTCGTGCATGTCGTCGACCCAGGCGAACCAGCGTGGCTCCAGGCTTGCGGGGTGGATCACGGTGTCCCCATTGCGCACCGCATCACCCGCGGCCTTGGCCAGCGACTCCACCCGCACCCACCACTGCAACGAAAGCCGTGGCTCGATTGGCTCTCCACTGCGATCGGAATGCCCGACGCTGTGCAAGTAGGGACGTTTCTCCTCGACGACGCGCCCCTGGGCCGCGAGCGCCTCACGCACCGCGACCCGGGCTTCGAATCGGTCCATGCCGTCGAATTGCGTTCCGGTGTCCACGATCCGGCCCTTGGTATCCAGAATCGAAGGCATGGGCAATTGGTGGCGCATCCCGATCTCGAAGTCGTTCGGGTCGTGTGCCGGGGTGACTTTGACCGCACCCGTGCCGAATTCGGGATCCACGTGCCCATCGGCGACGATGATCAGCTGCCGGTCCACGAATGGGTGCGCCAAGGTGGTGCCGACCAGGTGGCGGTAGCGCTCATCGTCCGGGTGGACGGCGATCGCGGTATCGCCCAACATTGTTTCGACCCGGGTGGTGGCCACCACGATGTGGGGTTGGGAGTCCTCTAGTGAGCCGTACCGGAACGACACCAGCTCACCCTCCACCTCGAGGTAGTTCACCTCGAGGTCGGATATCGCCGTCTGCAGCACCGGCGACCAGTTGACCAACCGCTCGGCCTGATAGATCAGCCCGGCATCGTAGAGCCGCTTGAAGATCGTTCGCACCGCCCGCGACAGGCCCTCGTCCATGGTGAACCGGTCACGGCTCCAGTCCACCCCGTCACCGAGCCGGCGCATCTGGCCGCCGATCGCGCCGCCCGACTCGCGCTTCCAGTCCCAGACCTTGTCGACGAACAGCTCGCGACCGAAGTCTTCCTTGGTCTTACCGTCGGCCGCGAGCTGCTTTTCCACCACGGTCTGGGTCGCGATGCCGGCATGGTCCATTCCCGGCTGCCACAGCACCTCATAGCCCTGCATCCGCTTGCGGCGGGTCAGGGCATCCATCATGGTGTGTTCCAGCGCATGGCCCATGTGCAGGCTGCCGGTCACATTGGGCGGCGGCAACACAATCGAGTACGGCGGTTTCGAGCTGGTCGGATCGGCGACGAAGTAGCCGGCATCCGCCCACTTCTGATAGATGTCGCCTTCCATCGCAGCTGGATCCCACGACTTGGGCAGCTGGTCGGCGGCAGAATCGGCGCTGGCGGTCACCGGTCAATTCTAGGAACCGCGCTCGGGCGGCCTGTAGGCACCCAAAACCTCAGGTGAACGCCGTTTAGCCGCGATCAGGGAATCGTGAGCACCTCGCCGGGGTGGATCAAGTCGGGATTAGCCACACCGCTGGCCTCGGCAATCACCTGATACTTGCTGCCGTCGCCGTAGAAGCGCTCCGCGATGGCCCACAGGGTGTCACCGGAGACCACGGTGTAGGTCCGCGGCGCGGGCTCGGCAGCAGGCTCCGGTGGCGCCGGTTCGGCGACCGCTGCCGCGACGGGCTCCGGGGTGGTGTCGACGCGCTGAGCCGTATCCGAGGCAGTGGCTTCGGCCGCGGCGGTGGGCTCGGGCGGCGGCGGGGCGTCGGTCTCGGTATGCGTCGACCAGGCCGGTCCGTCAGCGGCATAGAGCACCAGATTGCGATCGTCTTGCAGCACCAGCCGGACGTTCTTCTTGCCTTTGGTGTCGGTGTGCCAGACCGGTTTGTCCGCCGTGTACACCACAAAGTTGCCGTCGCGCTGCACCTCGGCGCGCACCACCTGCTGGCCGTTGGTGGCGCTCGCCCACAGCGGGGTGCCGCGGGAGGCCAACACGAGATTGCCGTCGTCTTGCAAGGTCAGGGTGTAAGCCCCGTTTTTGGAAACCAGTGACTCCCCCGGCACCAGCTGCTGTCCTTCGGTCAGTGTGTCCGACATTGGCAATACCCCTCTCGTTACTTATCTTGAATCGGCTCGCGGTGGTCGAGCGAAACGGCAGCTACGCCGGCCGCCGACTGGCGCTACTTCTTACCACCCAGTAGGCCGCCCAGAATGTCACCCAGGGCGCCACCTTTGCCTCCCAGCACACTGCCGAGAATGCTCCCCAGGGACTTGTCAACGGATCCGCCCCCGAGGATGCTGCCCAGCACCTCGCCTAGCCCTCCGCGGGAGGCTGACTCGGAGTTCTGCTGCGATCCTTCCCCCGAGCCTAGCTGATTTCCGATGTAGGCCAACACAATCGGGAGCACGATCGGCAACAGCTGCTTGAGCAGATCGCGGTTGCCGGCGCCGCCCTTGGCCAACGCCGATGCGACTTGCTCGGCGTCGTTGCCACCGAAAAGTGTCGCAATCGTCTGATGTCCGTCGCCCCGGTCCGCCGCATCAAGGTTGTGGTCCAGACCCCCGCCGGCGTCGAGCAGGCCCCGGGCCGCCTGACGGTTGGCGGCGGATTCGATCCTGCTGGCATGGTCGGGATCTTGCGAAGTCTGGTGCAGACCGCTGACCAGCACCGGCACCAGCGTGTGAACCGCGCTGTCAACCTCGCCCTGGTCGACGCCTAGCCGACTCGCGATTTCCGAGGTAGGTATCCGAGCGTAAAGATCGTCGAGACCGGCCATCGATGCCACCTCTTTTGCGGCTCATTGGGTGCGCTGTGAACTTCTGTGGACCACTTTCGACACTAGACCGCCGCGCTCTTCACCGAAAGCCGTTGCGGCAGACCAGTTCAAGTTAACCGTTCGGTAGCCAGCGCGACACCCGCGGCCGGCAAGCGCGCTAGCAACGCGTCACCCATCGCGGCCGCCGGGGTGAGCACGCCATGCAGGCCCGAAAGCTGGTCACGATCGAAGGCCAGTGCCAGACCGCACTCCCCCAGCAACACCGACGTCGCTTTGTACCCGGGATCACCGTCCTGCTCCATCCGTGCCACGTACCTGTCACCCGAGGTCGTCGTGGTGTAGGTCTCGATGCGGTAGTAGCCGCGCTCCCGAGTTGCGGCGCTGGGGCCGGTGCCGGGTTTGGGAGCGATGCGCTCCACCAACCGTTGTGGCAGCAACCGGAAGTAGCGGCTGCCCAAGCCCGTCATCGCGTTGCCAACACCGCTGATCATGGCCGAGGCCACTGGCGCCACCGCCGACGAGCCCAGGCTCATGTGTTCGGTGTACTGGAACCGCTTGCCGTACGCCCAATCCAGCAGCGCGTTGCTGCGCCGCACGATGCGGGTGTTGGTGGGCGCCATCATGAATCCTGCCGTCCACAGCCCGGTCAGTTCTGGAGCGATTCGTCCACCACGACGCCAGGGCAGATCGGGCTGCGGTCCAAGTTCCGGCTCGGCGGCGCGGTCGGTGCTCAGCGTGTAGGGGTCGGTGAACTGGCGACGCAGATCGGGGTCGGCGGAGACGGCACGCAAAATTTCCAGCATCGACGCGACCGTGCCGCCCGATACCCCGCCGGCGAACGAACGGACGACGAAGTCGGTGCGACCCAGCTCACCGGCACCGTCGTCGCGGACAGCACGGTAGAGGGCGTACACGGTGAGGTCCGATGGAATCGAATCGAAGCCACAGGCGTGCACGATCCGGGCCCCGGTGTCGGCGGCCTGTTTGTGATACAGGTCGATGCTTTCGCGCACGAACGGCGGCTCGCCGGTCAGATCGGCATAGTCGGTGCCGGCAGCCGCGCACGCGGCCACCAGGGGCAGGCCATAGCGCATGTACGGCCCAACCGTGGTGACGACCACCCGGGTGCGGGCGGCCATCTCCTTGAGTGTCGCCGGTGCGCCGGCGTCGGCGCTGACCACGGGCCAGGACTGTGCGGCCTCCCCCAGCGTCTGACGGACCGCCAACAATCGGTCGGTCGACCGGCCGGCCAGCGCGATTCGCGCGTCGCCGCCGGCCCGGGCCAGGTATTGCGCGGTCAGCTTGCCGACGAAGCCGGTCGCCCCGTAGAGGATGATGTCGAATTCACGCGGCGTTTCGCTCACCGACCCGACGCTACCGCGCGGTCAGGGGTTCGTGAGCAGACGAGGGCCAATGGCGCCCGGATTCACACCTGATAGGGCCGGGCTGGACCCGGCAAGACCCCAAACAAGATGAGAGCGCCGGGCCTGAAGGCCCGACACTCTCATCAAAAATCCAGCGTGGCGTCGGCTAGCCGCGTCGGCCGCAGACCGGCCACGCGCCGATGCCCTGGCTGCGCAGCACATTCTCGGCCACTCGGATCTGCTCTTCACGGCTCGCACCGGCGGCCGATCCCGAGCCACCGTTGGCCCGCCAAGTGCTCGCGGTGAACTGCAGGCCGCCGGAGTAGCCGTTGCCGGTGCTGATGCCCCAGTTACCGCCGGATTCGCACTGTGCGATGGCGTCCCAGTTCACGGTGTAGACCTTGGGAGCGGGCGGCGGCGCAACGTCCGGCGCCGGCGGCTCGAAACCGACTGGTTCCGGAGCTGGCTGAACATCCTCAGGGGCCGGCGGTGCGAAGGCGTCCGGGGCCGGCGGTGCATCCTCCGGAGCGGGACCGTCCGGCATGTCGACCGGCGCGATCATGGCCTCGGGGGCCGGCGGTGCGTCCTGCGGGGCCGGCGGCGCGTCCTGCGGGGCCGGCGGCGCCTCCCCCGGAGCGGGGGCCTCCGGCATGTCGACCGGCGCAATCATGGCCTCGGGGGCCGGCGGTGCGTCCTCCGGGGCGGGCGGCTCAAAGGCATCCGGGGCCGCAGGCAGGTTGGGGTCAAAGCCCGTCGTGTCGGCACCGACCGCATTCGGGTCCAGGCCGTCGTCGGCGTTGGCGGTGGCGGCGGTGGGCACAGTCACGAGCGTCCCTGTGATCGCCGCGACGATGAGCGTCTTGCGGACGTTCTTCAAGATTGTTCCTTTCGCGGTGCGCGCGCCAAAGCCAGCCAGCCCACGAGACGTGGGTTGGTTGCGATGTCCAGTTAGGAATTGCTGCTTTGAGACGTGCCGTCTCGTTTCGGCACGACAGCGGAGGGCCTGATCTGCCCGGCGGGCCTTGCCCGACCGCAGCGGCGGCTATGCGAAATTAGTGCCGCCCGCAGCTCCGCTCACACGCGGGTCCGTGGATTCAATTTTGTTCATTACTGTTGCCCGGTCTTTTGGGCTACGGGGACCGTACGATAACGATTTGGATTCGTCATCTCCGCCACGCCGATATCTCAGTTCTATAACGCGCGAATCACGGCCGGATACCAGAAAAGTTCCTGCTGGTCAGACGCAAATTTGCGGCAATACAAGAGCATTGACAGTTTGGGCGCCTTCGTGAGCCGAATCACGCACATTTTGTGAGCTGAGACACGAGTTTGCCCATGGACAACTCGGCCGGCGTACCGCACACCCACGCCAACACCGCCGTGACCCAGGTCATAACCCTCGGGCAAAGGCGGTTGGAACACACTCAGCTGCAGTTCACAAAAGGCTGCTGTCAATCAACTGAACACCAAGTGTCACAGCGCTGTTCATTGCATGGGCAGTTGGCAACGGTTAGCGACTGCAGTGTCGACGGGATACTAATTATCTTTCGCGGCCTTCGTATCCGACCGGCCGCCAACCGACGAAGCAACCCCCAGTGCGCAGTGAGATCGTGGGCCTCTGATCACGACGCGGTTTACACGTGCCGATCAACGAGTCATGTTGCCCGCTAGTAGCTTTCGCCCTCTCCAACGCTACAGCGGTGTGGTTGGCGGCGATGACGGTGCGTAGATCCTCCATGGAGAAAACCGCAGACTTAGTGGCGGGATGCTTGCCACTACTACGGCTTCAAGGATCACCACAGCGTGCACAGACACAGGAAAACCGCGGTTTTGGAGAATTCGCCACGACGCCAGCAGGCCCCGGCCCCTGCCGCAGTCCGCGGGTTGCACCCGAGATAGTGGTCAAACGACGCCGCACGTACCCGCGGCACCTTAGCCCGGCGATCAACGTGGGTGCTACCCACATTTCAGCCCAAGTCCCCCAGCCAATTCGGCGAGCGCCGGAACTACATTCACTATTGGGATCAGCGCTTCACGGCGATATGGTTGGCGAGGGTTCAACGGGATATGTCGGTACGTGCGGTCAGCACGCAGGGGACGTCTTTTTCCGGTCTCCCATGTATGCGCTCGACCGGCGACGATGGTCGACTCGAACCGAATCTCGACTCACGATGGCGACCTGGATCGGGCCGATCTGCTACCGACGCCGCCGTCAACCTGCCCTCGACAAGGCTTACCCCAATAGCTTTCGAACTGCTCCAGCTCAGGCGCAACCACGACCTAAGGTTCCCACCCGCCGAGTCAACTGAACTTCGGGCAGTCCAGTCCGATGATGGTTGCCAGCGGCCTTCATCCAGCAAGTTGCGCCATCGCCGACCACATCGAGTACGTCCTAGCGCAGAACGATTTCGGCGCAATAAGCCCGCATAGAGTTTAGGAGGGCTCGGGCATCCACCTATCCAATCCCACTGGCACTATCACCGATCAAAACCGTGGGCAAGGATCATGTGGATGAACCGATCCGGGCCAGACTAGACGGAGGTGGCCCGTTGCTGGCGGGGATGGCCAGGCGGGTCGGCCGGTCGCGGCCGCGAAGTGTCACCGTCTCCGCCAAATTCCAATGGGCACGTTCGGTTTCGGATGCGCCGGCTACCGTTTCCGAGGATGCCACTAGGCGGGCGGAATACGATTTGGCCAGTTCACACAGCCGGGCCGCCTCGTTCACCGGTCCACCGATCACGGTGTATTCGAACCGCTCATTGGCGCCGACATTGCCGGCGACCACTTGTCCTGCGGCCACGCCGATGCCCGCCCGGCACTCCGGCACCTCGGTGCAGAGTCGCCCGGCGATGGCCCGTGCGGCGCTCAATGCCGCGACTTCGGGGCACTCGAGTGGATTTGGCGCACCGAAGATGGCCAGGGAGGCGTCACCTTCGAATTTGTTGACCAGGCCGCGGTGACGCTCCACCTCATCGACGATCACCGCGAAAAATCGGTTGAGCAACTGCACCACGTCTGTGGCCGGCCGGTCGCTCACCAGTTGTGTCGAGCCGATGATATCGACGAAAACAACCGCGACATAACGCTCTTCGCCGCCCAGCTGCGGCGGCTTTCGTTCCGCGGCCGCGGCAACTTCGCGTCCGACGTGGCGGCCGAAAAGGTCGCGGACGCGTTCGCGCTCACGCAGCCCCTCGACCATGGAGTTGAAGCCGCTCTGCAGCTCGCCGAGTTCGCTGCCGTCGAAGACCACAACATCTCCCCGTAGGTCCCCTCGTTCGACGCGCTTGAGTGCGGCCCGCACGACCCGTACCGGGGTAGCCGTCAGCCACGCCGAGATAGCGATCAGCAACAACCCGAAGACCAGGGTTGCACTGGACGCAATCAATACGCCCACGGCGAATTCCACCTCGGTGAGGTGCAACAACGCGATTTCGAACACCGCAAACAGACTGATACCGATGAGTGGGACCCCGGACCCGAGCAGCCAGACCACGATGGTTCGACCGATGATGCCCGAGACGATCCGTCGGGGTGGGGGGCCTGTTTCAAGAGCTTGAGCGGTCATCGGCCGCAGCCAGAATTCGGTAAGTAGGTAACTGCCGGTGGCCACCAAGACTCCGCAAAAGCTGACCGAGAAAAGATATTTTGCGACGAATCGGGTGTCAACAAGCCCGTACAGGCTAGTCATCGTCAGCGTTCCTAAGCCCCACAGAAAGAAGTTGACGGCTGCAACCCGCGACGGAATGCGGAACGTGTTGGTAGCTTCGGCGCGGCTAGGGCGACGTCCCTCGATGTACCAACGCAGGGCTCGCTTGGCGAACGAGGTAATCCACCAGGTGCCGAGCACAAGCGCGATGGCATTGTAGGCAGGTCCGACTCCTAAGTTTAGCCAGGCGGGCGCCTCCGAGAGCATGTTTGGCTCGGGAACAGCTAGCGTGAGTAATACGAGCATGACGCCGATCCCGATCAGATTTATGCCCAGGATGGCCACGGCCGACATTGTCCGGATGCGGACCCATCGGCGTTCTGGCAGTACCCCCGCTTCCCCAAGGAGCCGGGAGCCGTAAGCACCGGCAACCACTGGTTGGCCGCCCTTATCGGTAGTCACGTTCAGCAGCCGATCCAAACATCGATCAACACAATTGTCACCCTACATACCGGAACTGTATTCACCCTCTCGACAGCGATCTCCGGATGAACCTTGGGTCGGTTATGGAGTTACCGGAAAGGCACTTTCAGCCGCGCCGATCGGCGTTTCTTGAACAACAACCGTCCGGCTCCCGAAACACGACTCCGGTGCAAGCGTCGCACATATTCGCCGGACGCTTATGGGGACGATCGGATGCGCCGGATCGATAGCTGATGCCTTAACTCGAACAATCCACAATATTCTTCAATCGTCAACGTCTAGTGATGATTTCGCTCTAGATAGCACCGTGATGCGCCTACGGAAGACCCGCTGCACGCCGGCAAGACCACGGCAAGAAGCCCTCGTTCACCTGGACCACCGAGCAGATCTCACCACAGGTACGCGCCGTTTCACGGTTGCGTACGCAAGTCGCCAGGCGATCGACAACTCTCGGCACGCGGTATCCCACAGTTGCTCCACCCCTTACAGTTTCGTGGACCACCCGGCACCGAACCTTCGTCGTCTACACCGAGAAACGATTGGCCGAATGTGAGCGCGAGCACGGCCTGGCAGCTGGAACCCCGACATGGCAGACCCCGGTGGCAGGATCGACTTGTCGGGCGGCCAGACCTCGCTGAACCAACGCTCGGTCCGCACCTGCGCAGACGTGACCGACGGCTGACCGCGCGCAGCAAGTCGAGCCACGACGACCACCGGCCAGTGGCCATGGCATCGCCCCCCTGCGCTGCGCGACCTTCGGCGGGGCAGGGGCGTAGCTTGCCTACAGCGCGCCAATGCCCCTGTTGATCAGAACTATTGGAGTTTCCGAGCATTGCATATGCGGCACTCTCACGCCACCTTGGCTGAGCCTCGTCCACGAGTTTGATCATGACCACCACGGTGAGCGATCGCCACACCAACGGCGCCAGCCAGAACCTTCCCACCGGTAATCCCCGCGGCTCAACGAAAGGTCCGGTTCAGCCTTGAAATCAAGGTGACGCAATAGAGCGAATGTCCACATTTTCGACAACGGAAGTCTGCCCGGAGGGCGCATAGCGAGCATGTTCAGCGCCACCATCCAGCGGGGCGACATGTCACCACAACAGCGCCCTTCTCATGCGAAATATGCTGAACGTCAGGGCACCTCAGCTTCATCGCCGAGCTGCGACAACATCCCGATCGCCATCGGAACTGGGGCCGCCCGCTGCCACCATCACCAACCTCAAACGGTCAGCGCCCCGGAAGCCGAGGTGCACCAATGCAACCATGGGGCTAGTATCCGCAGATACCCATACGCCCTAGGGGCATCTGCCATGCATGCACCCGGGGATGTGCCCGGTTCATCAGCTGGTTCAGGCGTGTTTCTTTGGAGCAACCCGTTGGATGGTCGGACATCAAGGAACGGAAGGAGTGTCAGCCGTGACGTTGCAATTGTTTCCAAGAGATTTGTGGGCAGACCGGGGCGTCGAGGGGTTGGGCTGCTTTGGTGACGGTTCGGTTGCGTCCGGCTCGAGTGTCGTGGCCGGCGATGTCGCGGCGGTGCCGTCGTTCTGATGCAAGAGCTTGTGGACACCGGGGTGGCATCTGTTGGTCCCTGCGTGGGCGCTGGCGATCCCAGCCCAGGTCGCGCTTCGCACCCGACGGTTGAGCCGCTGGCTGTGGTGGGGATGGCGTGCCGGTTCCCGGGTGGCGTCGACTCGCCGGATGGCTTGTGGAGGATGGTCTCTGAGGAACGAGATGTGGTGTCAGAGTTGCCGTCGGATCGTGGCTGGGATCTTGGTCGACTCTATGATCCTGATCCGGATCGACTGGGGTGTGTATACACCCGCGGTGGCGGGTTTCTCAGTGGGGTAGCGGATTTCGATGCCGGGTTCTTCGGTATCTCGCCGCGTGAAGCGTTGGGGATGGATCCTCAACAACGGCTGATGCTGGAAATCGCCTGGGAGACATTTGAATCGGCAGGCATTGATCCGCATTCTCTGCGCGGCAGCCAAACCGGGGTTTTCGCCGGCGTGATGACCTCGCATTACGAGGAAATTGGTGGGGATCAGGCCGAGGGCTGCCTGGCCGTTGGTACCGAGGCCAGCGTGGTCTCGGGCCGGGTCGCCTTTACGTTCGGTTTGGAAGGTCCTGCGGTGTCGGTGGATACGGCGTGTTCGTCGTCATTGGTGGCCATCCATCAGGCTGGCCAGTCCCTGCGTGGTGGTGAATGTTCGATGGCCCTGGCCGGCGGCGTGATGGTGATGGCCGTCCCAAGCACTCTCGTGGAGTTCTCGCGGAAGCGGGGACTATCGCCGGATGGGCGGTGCAAGTCGTTTGCCGCCGCCGCGGACGGGACCGGCTTTGCCGAGGGTGCCGGTTTGGTGTTATTAGAGCGACTATCCGACGCACAACGGCTTGGACATCAGGTCCTGGCGGTGATTCGTGGCAGCGCGATCAATCAAGACGGGGCTTCCAAAAGGCTGACCGCACCCAACGGGCGCGCTCAGGAACGCGTTATCCGTTCGGCGTTGACCGCAGCCGGGTTGGAGGTGGCCGATGTCGACGTGGTGGAGGCCCATGGCACCGGGACCCTGAAGGGTGATCCGATCGAGGCGCACGCAATTTTGGCCACCTATGGGCAGGATCGGCCTGCTGATCGCCCGTTGTGGTTGGGCTCGGTCAAGTCGAATATGGGACACACTCAGGCCGCCGCGGGGGTAGCCGGGGTGATCAAGATGATCCAGGCCATGCGCCATCAGGTGATGCCTCGGTCGCTGCATGTGGATGCGCCCTCTCCGCATGTGGATTGGGCTTCGGGTGCGGTGGAGTTGTTGACCGAGCAGCGGGACTGGACGGTGCAGGATGGGCGCCCACGACGGGCGGGGGTGTCCTCGTTCGGGATTTCAGGGACTAACGCGCATGTGATCTTGGAGGAAGCTCCTGCTGAGTCGGTGCCGGGTCACGGTGGTGATTCGGGTGCCGCGTCGGCGTGGCCGGTGGTGCCGTGGGTGGTCTCGGGTAAGTCAGACCAGGCATTGGCCGCCCAGGCTGGGCGCCTAGCTGAACACCTGGGCGCTGACGATGACCTTGGCGTGCTTGATGTCGGGTGGTCTCTGGCGCAACGGTCGATGTTCGAACATCGGGCTGTGGTCGTTGGTACCGGTCGGGAAGAGCTTTTGTCGGGGTTGGCTGATCTGGCTCAGGGTCGCCCAGCGGGGGCGGTGCTGACCGGATATGCTCGCGGCGCCGGTAAGACTGCGCTGGTGTTCCCGGGGCAGGGCGCGCAGTGGTTGGGGATGGGCCAGCAGTTGCATGCTCAGTTCCCGTTGTTCGCCAAGGCTTTCGATGCTGTGGTCGACGAACTTGATCAGCATCTACGGATGTCCTTACGGTCGGTGTTGTGGGGCGAGAACCAGGAGCTGCTCAACAGCACGGAGTTCGCCCAGCCGGCTTTGTTCGCCGTGGAAGTGGCCATGTTGCAGCTATTGCGGCACTGGGGGATCCGCCCAGACTTCGTGCTCGGCCATTCCGTGGGGGAGATTGCCGCTGCCTATGCCGCGCAGGTGCTTTCACTATCTGATGCTGCGTTGGTGGTGGCTGCGCGGGGCCGGTTGATGCAGTCACTACCCGCCGGTGGGGTGATGTTCGCGGTGGCGGCCACTGAAGACGAGGTGACACCGCAGCTGGTCGATGGTGCGGGTATCGCTGCCATCAACGCCCCTGGATCAGTGGTGATTTCGGGCACTCAGGAAGCAGTAACACCCATCGTCAAGGACTTCCATGGGCGTGGTCGGCGGGTGCATCAGTTGGCGGTTTCTCATGCGTTCCACTCACCGTTGGTGGAACCGATACTTGATGAGTTCGGCTCGGCCATATCGGGCATCACCGTGGGCGAACCCACGATCTCGGTGGTATCAAACGTTACCGCGGCATTGGGTGGACCAGAATATGGTTCACCGCAGTACTGGGTGGATCATGTGCGTCAGCCGGTGCGTTTCGCCGACAGTGTGCGTTTGTTGGAGTCGATGGGGGCGACGCGGTTCGTTGAAGCCGGTCCCGGCGCAGGGCTGAGCACGTCTGTCGAGCAGAGCCTTGCTTCACCCGAAGATGTCGTCGTGGTCCCGGTGTTGGGTAAACAACGCCCCGAAGGCAGTTCGGCCTTGCATGCCGCAGCTGTCTTGTTCATCGCTGGCGCCACATTGGATTGGTCCGCCGTGTTCGACCACACCCCCGCTCAGCAAGTCACATTGCCCACCTATGCATTCCAGCGGCGTCGGTTCTGGCTTGACGGCACGTCAAGAGCGGGAGATGTCGGCGACGTGGGGTTGGCCGCTGTCGCGCATGCGTTGTTGGGTGCGGTGATCACCCAGCCCGATTCCGGAGGAGTGATCCTCACCGGCCTGCTGACCCCTCGCACTCAACCGTGGTTGGCCGATCACCGCATTGCCGGGGTGATGTTGTTCCCCGGAGCTGGATTCGTGGAATTGGCCATCCGTGCCGGTGACGAAGTCAACTGCCCAGTGCTCCAGGAACTGACCTTGATGGCGCCCTTGGCAATCAGCGAGAGCGGCGTCCCCGTGCAGGTGGTGGTGGGCGGCGCCGGTGAATCAGGCAGCCGGACAGTGGCAGTGTATTCCGCTGAGGGGCAACCCGATTCGGAATGGATCCTGCATGCCAAAGGCGTACTGACCGTCGGGACTGTTGAACCGCCGCTGATGTCTTCAGAGTTGTCCGCATGGCCGCCGGCTGGTGCCGAGGTGCTGGACATCGCTGGCGGGTATGACCGGTTGGCGGATCTGGGCTATCACTACGGTTCAGCGTTTCAGGGTTTGACTGCGCTGTGGAAACGCGGCGCAGACGTGTTCGCCGAGATCACTGTGTCCGAAGACCTTGATGTAGCGGGGATGAGGATCCATCCCGCTTTGCTGGACGCCGCATTGCATGCGTGGGCGCTGACCACCGATGCTGAGGGTGCCGCTAGCCGTGATGAGGGCGTGCAATTGCCGTTCATGTGGCAGCAGGTCAGTTTGCATGGGGTGGGAGCTACCCGGTTGCGGGTGCATTTGGCTCGCACTCAGAGCAACGTTGTTGATGTCCAGCTCTGCGATAGCAGCGGGATGCTGGTGCTTACCGGAACGCTGCTCACTCGCCCGGCAAGTCCTGAACAAATTCACGCCGCCCTCAGCGCTGCCGGCACCCAGGATGATTCAGGACTGATGGCGCTTACCTGGGCGCCTATCACCGTGCCCGAGGGGCGGGCTGGGCACATAGTGGCTTGGCGCGACCAATCGACCGTCGATCCAATATCCGAGGCTGATCCTGCTGGCGGGGTTCAGGCCGATGTGGTGGTGTGGGAGGTGCCGGCTACCCACAGCGATGTAGTGGCCGCGGTGCACGAGGTGACGCATCAGCTGTTGGCCGTGTTGCAGGCTTGGTTGACTGTTGATCGAGCCGAGGTGTTGGTGGTGCTGACCCGGGGTGCGGTTGGGTTGGTTGGTGAACGCGTCAGCGATCTGGCTGGGGCAGCGGCCTGGGGAATGGTGCGTTCCGCCCAAAGTGAGCATCCCGGTCGAGTGCTCCTCGTTGATCTGGATGCCGATGCTTCGATCGTTGACGGTCAAATCATCACTGACTCTGGGGGTTCCGGCATGCTCGGCTTGGACCTGGCTGCGTTGGCCCAGAGCGGGGAACCGCAACTGGTAGTGCGATCCCAACAGGTTTATGCGGCCCGGTTATCGGCAATAGCCCCGGTGTTGGATGTGGCCGATGACGGTGGGGTGAAACCGTCGTCCGTATTGGATCCGTCAGGCACGGTGTTGATTACCGGCGGGACCGGCATGGCCGGTGGTTGGTTGGCTCGTCACGTGGTCGATTACTACGGGGTCCGGCATGTGCTGTTGGTCAGTCGCAGTGGTGATCGCGCTGGTGGTAGCGCGGAGATAGTGGCTGAGTTGGCTGCCCGCGGCGTGCAAGTTGAGGTGGTTGCCTGTGATGTGGCTGATCGTGATGCAGTGACCGCGTTGCTTGCTCGACTACCGCAGCAGTATCCGTTGACGGGGGTGATTCACGCTGCGGGGGTGCTTGACGATGCAGTGATCGCGTCGTTGACCCCGGACCGGGTCGATACGGTACTGCGGGCCAAGGTGGATGCGGCCTGGAATCTGCATGAGTTGACAAGCAATTTGGGTGTTTCGGCGTTTGTGTTGTTCTCGTCGATCGCTGGCACGGTGGGTGCTCCAGGACAGGGCAATTACGCAGCGGCGAATGCGTTTTTGGACGCTTTGGCTTCCCAGCGTCGTGCTGATGGGTTGACGGCGACGTCGTTGGCGTGGGGACTGTGGGAACGGTCCAGCACAATGACCAGTCACCTCAGTAGCCGTGACGTGGCCCGGATGAATCGCACCGGCATGGTGGCCCTGACCGCTGAGCAGGCAATCGAAATGTTTGATGCCGCAATGGTGGCCGACCATCCCGCGGTGGTTGCGGGGCGGTTTGACCGTCGTATGCTGCATGACCCCAGCTTCAATGCTGGGTTGCCGCCGTTGTTCAACGAGTTGATCGGGAGTCCGCGGCGGCGCACGGTCGAGGGCGGCAGCTCAGCGTCCCAGTCGGCGCTGACCCAACGTCTGCATGGCCTAACCCCTGAGCAACAACGCAAGATGTTGACCGAGTTGGTATGCACACAGATCGCTATTGCTTTGGGACACAAAAAGTCCAGTGAAATCAATCCCGACCAAGCGTTCCAGGGACTCGGCTTCGATTCATTGACGGCAGTTGAACTGCGGAACCGGTTGAAAACAGCGACCGGACTGTCGTTGACCCCCACCTTGGTCTTCGACTACCCCACCCCCCGCGATGTTGCCAGCTATTTGGCATACCAGCTTGGTGGATCGGAGCCCATCGGCGGCGGGAATGACGACTATGTCAGACAGGTGCAAGAACTAGTCATGTCGATTCCAGCCAAACGGCTTGCACAGGCCAATGTCGTGGACCTATTGCAAAAGCTAGCAATGGATAACTCGGATCAGCTTGACGAGCGTGAAAGTGCCTCCGGCCTTGCGGATATGAGCCTCGAAGATCTGGTCGACGTGGCTCTAACGAAGTTCACAGCTCAACAAGGTTAAGGGTCAGAGGAAGCAATGAACGAACAATTCGACAAGGTTAAAGAAGCGCTTCGACGCACTCTCATCGAGAACGATCGGTTGAATCGACTTCTTACCTCGTCATTCGAGCCGGTGGCGATTGTGGGCATGGGGTGTCGCTATCCGGGTGGGCTGGCTTCTGGGGATGCGTTGTGGGAGGCGGTGCTTGGCGGTCGGGATGTGGTGTCGAGTTTCCCGACCGATCGCGGTTGGGATGTGGAGGGGTTGTTTGATCCTGATCCGGATGCGGTGGGGAAGTCTTATACCTGTTCGGGTGGGTTTTTGTATGAGGCCGCTGATTTTGATGCGGAGTTCTTCGGGATCAGTCCGCGTGAGGCGTTGGCGATGGACCCTCAGCAGCGGTTGATATTGGAGGTGTCGTGGGAGGCGCTGGAACACGCCGGGATTGATCCGTTGGCGTTGGCGGGTTCGGCCACTGGCGTGTTCACCGGAGTGATGTATCACGACTATGGCGCTCGATTGTTCGGCACCGGTGGCGCATCCGGGGTCGAAGGGTACTTGGGTAGCGGCAGCGCTGGCAGCGTGATCTCGGGTCGGGTGGCATATGTGTTGGGTCTGCAGGGTCCGGCGGTGTCGGTAGATACGGCGTGTTCGTCGTCGTTGGTGGCGTTGCATTTGGCAGTGCAGGCGTTGCGTTCGGGTGAATGCGATTTGGCGTTGGCTGGTGGCGTGACGGTGATGGCGACCCCGACGACGTTTGTGGAGTTTTCTCGGCAGCGGGGGGTGGCTGTTGACGGCCGGTGTAAGTCGTTTGCTGCGGCTGCCGATGGCACTGGGTGGGGTGAGGGTGTTGGTGTGGTCGTGGTCGAGCGGCTCTCGGATGCTCGCCGGTTGGGGCATTCGGTGTTGGCGGTGGTGCGCGGTTCGGCGGTAAATCAGGACGGGGCTTCCAACGGCTTGACTGCGCCTAATGGGCCTTCTCAGCAGCGGGTGATTCGGGCGGCGTTGGCCAATGCTGAGGTGCGTGCTGCCGAGGTGGATGTGGTCGAGGCTCATGGAACCGGCACCACGCTGGGTGATCCGATTGAGGCCCAAGCGCTGCTAGCCACTTATGGGCAGGATCGGCCTGCTGATCGCCCGTTGTGGTTGGGCTCGGTCAAGTCGAATATGGGACACACTCAGGCCGCCGCGGGGGTAGCCGGGGTGATCAAGATGATCCAGGCCATGCGCCATCAGGTGATGCCTCGGTCGCTGCATGTGGATGCGCCCTCTCCGCATGTGGATTGGGCTTCGGGTGCGGTGGAGTTGTTGACCGAGCAGCGGGACTGGACGGTGCAGGATGGGCGCCCGCGGCGGGCGGGGGTGTCCTCGTTCGGGGTTTCAGGGACTAACGCGCATGTGATCTTGGAGGAAGCTCCTGCTGAGTCGGTGCCGGGTCACGGTGGTGATTCGGGTGCCGCGTCGGCGTGGCCGGTGGTGCCGTGGGTGGTCTCGGGTAAGTCAGACCAGGCATTGGCCGCCCAGGCTGGCCGTTTGGGTGCCTATCTGGCCGATCACCCCGACCTGGCTGTGGCTGATGTGGGGTTTTCGTTGGCCACTCGTCGTAGTGGGTTGGAGTACCGCGGCGCGGTGATTGGCGCCGACCATGGCGAGTTGGTGGCGGGGTTGGCGGCGTTAGCCGACGGGCAGCAGAGCGCCAGCGTGGTAACTGGTCGGGTGCTTGCAGGTAAGACCACGTTCGTGTTCCCCGGCCAGGGCGGGCAGTGGCAATCCATGGCCGTGGAGTTGTTGGACTCCGCACCGGTGTTTGCCACGCAGCTGAGGGCCTGCGCTGACGCGCTGGCCCCGTACGTGGATTGGTCGCTGGATGCGGTGTTGCGCGGTGGGGTGGCCGAATCTGCGCTGACCCGTGTCGATGTGGTCCAACCAGCGTTGTTTGCCGTGATGGTGTCGATCGCGGCGTTATGGCGCTCCTGCGGGGTGCAGCCTGACATGGTGATCGGGCATTCCCAAGGCGAGATCGCCGCCGCCTATGTGGCTGGCGGGTTGAGCTTGGCTGATGCAGCGCGCGTGGTAACCGCACGTAGCCAGGCCATCGTCGAGCTGGCCGGCACCGGTGGTATGGCCTCGGTTGGGCTACCGATAGACCAAGTCGTTGATCGGCTCACGCGCTGGGATGGACAGATCGCGGTGGCCGCCCATAACAGCCCGATCTCTACGGTGGTTACCGGAGACCCGGCTGCCGTGCAAGAGTTCGTCACGGGCTGCGCCGGCGAAGGCATTTTTGCGCGGCTGATCCCAGTGGACTACGCCTCCCATTCCAGCCATGTTGAAGCCGTTCAGGACCGGCTGATCGGCCAGCTATCGTCGATCACCCCCCGGGTCGGCGAGATCCCGTTTTACTCCACGGTGACCGGCACCCAGATCCCTACCGACACCCTTGATGGCGGCTATTGGTATCGCAATCTGCGCCAGCGCGTGGAATTCGAGCGCGCCACCGCCGCCCTGCTGGCGGAGGGTGCACGCAGCTTCATCGAGATGGGTCCCCACCCGGTGCTGACCGTGGCGATCAGCGAAACCGCCGAAGCCCATTGCGAGGATCGCGCCTCGGTGGCGGTGCTGGGCTCGATGCGCCGCGACGAAGGCGACTGGCAGCGGTTTATCACCTCACTGGCCGAGGCTCATGTGCACGGGGTGGCAGTGGACTGGGCAGCGGTATTTGCTGCCCATCGGCCGCGGAGGGTGGATTTGCCGACGTACGCCTTTCAGCGCCAGCGGTATTGGCTGGATGCGCGGACCACCGGTGCCGGAGACGTGTCCTCAGTGGGGCTGGTGGAGGTGGACCATCCTTTCCTGCGGGCCGGAGTGAGCCTCGGTGATGAGCGGGGCTGGTTGTTTAGCGGACGGCTCTCGGCGCAGACCCATGCATGGCTGGCCGATCACGCGGTCTTCGATACCGTGTTGTTGCCCGGCGCCGCTCTTGCGGAGCTGGCCTTGGTGGCTGGCGGTCACGTCGGGTTGGACTGCCTCGAGGAACTGGTGCTGCAAGCACCCCTGGTCCCCGAACATGCTGCGATGCAGCTGCAGCTTCTGCTGGGTGAGCCCGACGAGGAAAACCGGCGCCAACTCAGCATTTACTCCCGCCCTGAGAACGTCGCCGATCGAGGCGCTCAACAGGGCCAGTGGGTTCAGCACGCCACCGGTACGTTGGGCGCCGGCGATAGTGGAAACGGCGCGGGGTTTGCGCGGCTGTCGATGGCGTGGCCGCCAGAGGGCGCGGTGGCGGTGCCGGCCGACTCGCTTTATGACCGTTTGGCGACAGCCGGGTTTCACTACGGCCCGGCCTTCCAGGGTGTGCGCGCGATCTGGCGCCGCGATGACGAGTGGTTCGCCGAAATCGCCTTGGATAGCGATCAAATCGATGAGGCCACCGACTTCGGGTTGCACCCGGCCCTGTTCGACGCCGCCCTACACGTGGCCACCGAACTGCTCGGTGAGCAGTATCCACCGGGTCAAGTACCGTTGCCGTTCGCCTGGAACGGAGTAAGGCTGCCCGGGCGCGGAGCCTCGGTGCTCCGAGTAGCCCTACACCCCACCCATACGGGGCTGCGACTGCACGCGGTCGACCAATCCGGGACGCCGATGCTCGGAGTTGACGCACTTGCGGTGCGTCCCATCGACGCCACCCAACTGGCGCGCAGCGCGACCCGGCGGGAACCCTTGCACGTCGTGGGTTGGACACCCATCCACACCGACGAGGCACTACCCCGACAGCTGGCATTGCTCGAGGGCAACACGGCGTTCGACCTCGGCGGGATCATCGCAGGCGAGGTAGGGCGTTACCCGTCCATAGCCGCGTTGGTCGACGAGATCCGTGCCGGTGGTGCTGCACCTGAGATCGTGCTCACCGCCGCAGCGGTAACCACCGACGATCAATCAGGTGCCCTAGGTAAGGCGGCACGGACGGGCTTGTATCACACCCTGCGTTTGGTGCAGGCCTGGCTGAGTCAGCCGGAACTGCTCGACACCCGACTGGTGTTTGTCACTCAGGCCGCGCTAACGGTTTCCGGCGACGAAACGCCCGAGTTGGCCGCCGCGCCCATCGATGGCTTGCTGCGCAGTGCGGCCTGCGAGCATCCCGGCCGGTTTGCCCACATTGATGTTGATGACAGCCCGGCTTCCCGCCAGGCTTTGGCGGCGGCATTGTCGTTGCGTCAAGAACCGCGGCTGGCCATTCGCAGCGGGGCGGTGTTGGCCCCGCGGCTGGCACAAGTACCGGCACACTCGACCAAACCGGGTGCGGCGCCGGTGTTTGATCCACAAGCCACGGTGTTGATCACCGGGGGCACCGGTGTGTTAGGCATGGCGCTGGCGCGTCATCTCGCGACCCACCACCACTGCGAGCATCTGCTGCTGGTCAGCCGCCGCGGTGCGGCCGCTGATGGGGCCCGGGAGCTGCGCGCTGAACTGGCTGGGCATGGTTGCCAGGTCGAGTTCGCCGCCTGTGACACCGCCGACCCTGACCAGTTGTCCGCGCTGCTGCAATCGATCCCGGTCGAGCACCCGCTGGGTGCGGTGATCCATGCCGCCGGGGTGCTATCCGACGGGGTGATCGAGGCTTTGGGTCGTGAACAGGTCGAACAGGTGCTGCGGCCCAAGATTGACGCCGCGGTGCTGCTGCATGAACTCACCCAAGACCTGGACTTGTCCGCGTTTGTGCTGTTCTCCTCGGCCGCCGGGGTGCTCGGTAGTCCCGGACAAGCCAACTACGCCGCCGCAAACGCATTCCTGGACGCCTTGGCCCAACACCGACGCCGCCACGGGCTCGCAGCCGTCTCACTGGCCTGGGGGCTATGGCGTCAAGCTAGCGGCCTGACTGGCCAACTCGACCAGGTCGATCACGCCCGCATGCAACGTATGGGCCTGGCAGCGATGGCTACCGACGAAGGCCTGCAACTCTTCGACCTGGCCTGCGGTCGCCCCGAACCTGTGCTGGTACCTGCCCTTCTGGACACCAACGCGCTGCGTGCCCAAGCCCACGCCGGAATACTCCCCCCATTATTTCGTGGGCTGATCCGCATGCCCGCGAAACGCGCCCAAGCCGCCGCCACACTGGCCCAACGTCTCACCGAAATACCCCAAAGCGAATGGGACGCCCTGCTGCTCAGCGAAGTCCGCTCTCACGTCGCCACCGCCCTTAACTATTCCGGTCCCGAGGCCATCGACCCCATCCAGGCTTTCAACGAAATTGGACTGGACTCCCTGGGCGCGATCGAACTACGTAATCGACTCACACAAACCACCGGCCTCAAACTACCCACGACGCTCATTTTCGACCACCCCAACCCCACCGCTCTCGCCCAATTCCTGCGCACGCAGTTAACCGAAACAACTACTTGCGAATCAGTTCATAGCCTCAACGAGGAAATCGCGAAAGTCGAGTCACTACTTGCCGCCGTCGCAATGGATAGGAAAATGGCAAGTCGGGTAGAAGATCGCCTGCGCTTATTGAGCGCAACCCTGCACGATTTTCTCGCAGGTATTCCTGCGGACATTTCCGATATCGATAACGACCTGCAATTCGAGTCCGATGCCGAATTATTCGACATCTTGGACGACGAATTCGGCGCAAACAACTGACAATTTTCCGAATAACACGGAGAGTGGGATATTCCCAATGGAAAATGAAGAACGCCTCCGCAAATACTTGCAGAAGGCCGCCAACGACCTCCGCAAGTCAAATAAGCGTGTGCGCGAGCTCGAGCGCAGGACGGTTGAGCCGGTGGCGGTGGTGGGGATGGCGTGCCGGTTCCCGGGTGGGGCGGATTCGCCGGATGGCTTGTGGCAGATGGTGTCTGAGGGCCGAGACGTGGTGTCCGAGTTTCCGTCGGATCGTGGTTGGGATCTTGGCGGGCTTTATGATCCTGATCCGGATCGGGTGGGGTATGTGCATGCCCGCGCGGGTGGGTTTCTGTACGGGGTAGCGGAGTTCGATGCCGGGTTTTTCGGGATCTCGCCGCGTGAAGCGTTGGGAATGGATCCTCAGCAGCGGCTGATACTCGAGATTGCCTGGGAGACGTTCGAATCAGCCAGCATTGATCCACAATCGTTGCGGGGCAGCCAGACCGGCGTCTTCGCCGGCACGATGACATCGTGCTACGGGGTGGGCATCGACAATGTGACCAGTGCGGTCTCGGGGCGGGTCGCCTATGCGTTCGGTTTTGAAGGCCCGGCGGTGACGGTGGATACGGCGTGTTCATCGTCGTTGGTGGCTATCCATCAGGCGTGCCAGTCGTTGCGTGGTGGTGAGTGCTCAATGGCTTTGGCCGGTGGGGTCACGGTCATGGCCACACCGGATGTTTTTGCCGAGTTCGCCCGACAGCGAGGGCTATCGGCGGATGGGCGGTGCAAAGCGTTTGCCGCTAGCGCCGATGGGACCGGTTTCGGCGAGGGCGCTGGTCTGGTGTTGCTGGAGCGTCTGAGTGATGCCCGCCGCAATCGCCATCCTGTGTTGGCAGTGATTCGTGGTAGCGCCGTCAATCAGGATGGTGCGTCTAATGGTTTGACCGCGCCTAATGGGCCGGCCCAGGAACGTGTTATCCGTTCGGCGGTGGCCGCCGCGGGGTTGAGAGTGGCCGATGTGGATGTGGTGGAGGCCCACGGTACCGGCACGACTTTGGGCGATCCGATTGAGGCGCACGCTCTTCTGGCCACCTACGGCGCCGATCGCGATGCTGAGCAGCCGTTGTGGTTGGGTTCGGTGAAATCCAATATGGGGCATACCCAGGCCGCGGCCGGAGTGGCCGGGCTGATCAAAATGATCCAAGCCATTAACCACGCTGTGTTGCCTCCCACGCTGCATGTTGATGCCCCCAGCCCGCATATTGACTGGTCAGCGGGGGCGGTGCGGTTGCTCACCGAAGCGATACCGTGGCCGGATACTGGCCGTGCCCGTACGGCAGGGATTTCGTCGTTCGGGATCAGTGGCACTAACGCGCATCTGATCGTGCAAGAAGCCCCTCAAGACAACACTGCCGATCCTTCACCTTCGGATGTTTGCGAGCCCTTGTTTCGGGTTTGGCCGGTGTCGGGACGTACTGCCGAGGCATTGAGCGCTCAAGCCGAACGCTTGGGCCAGTATTTGGTTGATCACCCTGATCTGGATTTGACCGATCTGGCTTATAGTTTGGCCACCACTCGTGCTCATCATGCTTACCGCGCGGCTGTGACCGTACCCGGTGACACCGACAACACCCGCGACGACCTTCTGGCAGGTCTACACTCCCTAGCCGCCAACCAATCCCACCCAGGGGTGACCTACCACCACTACCGGCTAGGCCAGGCCGGTAAAACAGTGTTCGTTTTCCCCGGCCAGGGCAGCCAATACGCCGGCATGGGCGCACAGCTTTATCGTCAACACCCCGTTTTCACTACCGCTATCGATGCGTGCGACGCCGAGTTACGCCCCTATACGGGATGGTCTGTGCGCGATGTGATCTGCCTGGACCCCGACGCGCCCTCGCTTGAACTGGTAGAAGTGATCCAGCCAGTCTTGTTCGCGGTGATGATCGCGCTAGCCGAAACATTACGCGGCTACGGGATTGTGCCTGATGCAGTGATCGGGCATTCCCAAGGGGAAATCGCCGCCGCGTACATCGCTGGGGCGTTGTCCCTCGCCGAGGCCGCCAAAGTGGTGGCCCTACGCAGTGCGGCACTTGCGCAGCTGGCCGGCACCGGAACGATGGCTTCGGTCCTGCTCAGCCCCGAAGACCTACGCCCACTGCTGCAGCCATGGAACACCCAGATCAGCATCGCGGCGATCAACGGCCCGGCGCACACCATCATCAGCGGCGATACCGCCGCGGTCGACCAATTTATCGGTACCTGCGAGGACGGCGGCGTCCAGATACGACCCATAGCGGTGGACTACGCCTCGCACTCCGCTCACGTAGAGCGCCTGCGTGAACACCTGCTCCACGAATTAGCTGACCTCAACCCCCAACCAGCACGCATCCCGCTGTACTCCACCGTCGCCAGCGAGCTATCCGAACACCCGCTAGACACCACCGCCATGGACGCCGACTACTGGTATCGCAACCTACGCGAACCAGTCGAGTTCTATAGCTGTGTAGCGCAACTGCTGGCCCACAGCGAGCGCGTGTTTGTGGAACTGTCCCCGCACCCGGTACTGGCATCAGCACTCACCGACGCATTAGCCGACACTGGCCAGCTCACTCAATCAGCGGTAGTGACAACGTTGCGTCGGGACCGTCCCGACATGGATATGGTGGCCAACGCAATCGCGAACTTGCACGTCCACGGCCACAGCCCGTCATGGCAAAAGATCTACCCCGGCGCTACCACGGTGGAATTACCCACCTACCCATTCCAGCGCCGCCGCTACTGGTTGGCGGCGCCCACTCCCACCCCTGCCACTGTCAGTGATCCTGCT
Organism: Mycobacterium marinum; assembly: GCF_003391395.1. Lineage (NCBI taxonomy): Bacteria > Bacillati > Actinomycetota > Actinomycetes > Mycobacteriales > Mycobacteriaceae > Mycobacterium > Mycobacterium marinum. Next base: position 4,497,719 of record NZ_CP024190.1, read on the forward strand.
GAAGTTGCGCTGTGGGACGCCGTCAATGACGACGCGGTCGACACGGTCGCTCAGGTATTGAGGATCGACAATGCCCAAAGCATCGTGTCGCTGGGACCTGTGGTACGAGCCCTGCGTGAATGGCGTAAAGAACTAAGGGACCGGTCGGCAGTTGACCAACTGCGTTATCAGGTCGGCTGGCGAAACGTTACTCCCAATACGTTCCCGCAGACTCGCCGGCGGTGGCTGGTTTTAACCCTTCCCGAGCAATCTGACGATGTGTGGGTCGCCGGCTTTTCAGCGCGATCCGCGGACTCTGTCGCAATGCTAACCATTGACCCGCACATGCTCGATAGGCATTCTCTAGCTGCCCTACTGGCCGACGAAGCCACCCGAAATAAATGCGATGGCATTGTTTCTTTCATGGCCCTACACGAGCGGACAGATCAAGACTTTCCTGGAATATCAACGGCCCTATTGTCGACGCTTCATATTGTGCAATCCTATGGCGACTCCAGACTTGATCTACCATTATGGGTAATCACCCAAGGCGGGGCACAAGTCAACCCAGACGACGTTTTAACGCCCAGCCAGTCAGCGGTTTGGGGGCTAGGGCAGTCGGCTTGCCTCGAACATCCCACCTGGTGGGGCGGGCTTGTCGATCTGCCGGTGAGTCCAACACCACAAGATTTCAACCGCCTGCAAGCCATCTTGACCTGCCAGCAATCGGAAGACCAACTCGCAATACGCGCGGCCGGTGTGAGCGCCCGACGACTCCACAAAGCCTCGCTACCGCAAGCTCGCATGCGTACTTGGAAAGTATCGGGAACTGCTCTTGTCACCGGCGTCACAGGCCATCTAGGTCAGCACATTGCCCGCTGGCTAGCGCAGGCCGGAACCAGCCATCTTGTCCTGCTCAGCCGTACCGCTGCAGAACACCCGCAGGTAGCCGAGTTGGAAAAAGAGCTCAACTCCGCGGGAATAACCACGACGTCGATATCGGTCGATGTGACCGATCGAGACGCTTTAGCCGCCGTTGTCGCCCAAACACGCACTGAACATGGACCAATCCACACGGTCGTGCACGCCGCAGCTCATATCGGGCTGGTCACCACTACCGAAACAACGATTGACGAATTCACCAAATCTTTCGCCGCCAAAGCACTGGGCGCGGAAAATTTGATAGCCGTTCTGGAAGATCAGCCACCACAAACGTTCATCATGTTCTCTTCAGCGGCGGCAACGTGGGGCGGTACCCGCCAAGGTGCATACGCGGCCGCTAACGCTTATATCGAAGCACTCGTAACGCGGTTACGCGGTCGCGGTTGCCACGCTATAGCCCCAGCGTGGGGGGCCTGGACAGACGACAGAACAACATCGCAAGAAGTTGTGGGATATTTCAGCCGCATCGGGCTTCATCAAATATCCCCCGATATCGCCTTCGCCGCACTTCAACAATCCCTCGACGTAGACGACACCCTGATTACGATCGCCGATGTCGACTGGAGTCAATTCCGAGACGTATTCACCACTACTGGCCGCGCCCACACCCTACTGGCCGAGCTGGGCACCACCCAACCCCAGACAGCCGAAATTCCCGCCATCACCGAAAACTCCCACTACGCCGCACAGCTAGCCAAGCAAACCCCGCAGCAGCAATTGACGACGCTGATCGAGTTGGTGACCACTGTGACTGCCGCGGTATTAGCGCACCCCGACCCGGCAATGTTGGATCCCGACCTGTCCTTCAAGGACCTCGGCATCGACTCGCTGAGCGCGCTCGAGCTACGTAACACCTTGACTCGGGACACCGGCTTGACGTTGCCCGCGACGCTGGTCTTCGACCATCCCACCCCTACCACAGTCGCTGAACATCTGTTGGACCTGCTCAGCGGTGCGACCAGCCCGACCCTGGCCGTCGCCCCGACGCAAGTCGATCTGGATGCCCCGGTCGCAGTGGTGGGCATGGCGTGTCGTTTGCCTGGTGGCATCGAGTCGGCCGCGGGTTTGTGGGACGTGGTCAGCAATGGCATCGATGTGATGAGTGGCTTTCCCACCGATCGGGGCTGGGATGTGGCGGGACTGTTCGACCCCGATCCCGACGCAGTGGGCAAGACCTACACCCGCTACGGAGGATTTGTGGCGGACGTGGCCGGCTTTGATGCCGAATTTTTCGGGATCTCCGCGCGAGAAGCAATCACGATGGATCCTCAACAGCGGGTGCTGCTGGAAGTGTGTTGGCAAGCGCTGGAACACGCGGGCATCGACCCGACCACCCTGGAAGGCTCGAACACCGGAGTGTTCATCGGGATCGGGGCGCAGAGCTACGTGAGTGCCCATTCCGGCGTTGAGGGTTACGCCCTAACAGGCGCCTCCACCAGTGTGGCCTCGGGCCGGGTGGCTTATGTGTTGGGGTTGCAAGGCCCAGCAATCACGGTAGACACCGCATGTTCGTCGTCGCTGGTAGCAACCCATCTAGCATGTCAATCCCTGCGTAACGGCGAATCCAGCCTGGCTCTTGCCGGTGGAGCCACGATCATGGCCACACCCACGCCGTTTATCGAGTTCGCTCGGCAACGCGGACTGGCCGCCGATGGACGGTGCAAAGCGTTCGCAGCCGCCGCCGATGGGACCGGCTGGGGCGAAGGTGCTGCAGTCCTGGTGTTGGAACGTCTAAGCGACGCACGCCGAAATCGCCATCCAGTACTTGCCGTCATCGCGGGATCAGCAGTCAACCAAGACGGCGCATCAAACGGACTGAGCGCCCCCAACGGGCCAGCCCAACAACGTGTTATCGCTCAGGCGGCCGCCAACGCGGGAATTGCCCTGGACCAGGTCGATGTGGTCGAAGCCCACGGCACCGGCACAACCTTGGGTGATCCGATCGAGGCCGGCGCGCTAATCGCCACCTACGGCACCCACCGCGATCCCGAGCATCCCCTGTGGCTGGGATCGGTGAAATCCAACATCGGACACACCCAACACGCGGCCGGCGCCGCCGGACTGATCAAAATGATCCAAGCCCTCAACCACGCCGTCTTACCCGCCACCCTGCACATCGATCAACCCAGTCCGCACATCGACTGGTCAACCGGCACCGTGCAATTACTGACCGAGGCAACGCCCTGGCCCAAGACTGAGCATCTTCGCACCGCAGCGGTTTCGGCCTTCGGGGTCAGCGGCACCAACGCACACCTGATCGTGCAGCAACCCCCACCAGAAGCGCCGGAAACCATTGCCGACCCCGAAACCACACAGCTTCCTCAACAGCCTCTATTACACATTTGGCCGGTATCAGCACATACTCCCGCAGCGTTGACAGCTCAAGCACAGCAACTTAGCGAATACCTCACCCACCACGAAGACCTAAGCCTTACCGATCTGGCCCACAGCCTGGCCACCACCCGTACCCATCACCCCTACCGCGCGGCTGTGACCGTACCCGGTGACACCGACAACACCCGCGACGACCTTCTGGCAGGTCTACACTCCCTAGCCGCCAACCAATCCCACCCAGGAGTGACCTACCACCACTACCGGCTAGGCCAGGCCGGTAAAACAGTGTTCGTTTTCCCCGGCCAGGGCAGCCAATACGCCGGCATGGGCGCACAGCTTTATCGTCAACACCCCGTTTTCACTACCGCTATCGATGAGGTGTGCGCGGCGGTGGACAAGCATTTAGATGTTCCGTTGCGCGAGGTGATGTTCACCGAGCCAGAGTTGCTGCAGCAGACTATTTATGCACAACCCGCATTGTTCGCGTTCGGCGTGGCCATGCACGCCGTATTGACCCAGGCAGGAGTTAATCCTGACTATTTGCTCGGTCATTCAGTGGGAGAACTGACCGCAGCGCATGTGGCTGGGGTGCTTTCTCTGGAAGAAGCCGCGGTGTTGGTGTGCGCACGGGGCCGGTTGATGCAAAGCTGCACCCCCGGAGCAATGATGGCCATATCGGCCAGCGAGCCTGCCGTAGCCGCCATGCTCGAAAACCATCCCGAAGTGGTCATTGCCGCGGTTAACGGCCCCACTTCAGTCGCGGTTGCCGGGCCCGCTGAACAACTCAACGCCCTACACGAGCACTGCAATAACAACAACCATAAAGTCACGTTATTGCGGGTTAGCCATGCGTTCCACTCACCGGCCATGGATCCGATATTGACCGAGTTCGAGACCATCGCTAACCGGTTGAGCTACCGCCCGCACAGCGTGCCCATCATCTCCAACCTGACCGGCTCACTTGCCACAGTCGAGCAACTCACATCGCCCCGCTATTGGGCACAGCATGTACGGGAGCCAGTGCGGTTTCATGACGGCGTTACCGGCTTGTTGGCAGGCGGAGAACAAGTGTTTGTGGAACTGTCCCCGCACCCGGTACTGGCATCAGCACTCACCGACGCATTAGCCGACACTGGCCAGCTCACTCAATCAGCGGTAGTGACAACGTTGCGTCGGGACCGTCCCGACATGGATATGGTGGCCAACGCAATCGCGAACTTGCACGTCCACGGCCACAGCCCGTCATGGCAAAAGATCTACCCCGGCGCTACCACGGTGGAATTACCCACCTACCCATTCCAGCGCCGCCGCTACTGGTTGGCGGCGCCCACTCCCACCCCTGCCACTGTCAGTGATCCTGCTGAAGTTGCGCTGTGGGACGCCGTCAATGACGACGCGGTCGACACGGTCGCTCAGGTATTGAGGATCGACAATGCCCAAAGCATCGTGTCGCTGGGACCTGTGGTACGAGCCCTGCGTGAATGGCGTAAAGAACTAAGGGACCGGTCGGCAGTTGACCAACTGCGTTATCAGGTCGGCTGGCGAAACGTTACTCCCAATACGTTCCCGCAGACTCGCCGGCGGTGGCTGGTTTTAACCCTTCCCGAGCAATCTGACGATGTGTGGGTCGCCGGCTTTTCAGCGCGATCCGCGGACTCTGTCGCAATGCTAACCATTGACCCGCACATGTTCGATAGGCATTCTCTAGCTGCCCTACTGGCCGACGAAGCCACCCGAAATAAATGCGATGGCATTGTTTCTTTCATGGCCCTACACGAGCGGACAGATCAAGACTTTCCTGGAATATCAACGGCCCTATTGTCGACGCTTCATATTGTGCAATCCTATGGCGACTCCAGACTTGATCTACCATTATGGGTAATCACCCAAGGCGGGGCACAAGTCAACCCAGACGACGTTTTAACGCCCAGCCAGTCAGCGGTTTGGGGGCTAGGGCAGTCGGCTTGCCTCGAACATCCCACCTGGTGGGGCGGGCTTGTCGATCTGCCGGTGAGTCCAACACCACAAGATTTCAACCGCCTGCAAGCCATCTTGACCTGCCAGCAATCGGAAGACCAACTCGCAATACGCGCGGCCGGTGTGAGCGCCCGACGACTCCACAAAGCCTCGCTACCGCAAGCTCGCATGCGTACTTGGAAAGTATCGGGAACTGCTCTTGTCACCGGCGTCACAGGCCATCTAGGTCAGCACATTGCCCGCTGGCTAGCGCAGGCCGGAACCAGCCATCTTGTCCTGCTCAGCCGTACCGCTGCAGAACACCCGCAGGTAGCCGAGTTGGAAAAAGAGCTCAACTCCGCGGGAATAACCACGACGTCGATATCGGTCGATGTGACCGATCGAGACGCTTTAGCCGCCGTTGTCGCCCAAACACGCACTGAACATGGACCAATCCACACGGTCGTGCACGCCGCAGCTCATATCGGGCTGGTCACCACTACCGAAACAACGATTGACGAATTCACCAAATCTTTCGCCGCCAAAGCACTGGGCGCGGAAAATTTGATAGCCGTTCTGGAAGATCAGCCACCACAAACGTTCATCATGTTCTCTTCAGCGGCGGCAACGTGGGGCGGTACCCGCCAAGGTGCATACGCGGCCGCTAACGCTTATATCGAAGCACTCGTAACGCGGTTACGCGGTCGCGGTTGCCACGCTATAGCCCCAGCGTGGGGGGCCTGGACAGACGACAGAACAACATCGCAAGAAGTTGTGGGATATTTCAGCCGCATCGGGCTTCATCAAATATCCCCCGATATCGCCTTCGCCGCACTTCAACAATCCCTCGACGTAGACGACACCCTGATTACGATCGCCGATGTCGACTGGAGTCAATTCCGAGACGTATTCACCACTACTGGCCGCGCCCACACCCTACTGGCCGAGCTGGGCACCACCCAACCCCAGACAGCCGAAATTCCCGCCATCACCGAAAACTCCCACTACGCCGCACAGCTAGCCAAGCAAACCCCGCAGCAGCAATTGACGACGCTGATCGAGTTGGTGACCACTGTGACTGCCGCGGTATTAGCGCACCCCGACCCGGCAATGTTGGATCCCGACCTGTCCTTCAAGGACCTCGGCATCGACTCGCTGAGCGCGCTCGAGCTACGTAACACCTTGACTCGGGACACCGGCTTGACGTTGCCCGCGACGCTGGTCTTCGACCATCCCACCCCTACCACAGTCGCTGAACATCTGTTGGACCTGCTCAGCGGTGCGACCAGCCCGACCCTGGCCGTCGCCCCGACGCAAGTCGATCTGGATGCCCCGGTCGCAGTGGTGGGCATGGCGTGTCGTTTGCCTGGTGGCATCGAGTCGGCCGCGGGTTTGTGGGACGTGGTCAGCAATGGCATCGATGTGATGAGTGGCTTTCCCACCGATCGGGGCTGGGATGTGGCGGGACTGTTCGACCCCGATCCCGACGCAGTGGGCAAGACCTACACCCGCTACGGAGGATTTGTGGCGGACGTGGCCGGCTTTGATGCCGAATTTTTCGGGATCTCCGCGCGAGAAGCAATCACGATGGATCCTCAACAGCGGGTGCTGCTGGAAGTGTGTTGGCAAGCGCTGGAACACGCGGGCATCGACCCGACCACCCTGGAAGGCTCGAACACCGGAGTGTTCATCGGGATCGGGGCGCAGAGCTACGTGAGTGCCCATTCCGGCGTTGAGGGTTACGCCCTAACAGGCGCCTCCACCAGTGTGGCCTCGGGCCGGGTGGCTTATGTGTTGGGGTTGCAAGGCCCAGCAATCACGGTAGACACCGCATGTTCGTCGTCGCTGGTAGCAACCCATCTAGCATGTCAATCCCTGCGTAACGGCGAATCCAGCCTGGCTCTTGCCGGTGGAGCCACGATCATGGCCACACCCACGCCGTTTATCGAGTTCGCTCGGCAACGCGGACTGGCCGCCGATGGACGGTGCAAAGCGTTCGCAGCCGCCGCCGATGGGACCGGCTGGGGCGAAGGTGCTGCAGTCCTGGTGTTGGAACGTCTAAGCGACGCACGCCGAAATCGCCATCCAGTACTTGCCGTCATCGCGGGATCAGCAGTCAACCAAGACGGCGCATCAAACGGACTGAGCGCCCCCAACGGGCCAGCCCAACAACGTGTTATCGCTCAGGCGGCCGCCAACGCGGGAATTGCCCTGGACCAGGTCGATGTGGTCGAAGCCCACGGCACCGGCACAACCTTGGGTGATCCGATCGAGGCCGGCGCGCTAATCGCCACCTACGGCACCCACCGCGATCCCGAGCATCCCCTGTGGCTGGGATCGGTGAAATCCAACATCGGACACACCCAACACGCGGCCGGCGCCGCCGGACTGATCAAAATGATCCAAGCCCTCAACCACGCCGTCTTACCCGCCACCCTGCACATCGATCAACCCAGTCCGCACATCGACTGGTCAACCGGCACCGTGCAATTACTGACCGAGGCAACGCCCTGGCCCAAGACTGAGCATCTTCGCACCGCAGCGGTTTCGGCCTTCGGGGTCAGCGGCACCAACGCACACCTGATCGTGCAGCAACCCCCACCAGAAGCGCCGGAAACCATTGCCGACCCCGAAACCACACAGCTTCCTCAACAGCCTCTATTACACATTTGGCCGGTATCAGCACATACTCCCGCAGCGTTGACAGCTCAAGCACAGCAACTTAGCGAATACCTCACCCACCACGAAGACCTAAGCCTTACCGATCTGGCCCACAGCCTGGCCACCACCCGTACCCATCACCCCTACCGCGCGGCTGTGACCGTACCCGGTGACACCGACAACACCCGCGACGACCTTCTGGCAGGTCTACACTCCCTAGCCGCCAACCAATCCCACCCAGGAGTGACCTACCACCACTACCGGCTAGGCCAGGCCGGTAAAACAGTGTTCGTTTTCCCCGGCCAGGGCAGCCAATACGCCGGCATGGGCGCACAGCTTTATCGTCAACACCCCGTTTTCACTACCGCTATCGATGAGGTGTGCGCGGCGGTGGACAAGCATTTAGATGTTCCGTTGCGCGAGGTGATGTTCACCGAGCCAGAGTTGCTGCAGCAGACTATTTATGCACAACCCGCATTGTTCGCGTTCGGCGTGGCCATGCACGCCGTATTGACCCAGGCAGGAGTTAATCCTGACTATTTGCTCGGTCATTCAGTGGGAGAACTGACCGCAGCGCATGTGGCTGGGGTGCTTTCTCTGGAAGAAGCCGCGGTGTTGGTGTGCGCACGGGGCCGGTTGATGCAAAGCTGCACCCCCGGAGCAATGATGGCCATATCGGCCAGCGAGCCTGCCGTAGCCGCCATGCTCGAAAACCATCCCGAAGTGGTCATTGCCGCGGTTAACGGCCCCACTTCAGTCGCGGTTGCCGGGCCCGCTGAACAACTCAACGCCCTACACGAGCACTGCAATAACAACAACCATAAAGTCACGTTATTGCGGGTTAGCCATGCGTTCCACTCACCGGCCATGGATCCGATATTGACCGAGTTCGAGACCATCGCTAACCGGTTGAGCTACCGCCCGCACAGCGTGCCCATCATCTCCAACCTGACCGGCTCACTTGCCACAGTCGAGCAACTCACATCGCCCCGCTATTGGGCACAGCATGTACGGGAGCCAGTGCGGTTTCATGACGGCGTTACCGGCTTGTTGGCAGGCGGAGAACAAGTGTTTGTGGAACTGTCCCCGCACCCGGTACTGGCATCAGCACTCACCGACGCATTAGCCGACACTGGCCAGCTCACTCAATCAGCGGTAGTGACAACGTTGCGTCGGGACCGTCCCGACATGGATATGGTGGCCAACGCAATCGCGAACTTGCACGTCCACGGCCACAGCCCGTCATGGCAAAAGATCTACCCCGGCGCTACCACGGTGGAATTACCCACCTACCCATTCCAGCGCCGCCGCTACTGGCTAGACCCCGCCCCCCGAGCAGATGTCGGCGCCGCCGGACTCGATCAACCTGAGCATCCCCTGCTGGGAGCGGTCACCGAACTAGCAGATCAAGACCAAATTGTGCTCAGCGGACGACTGTCCACCAGCGTGCACCGCTGGCTAGCGGGCCACCAACTCGGCGACACGGCGGTACTGCCCGTGACCGCACTCATTGACATGGCCCTCTACGCCGGCGAACACACCGGCTGCCCCACCATCGACGAACTCGTCCTACAAACCCCACTCACCCTCACCCCCGACGCCGCCACCGATCTACAGATCAGCGTGACCGCCCCCGACGAACAAAACCGGCGAACATTTAGCGTCCACGCCCGCACCAGTGAACACCCACACCAGCACAGCACCTGGGTCTTGCACGCCAGCGGAACACTGAGCAACCACCGGTCCCGCATGCTTTCCCCGACAACACCCTTCACCGCGAGGCCAACCCTCAATGCTGTTGATCAAGAAGGCTTCTACGAGGAGCTCGCTCAACACGGCGTGTGCTACAACGGCGCGTTTCGCGCACTGCACAGTCTCGAAAACGACCCCACCGATACCAACACCACTTGCGCGGAAGTCGCCCTACCCGCCGACACCGATGTCGACGGCTACGGCATCCACCCCGCCCTACTCGATGCCGCCTTGCAGCCTCTCGCTGCCGCCTTGACCGACACCGATGCCTCTCCCGCGCCAACCCCACGGATGCCCTTCGCGATTACCGGAGTGAACCTCCATGCGACCGGGGCTCGCCGGTTACTCGTCCAACTCACCGCGACTGGCGCCGACACCTTCAGCCTGCATGCCACTGACCCGGCCGGAGCGACGGTGATCACCATCAACGCGCTCACCCTACGTGCGCTACCCGATACTGGCAGCCTGCAACCCACCGGGATCTCACGCCGAGGGTTGCTCCAGCTGACCTGGCCTGTACTACCCCCCGACACACTCTCGACCGCGCCAGTATTGCCACCGTTAGCGCTCGTCAGCTCTTACCCCGACGACCTTGCCTCCACGTTGGGCCAATCGACTCAATGCGCCGTCTACACCGATCTAGCAGCAGTACAGCCCTGCCCACCAGTGGTGCTCTGGGACCTCACCACCTCCCAACCAACCCAGGGCGACCTCCTGCACCGGGTGCATACCCTGACCCAACACACCCTGGCCGGGCTACAAAACTGGCTGAACCGCCCCGACACCACCGACACCCATCTCGTCGTCCTGACCCGCCACGCCATCACCACCAGCCCCGATGACCTGGCCCCCGACCCCGCCCAAGCCGCAACCGCCGCCCTAATCCACACCACCCAAAACGAACACCCCAACCGCATCACCCTCATCGACATCGACAACACCCCCACCACCGCCCAGACGCTAACCAACGTCTTGGCCACCCTGACCAACCCCACCTCAGCCCCCACCGAACCCCAACTCGCCCTACGCCACGGCACCCCCCACACCCCCCGACTCACCCCCACCACAGCCGAGACCACCACCACCTCACCCCCCGTGGAATTCGACCCCGCGGGCACGGTGCTCATTACCGGCGGCACCGGCATGTTGGGCGCCGTATTTGCCGAACACATGATTGCCCAATACGGGGCACGGCATCTGCTGCTGGTCTCTCGCAGCGGCCCAGACGCACCAGGAGCCGACAACCTTTACCAACGACTCACCCAACTCGGCGCCCAAATCACCATCACCGCGTGTGACACCAGCGACCCCACCCAACTCGCCACACTGTTGGCCAATATCCCCAGCGAACAACCGCTACGGGCGGTCATCCACACCGCCGCCGTCCTGCATGACGCTGTACTCACCGAACTAAGCCCCGACCAACTCGACACGGTATTAACCGCCAAAGCCGACACCGCCTGGCATCTCCATCAGCTCACCGCCCACATCGATCTCGACGCATTCGTCATGTTCTCCTCAGCGGCAGGAGTATTGGGGGCCCAAGGGCAAGCCAACTATGCAGCAGCGAACGCCTTCCTCGACGCACTAGCCCACCACCGTCACCACCATGGCTTGCCCGCCACCAGCCTGGCCTGGGGCTACTGGCAAACACCCGGGATAGCAGCACACCTCGACACGGTGAATCAGGCCCGCTTCACCCGCAACCTGATCCCCATCACCACCGAACACGGCCTCGCCCTATTCGACGCTGCTCTCGTCTCCCGACAACCTCACTTGGTCCCAGCCCCCCTCAACACCCGAACCCTGGCCCGCCACGCCCGCCAAGGTGTCCTACCCGCAATTCTGTCCGCACTTACCAACATGCGCCGACACGCCACAATCGGCAGCGCCGAGACGTTGACCGCGCAACTCGCCACTCAAACCCCGGAACAACAGTTGGCCACACTGACCAGGTTGGTCACTACCGCAACCGCCGCGGTGTTGGCTCACCCCGACCCGGCCACACTCGAGCCCGACCTCCCCTTCAAAGATCTCGGAATTGACTCACTAACTGCCCTAGAACTACGCAACACCTTGACCCGAGACACCGGCGCATCCCTACCCGCCACCTTGGTTTTCGATCACCCCACCCCTAGCGCTATCGCCCAATACCTGAACATTCAACTATCGGGAAACAGCACCATTAGCCGGGCCCAGGATCCAGAAGAGATCGAAATGCAGAACCTCATCGCAAAAATCCCAACACAACAACTCATAAGATCCGGGATTCTCAACACTCTCCGTGAAATTGCCGATAGTGAGCATTCCTCACACACCAACGAAAGACACGACAACGTGGCGACGATGAACCTTGATCAGCTCCTCACCGCTCTAGGCGACCAAAAGGGAATACAAATATGACCACTGAACTTAACAGGGCAACCGAAGGCCTTCGAACGGCCATCGCTCAAATTGAGCGATTAAAACTACAGAACCATGCCCTACGTGCCCAAGCGAATGAGCCGATTGCGGTGGTGGGAATGGCATGTCGACTCCCCGGCGGTATCGACTCGCCCGAAACGCTCTGGGATGTGGTGACCAGCGGGGCGGATACGACTAGCGAGTTCCCTACTGATCGGGGCTGGAACCTAGCGGAATTGTTCGATCCCGATCCTGATACCCCGGGCAAGACCTACTCCCGCATCGGCGGCTTCTTAGCGAACATAGCCGAATTTGACGCCGAATTTTTCGGCATTTCTGCGCGTGAAGCCGCAGCGATGGATCCTCAGCAGCGCGTGTTGTTGGAGGTGTGTTGGGAAGCACTAGAAAATGCATCCATCGACCCCACCAGCTTGGAAGACTCCAACACTGGCGTGTTTGTCGGAGCCTATGCCCAATACTACGGCGACACCGATTCAGACAGTAGCGCTGGCTTGGCGATGACGGGTGCGGCCACCAGTGTGGTGTCGGGTCGGGTCGCTTATGCGTTCGGGCTGCAGGGCCCGGCGGTGACGGTGGATACGGCGTGTTCGTCGTCGTTGGTGGCTATCCATCAGGCGTGTCAGTCGTTGCGTAGCGGTGAGTGCTCAATGGCTTTGGCCGGTGGGGTCACGATTATGGCCACCCCGAAGACCTTCACCGAGTTTTCCCGGCAACGCGGCCTCGCACCCGATGGGCGATGCAAGTCGTTCGCTGCCGCTGCTGACGGCACCGTCTTGGCGGATGGCGTTGGGGTGGTGTTGCTGGAGCGCCTGAGCGATGCCCGCCGCAATCGCCATCCTGTGTTGGCAGTGATTCGTGGTAGCGCCGTCAATCAGGATGGTGCGTCTAATGGTTTGACCGCGCCTAATGGGCCGGCCCAGGAACGTGTTATCCGTTCGGCGGTGGCCGCCGCGGGGTTGAGAGTGGCCGATGTGGATGTGGTGGAGGCCCACGGTACCGGCACGACTTTGGGCGATCCGATTGAGGCGCACGCTCTTCTGGCCACCTACGGCGCCGATCGCGATGCTGAGCAGCCGTTGTGGTTGGGTTCGGTGAAATCCAATATGGGGCATACCCAGGCCGCGGCCGGAGTGGCCGGGCTGATCAAAATGATCCAAGCCATTAACCACGCTGTGTTGCCTCCCACGCTGCATGTTGATGCCCCCAGCCCGCATATTGACTGGTCAGCGGGGGCGGTGCGGTTGCTCACCGAAGCGATACCGTGGCCGGATACTGGCCGTGCCCGTACGGCAGGGATTTCGTCGTTCGGGATCAGTGGCACTAACGCGCATCTGATCGTGCAAGAAGCCCCTCAAGACAACACTGCCGATCCTTCACCTTCGGATGTTTGCGAGCCCTTGTTTCGGGTTTGGCCGGTGTCGGGACGTACTGCCGAGGCATTGAGCGCTCAAGCCGAACGCTTGGGCCAGTATTTGGTTGATCACCCTGATCTGGATTTGACCGATCTGGCTTATAGTTTGGCCACCACTCGTGCTCATCATGCTTACCGCGCGGCTGTGACCGTACCCGGTGACACCGACAACACCCGCGACGACCTTCTGGCAGGTCTACACTCCCTAGCCGCCAACCAATCCCACCCAGGAGTGACCTACCACCACTACCGGCTAGGCCAGGCCGGTAAAACAGTGTTCGTTTTCCCCGGCCAGGGCAGCCAATACGCCGGCATGGGCGCACAGCTTTATCGTCAACACCCCGTTTTCACTACCGCTATCGATGAGGTGTGCGCGGCGGTGGACAAGCATTTAGATGTTCCGTTGCGCGAGGTGATGTTCACCGAGCCAGAGTTGCTGCAGCAGACTATTTATGCACAACCCGCATTGTTCGCGTTCGGCGTGGCCATGCACGCCGTATTGACCCAGGCAGGAGTTAATCCTGACTATTTGCTCGGTCATTCAGTGGGAGAACTGACCGCAGCGCATGTGGCTGGGGTGCTTTCTCTGGAAGAAGCCGCGGTGTTGGTGTGCGCACGGGGCCGGTTGATGCAAAGCTGCACCCCCGGAGCAATGATGGCCATATCGGCCAGCGAGCCTGCCGTAGCCGCCATGCTCGAAAACCATCCCGAAGTGGTCATTGCCGCGGTTAACGGCCCCACTTCAGTGGCAGTTGCCGGGCCCGCTGAACAACTCAACGCCCTACACGAGCACTGCAATAACAACAACCATAAAGTCACGTTATTGCGGGTTAGCCATGCGTTCCACTCACCGGCCATGGATCCGATATTGACCGAGTTCGAGACCATCGCTAACCGGTTGAGCTACCGCCCGCACAGCGTGCCCATCATCTCCAACCTGACCGGCTCACTTGCCACAGTCGAGCAACTCACATCGCCCCGCTATTGGGCACAGCATGTACGGGAGCCAGTGCGGTTTCATGACGGCGTTACCGGCTTGTTGGCAGGCGGAGAACAAGTGTTTGTGGAACTGTCCCCGCACCCGGTACTGGCATCAGCACTCACCGACGCATTAGCCGACACTGGCCAGCTCACTCAATCAGCGGTAGTGACAACGTTGCGTCGGGACCGTCCCGACATGGATATGGTGGCCAACGCAATCGCGAACTTGCACGTCCACGGCCACAGCCCGTCATGGCAAAAGATCTACCCCGGCGCTACCACGGTGGAATTACCCACCTACCCATTCCAGCGCCGCCGCTACTGGCTAGACCCCGCCCCCCGAGCAGATGTCGGCGCCGCCGGACTCGATCAACCTGAGCATCCCCTGCTGGCAGCGGTCACCGAACTAGCAGATCAAGACCAAATTGTGCTCAGCGGACGACTGTCCACCAGCGTGCACCGCTGGCTAGCGGGCCACCAACTCGGCGACACGGCGGTACTGCCCGTGACCGCACTCATTGACATGGCCCTCTACGCCGGCGAACACACCGGCTGCCCCACCATCGACGAACTCGTCCTACAAACCCCACTCACCCTCACCCCCGACGCCGCCACCGATCTACAGATCAGCGTGACCGCCCCCGACGAACAAAACCGGCGAACATTTAGCGTCCACGCCCGCACCAGTGAACACCCACACCAGCACAGCACCTGGGTCTTGCACGCCAGCGGAACACTGAGCAACCACCGGTCCCGCATGCTTTCCCCGACAACACCCTTCACCGCGAGGCCAACCCTCAATGCTGTTGATCAAGAAGGCTTCTACGAGGAGCTCGCTCAACACGGCGTGTGCTACAACGGCGCGTTTCGCGCACTGCACAGTCTCGAAAACGACCCCACCGATACCAACACCACTTGCGCGGAAGTCGCCCTACCCGCCGACACCGATGTCGACGGCTACGGCATCCACCCCGCCCTACTCGATGCCGCCTTGCAGCCTCTCGCTGCCGCCTTGACCGACACCGATGCCTCTCCCGCGCCAACCCCACGGATGCCCTTCGCGATTACCGGAGTGAACCTCCATGCGACCGGGGCTCGCCGGCTACTCGTCCAACTCACCGCGACTGGCGCCGACACCTTCAGCCTGCATGCCACTGACCCGGCCGGAGCGACGGTGATCACCATCAACGCGCTCACCCTACGTGCGCTACCCGATACTGGCAGCCTGCAACCCACCGGGATCTCACGCCGAGGGTTGCTCCAGCTGACCTGGCCTGTACTACCCCCCGACACACTCTCGACCGCGCCAGTATTGCCACCGTTAGCGCTCGTCAGCTCTTACCCCGACGACCTTGCCTCCACGTTGGGCCAATCGACTCAATGCGCCGTCTACACCGATCTAGCAGCAGTACAGCCCTGCCCACCAGTGGTGCTCTGGGACCTCACCACCTCCCAACCAACCCAGGGCGACCTCCTGCACCGGGTGCATACCCTGACCCAACACACCCTGGCCGGGCTACAAAACTGGCTGAACCGCCCCGACACCACCGACACCCATCTCGTCGTCCTGACCCGCCACGCCATCACCACCAGCCCCGATGACCTGGCCCCCGACCCCGCCCAAGCCGCAACCGCCGCCCTAATCCACACCACCCAAAACGAACACCCCAACCGCATCACCCTCATCGACATCGACAACACCCCCACCACCGCCCAGACGCTAACCAACGTCTTGGCCACCCTGACCAACCCCACCTCAGCCCCCACCGAACCCCAACTCGCCCTACGCCACGGCACCCCCCACACCCCCCGACTCACCCCCACCACAGCCGAGACCACCACCACCACCTCACCCCCCGTGGAATTCGACCCCGCGGGCACGGTGCTCATTACCGGCGGCACCGGCATGTTGGGCGCCGTATTTGCCGAACACATGATTGCCCAATACGGGGCACGGCATCTGCTGCTGGTCTCTCGCAGCGGCCCAGACGCACCAGGAGCCGACAACCTTTACCAACGACTCACCCAACTCGGCGCCCAAATCACCATCACCGCGTGTGACACCAGCGACCCCACCCAACTCGCCACACTGTTGGCCAATATCCCCAGCGAACAACCGCTACGGGCGGTCATCCACACCGCCGCCGTCCTGCATGACGCTGTACTCACCGAACTAAGCCCCGACCAACTCGACACGGTATTAACCGCCAAAGCCGACACCGCCTGGCATCTCCATCAGCTCACCGCCCACATCGATCTCGACGCATTCGTCATGTTCTCCTCAGCGGCAGGAGTATTGGGGGCCCAAGGGCAAGCCAACTATGCAGCAGCGAACGCCTTCCTCGACGCACTAGCCCACCACCGTCACCACCATGGCTTGCCCGCCACCAGCCTGGCCTGGGGCTACTGGCAAACACCCGGGATAGCAGCACACCTCGACACGGTGAATCAGGCCCGCTTCACCCGCAACCTGATCCCCATCACCACCGAACACGGCCTCGCCCTATTCGACGCTGCTCTCGTCTCCCGACAACCTCACTTGGTCCCAGCCCCCCTCAACACCCGAACCCTGGCCCGCCACGCCCGCCAAGGTGTCCTACCCGCAATTCTGTCCGCACTTACCAACATGCGCCGACACGCAGCGGCTACCAGCATTGCTGCGCTCACCACCCAGCTGGCCGGTGAGTCCTCACAGCAACAACTGACTACGCTGACCACCCTGGTAACCCGTATCACCGCAACCGCGCTCGCTCACCCCAACCCCACCGCCATCGATCCTGACCTACCGTTCCAGGCCCTAGGTGTCGACTCGCTAAGCGCCCTGGAGTTGCGCAACGGTATCACCCGTGAAATTGGCCTTGTCTTACCCTCTACTCTCATCTTTGATCACCCCACCCCCGCCGCAGTCGCTTACTATTTGCAAACGCAACTCATCGGTGACACTGCGGCTTTAGGCCCCATCGGCCAGCTACTTCAAGCGATCTGTGACGCTGAACAACGTCTCACGCTGATAGAAGTGATCCTTGCATTATCCAGCCTGGACTCTTCATTCATCTCTAGTTTCGGATCCTCGAGAGATCCCCAGGCGACGACGCTAAGGTCCGCCGAAAATACGGCTTTGCGTCTGGTATGCATTTCGGAGTTCGAGGGGCAGTACAAGCGCTTCTCCTACGGACTACCGAAAAGCATTGAAGTAATTGAAGTGCTGGCACCCGGGTTTTCGGGAACAGCCCTACCGACATCGGTGCAGGAATCCGGAAAAATGGTCGTCGATGCATTAAAGCGCGACGACTCGCGTGGTCTGGATGTCGTGATCGTCGGGCACGGAGTCACTTGCATAGCAGCAATACATGCACTTGAGTTGATGGATGCCTTACCATCCCCCCCGACAAATTCCCGAACTGGAATGGTAGCTATAGCTCCGATAGCAGCTACGGACGCTTTGAGCATTAGCGAGGATCCGTCTACGCTGGCGGCCCTCTCCACACATCTTCGCAATGAACAGGATCTAATCGCCTTTGGTCGATACTTGAACTTCGGCCTGCACTGCAAAGACGAACTCAAAGAAGAACGTTCGCTAATCCTGACTCCGCACAGCGGAGAGCATCAAGGAGGCGCGGCCGAATCCCCGCTTGCACTGGAACCTGCCACTGTGGCCCTGCGCATTTTGAACTGGCTAATAGACAACAACATGCTGGATTCAGCATAACTCGAAGAAAGGTTTGCACACGAAATGCTTATGGATGGCATTTTTCTCAATTCGATTGGAACATTCCTACCCCCCCGAGTGCCATTTGAGACCATCAAACCAGATTTGAAGGATGAAGCAAATGACATGCACGTCGACATTGAAAGCGTCTGCGTATCAGATAAGCCTTCCTATGTTATGGGCGGCTTGGCGGCCAAGGAAGCGCTGGAAAGATCGACGCACCGCAACGAAACACTATCGCCAATTGTGTATGCCGAACCAGTCTGCCTGGAGCATTTGACACCCTCCTGTTACATCCAGCGCGTCCTAAAGCAGGACCACACACTCGCGTTTGAACTGGACACTGCGAGTGACAGTGGATTGACGGCAATCGACGTTGCAGCCAGATTGCTCTCGGGCGGAGCCTCGGGAAACGCAGGTCTTGTATGCGCCGCCTCGCGAGTAGTTTTCGGAGACCGTTATCAAAACGGCGCCGTTATGGGAGATGGCGCGGCAGCCGTCGTCCTTTCGAAGAAAGAAGGGTTTGCCCGGCTGATCGCTAGTAATAGAACTTCATTCGCGGACTTCGAATTTCTGATGCGAAATACGGGATCAGTGAAAAATTTCGAAATGAAATTTGCCCTAGAACAGATCGGATACGGTCCATATGTCGGGACACTGTCTCGTATTGTTAAAGAGGCGATCAGTGCAACCTTGGAAGATGCAAAAATCTCAGTTGATGACGTTTCACACTTCTGCCCACCAGCGGTCTACCGACTTTCGCTTGAGGAAACATTTATTGGTGCCAGCGGTATACCGTTTGAGAAGACATGCTGGTCAGAGTTGCGAAAGAATGGGCACGTCGGCGCTTGCGACCAGATTCTCGGTTTGGCTCACCTGCTCGAAACCAATCAGCTGAGGCCAGGGCAGTTTGTAATGTTGATTGGCGGTGGAGCGGGATGGCGATTCACTTGTTTGCTGATCCAAATCGCATGATCGGACCTTCGCAATTCAGGGTGCATCGCCGAGTGAATGCAGGGTGCCGCGCCGTGTTCGACCACACCCCCGCTCAGCAAGTCACATTGCCCACCTATGCATTCCAGCGGCGTCGGTTCTGGCTTGACGGCACGTCAAGAGCGGGAGATGTCGGCGACGTCGGGTTGGCCGCTGTCGCGCATGCGTTGTTGGGTGCGGTGATCACCCAGCCCGATTCCGGAGGAGTGATCCTCACCGGCCTGCTGACCCCTCGCACTCAACCGTGGTTGGCCGATCACCGCATTGCCGGGGTGATGTTGTTCCCCGGAGCTGGATTCGTGGAATTGGCCATCCGTGCCGGTGACGAAGTCAACTGCCCAGTGCTCCAGGAACTGACCTTGATGGCGCCCTTGGCAATCAGCGAGAGCGGCGTCCCCGTGCAGGTGGTGGTGGGCGGCGCCGGTGAATCAGGCAGCCGGACAGTGGCAGTGTATTCCGCTGAGGGGCAACCCGATTCGGAATGGATCCTGCATGCCAAAGGCGTACTGACCGTCGGGACTGTTGAACCGCCGCTGATGTCTTCAGAGTTGTCCGCATGGCCGCCGGCTGGTGCCGAGGTGCTGGACATCGCTGGCGGGTATGACCGGTTGGCGGATCTGGGCTATCACTACGGTTCAGCGTTTCAGGGTTTGACTGCGCTGTGGAAACGCGGCGCAGACGTGTTCGCCGAGATCACTGTGTCCGAAGACCTTGATGTAGCGGGGATGAGGGCCCATCCCGCTTTGCTGGACGCCGCATTGCATGCGTGGGCGCTGAGCACCGATGCTGAGGGTGCCGCTAGCCGTGATGAGGGCGTGCAATTGCCGTTCATGTGGCAGCAGGTCAGTTTGCATGGGGTGGGAGCTACCCGGTTGCGGGTGCATTTGGCTCGTACTCAGAGCAACCTTGTTGATGTCCAGCTCTGCGATAGCAGCGGGATGCTGGTGCTTACCGGAACGCTGCTCACTCGCCCGGCAAGTCCTGAACAAATTCACGCCGCCCTCAGCGCTGCCGGCACCCAGGATGATTCAGGACTGATGGACGCACGATTTTCTCGCAGGTATTCCTGCGGACATTTCCGATATCGATAACGACCTGCAATTCGAGTCCGATGCCGAATTATTCGACATCTTGGACGACGAATTCGGCGCAAACAACTGACAATTTTCCGAATAACACGGAGAGTGGGATATTCCCAATGGAAAATGAAGAACGCCTCCGCAAATACTTGCAGAAGGCCGCCAACGACCTCCGCAAGTCAAATAAGCGTGTGCGCGAGCTCGAGCGCAGGACGGTTGAGCCGGTGGCGGTGGTGGGGATGGCGTGCCGGTTCCCGGGTGGGGCGGATTCGCCGGATGGCTTGTGGCAGATGGTGTCTGAGGGCCGAGACGTGGTGTCCGAGTTTCCGTCGGATCGTGGTTGGGATCTTGGCGGGCTTTATGATCCTGATCCGGATCGGGTGGGGTATGTGCATGCCCGCGCGGGTGGGTTTCTGTACGGGGTAGCGGATTTCGACGCCGGTTTTTTCGGGATCTCGCCGCGTGAAGCGTTGGGAATGGATCCTCAGCAGCGGCTGATACTCGAGATTGCCTGGGAGACGTTCGAATCAGCCAGCATTGATCCACAATCGTTGCGGGGCAGCCAGACCGGCGTCTTCGCCGGCACGATGACATCGTGCTACGGGGTGGGCATCGACAATGTGACCAGTGCGGTCTCGGGCCGGGTCGCCTATGCGTTCGGTTTTGAAGGCCCGGCGGTGACGGTGGATACGGCGTGTTCATCGTCGTTGGTGGCTATCCATCAGGCGTGCCAGTCCCTGCGTGGTGGTGAGTGCTCAATGGCTTTGGCCGGTGGGGTCACGGTCATGGCCACACCGGATGTTTTTGCCGAGTTCGCCCGACAGCGAGGGCTATCGGCGGATGGGCGGTGCAAAGCGTTTGCCGCTAGCGCCGATGGGACCGGTTTCGGCGAGGGCGCTGGTCTGGTGTTGCTGGAGCGCCTGAGCGATGCCCGCCGCAATCGCCATCCTGTGTTGGCAGTGATTCGTGGTAGCGCCGTCAATCAGGATGGTGCGTCTAATGGTTTGACCGCGCCTAATGGGCCGGCCCAGGAACGTGTTATCCGTTCGGCGGTGGCCGCCGCGGGGTTGAGAGTGGCCGATGTGGATGTGGTGGAGGCCCACGGTACCGGCACGACTTTGGGCGATCCGATTGAGGCGCACGCTCTTCTGGCCACCTACGGCGCCGATCGCGATGCTGAGCAGCCGTTGTGGTTGGGTTCGGTGAAATCCAATATGGGGCATACCCAGGCCGCGGCCGGAGTGGCCGGGCTGATCAAAATGATCCAAGCCATTAACCACGCTGTGTTGCCTCCCACGCTGCATGTTGATGCCCCCAGCCCGCATATTGACTGGTCAGCGGGGGCGGTGCGGTTGCTCACCGAAGCGATACCGTGGCCGGATACTGGCCGTGCCCGTACGGCAGGGATTTCGTCGTTCGGGATCAGTGGCACTAACGCGCATCTGATCGTGCAAGAAGCCCCTCAAGACAACACTGCCGATCCTTCACCTTCGGATGTTTGCGAGCCCTTGTTTCGGGTTTGGCCGGTGTCGGGACGCACTGCCGAGGCATTGAGCGCTCAAGCCGAACGCTTGGGCCAGTATTTGGTTGATCACCCTGATCTGGATTTGACCGATCTGGCTTATAGTTTGGCCACCACTCGTGCTCATCATGCTTACCGCGCGGCTGTGACCGTACCCGGTGACACCGACAACACCCGCGACGACCTTCTGGCAGGTCTACACTCCCTAGCCGCCAACCAATCCCACCCAGGAGTGACCTACCACCACTACCGGCTAGGCCAGGCCGGTAAAACAGTGTTCGTTTTCCCCGGCCAGGGCAGCCAATACGCCGGCATGGGCGCACAGCTTTATCGTCAACACCCCGTTTTCACTACCGCTATCGATGAGGTGTGCGCGGCGGTGGACAAGCATTTAGATGTTCCGTTGCGCGAGGTGATGTTCACCGAGCCAGAGTTGCTGCAGCAGACTATTTATGCACAACCCGCATTGTTCGCGTTCGGCGTGGCCATGCACGCCGTATTGACCCAGGCAGGAGTTAATCCTGACTATTTGCTCGGTCATTCAGTGGGAGAACTGACCGCAGCGCATGTGGCCGGGGTGTTCTCCCTGGAAGAAGCCGCGGTGTTGGTGTGCGCACGGGGCCGACTGATGCAAAGCTGCACCCCCGGAGCGATGATGGCCATATCGGCCAGCGAGCCTGCCGTAGCCGCCATGCTCGAAAACCATCCCGAAGTGGTCATTGCCGCGGTTAACGGCCCCACTTCAGTGGCAGTTGCCGGGCCCGCTGAACAACTCAACGCCCTACACGAGCACTGCAATAACAACAACCATAAAGTCACGTTATTGCGGGTTAGCCATGCGTTCCACTCACCGGCCATGGATCCGATATTGACCGAGTTCGAGACCATCGCTAACCGGTTGAGCTACCGCCCGCACAGCGTGCCCATCATCTCCAACCTGACCGGCTCACTTGCCACAGTTGAGCAACTCACATCGGCGCGCTATTGGGCACAGCATTTACGGAAACCGGTGCGGTTTTATGACGGTGTCACCGGCTTGCTGGCGGGTGGAGAACAGGCATTTGTGGAACTGTCCCCGCATCCGGTGCTGGCTGCCGCGATCACTGACACGTTGACTGGTGTGACCGACCGTGTTGGGTCAGCGGTAGTGACAACGTTGCGTCGAGACCGTCCCGACATGGATATGGTGGCCAACGCAATCGCAAACTTGCATGTTCACGGCCACAGCCCGTCATGGCAAAAGATCTACCCCGGCGCTACCACGGTGGAATTACCCACCTACCCATTCCAGCATCGCCGCTACTGGCCAGACCCCGCCCCCCGAGCAGATGTCGGCGCCGCCGGACTCGATCAACCTGAGCATCCCCTGCTGGCAGCGGTCACCGAACTAGCAGATCAAGACCAAATTGTGCTCAGCGGACGACTGTCCACCAGCGTGCACCGCTGGCTAGCGGGCCACCAACTCGGCGACACGGCGGTACTGCCCGCGACAGCACTCATTGACATGGCCCTCTACGCCGGCGAACACACCGGCTGCCCCACCATCGACGAACTCGTCCTACAAACCCCACTAACCCTCACCCCCGACGCCGCCACCGATCTACAAATCAGCGTGGCCGCCCCCGACGAGCAAAACCGGCGAACATTCAGCGTCCACGCCCGCACCAGTGAACACCCACACCAGCACAGCACCTGGGTCTTGCACGCCAGCGGAACACTGAGCAACGCACCATCCACCACCCCCCAACCAAACCTTTACCCGGGCCCCAAGCCATCACCAAAGTCAATCAAGAAAGTTTCTACGACCAACTAGCCCAACACGGCTTGCACTACAGCGAGGCGTTTCGTTCCATCCAGGGCATCGGCAAGGACCCGCTAAACCCGGATGTCATCTGCGCTGAGGTGGCTCTACCCGCCGACATCGAAACCCACGGCTACGGTATCCACCCCGCCCTACTAGACGCCGCCCTACACCCCTTGACCGCGGCGCTAGCAGACACCAACACCAATTCAGGGCCACAGCTGCCGTTTGCGATCGCCGGGATCACCTTGCATGCGACCGGCGCCAGCCGCATGCATGTCCAACTCGAGCCGACCGCAACAGATACCTTCAGGCTCTCTGCCACCGATCCTGTTGGCGCCCCGGTAATCACCATCGACTCACTGACCGTACGGTCACTGCCCGACACCGACCTAACACAACCCCCAACACACAAAGCACAACAGGGCATATTCGAACTGACCTGGCCTGCCCTACCCGCCGAAACCTTTCCCGCAACAGGGGTATTGCCACCCTGGGCATTGATCAGTCCTCACCCCGAGAACCTGAGCCCGGACCTGAACCAAAGCCCTACCTACCCCAACTTGACCGCGCTACCCACCTGCCCACCACTCGTCATCTGGGATCTCACCACCCCCCAACCACCCCAGAGCGACCTCCTGCACCACGTCCACACCCTGACCCAACACACCCTGGCCGGGCTACAAAACTGGCTCAACCGATCCGACACCCTCCAAGCCCATCTCGTCGTCCTGACCCGCCACGCCGTCACCACCAGCCCCCATGACCTAGCCCCCGACCCAGCCCAAGCCGCAACCGCCGCCCTAATCCACACCACCCAAAACGAACACCCCAACCGCATCACCCTCATCGACATCGACAACACCCCCACCACCAGCCAAACACTGACCAACATCTTGACCACTCTCACCAACCCCACCTCAGCCCCCACCGAACCCCAACTCGCCCTACGCCACGGCACCCCCCACACCCCCCGACTCACCCCCACCCAGGTCCTGACGCCACCAGCAGCCCCGAACTGGGAATTGGCCACTACGGGTAAGGGTGATTTAGCCAACCTGGCACTGCTCCCCACACCGCCTCACACCGAGTTAGGCCCGGGACAGATCCGCGTGGCCGTTCGTGCTGCCGGGCTCAACTTCCGTGATGTCGTGGTGGCGTTGGGTGCCATCGGTGAGGAAGGACTCGGCGGCGAAGCCGCGGGCATCATCATCGACGCCGGCCCGGATGTGACCGCCTTTCGTCGCGGCGATGCAGTCATGGGGTTGTTCCCGAACAACGCTTTTGCCGCCACCGCTGTGACCGATCACCGCATGGTTGTCCCGATCCCCGCCGGGTGGTCGTTTGCTGCGGCCGCCTCAATTCCGGTGGCATTTTTGACCGCGTATGGCGCCATGGTTGAACTGGGCGCATTGGCTGCAGGTCGGCGGGTACTCATCCACGCCGGCGCTGGCGGTGTGGGGCAAGCCGCTATCCAAATCGCCAGGCACTTCGGCGCTGAGGTGTATGCCACCGCCCACCCCAGCAAACACCACGTCCTGAAAGCATTGGGCGTTTCCGGCGACCGCATCGCATCCTCGCGCACCTTTGATTTCGTTGATGTCTTCAACCAGGGCACCAATGGCGAGGGCATGGACCTGGTTTTGAACAGCCTTGCCGGCGACTTCGTGGATAACTCGTTGCGGCTACTCAGCCAAGGCGGACGCCTTATCGAGATCGGCAAAACAGATATCCGGGTGCCCAACGAAGTCGCTGCCGCCCACCCCGGCGTCATCTACCGCACCTATGACCTGTCCAGTGAAACGCCGGATCGGATTAGTCAACTGTGGGCCGCTTTGATCGAGATGATCAGCGCCGGTGTTTTGCGGCCACTACCCACTACCAGCTACGGCCTGTTGCAGGCCACCCAGGCTTTGAGGCATATGAGCCAAGGCCGCCATACCGGCAAAATCGTGCTGCTTCCCCCCGGAGTGTTCAACTCCGAGGGCACAGTGTTGGTTACCGGTGGTACCGGGATGTTGGGCGGAGTCTTCGCCGAACGTTTGGTCGCACATTACGGTGCTCGGCATCTATTGCTGGTGTCTCGCAGCGGCCCAGACGCGGCGGGAGCTGACGAACTTTATCAGCGGTTAACACAGCTCGGCGCTCAAGTCACGATCACTGCCTGTGACACAAGCAACCCCGATGAGCTAGCCGCGGTGCTGGCCGGCATCCCCCCGCAGCACCCGTTAAGGGCTGTCGTCCACACCGCCGGCATCGTCGACGATGCCGTGACCACCGAGCTAACCCATGAGCAACTTGAAGCCGTGTTAACCGCCAAAGCCGACACCGCTTGGCATCTGCACCAACTCACCACCGACGCCGATCTCGATGCGTTTGTTGTGTTCTCTTCGGTGGCAGGCGTCCTGGGGGCTCCCGGGCAGGCCAACTACGCCGCCGCTAACGCGTTCCTGGACGCGCTGGCCCACCAGCGCCACCGCGATCACTTACCGGCCACCAGTTTGGCCTGGGGCTACTGGCAAACCACCAGCGGGATGACCGCTCACCTCGACACGGTGGATCAGGCCCGCCTGACCCGCAACAGCCTGACTCCGATCACCACCGAACACGGCCTGGCAATGTTCGACGTTGCCCTGGCATGCCAACACCCCTGCCTGGTTCCTGCCCCCCTTAACACCCAGGTTCTGGCCGGCTACGCCCGCCGGAACGCCTTACCTGCGATCTTGTCCGCAGTAACCACTACCCGCAGGCAAGCCACCACCACTAACACCGAGACGTTCACCTCACGGTTGGCTAGCCAAACTCCACAACAGCAACTGGCTACCTTGACCGACTTGGTGACCGACATGACTGCCGCGGTGTTGGCTCACCCCGACTCCGCCGCTTTGGATGCCGATCTGCCCTTCAAAGACCTCGGCATCGACTCGCTAAGTGCACTGGAACTGCGCAACAGTCTGGCCCGTCATACCGGCCTGACCTTGTCCGCGACCCTGGTCTTCGACCATCCCACTCCCACCGCAATCGCCCATCACCTAGTTGACCAGCTCAGCGCTGCTGCTCCCCCAGCTCCGGTGGCTACTCCCGTGAAAGCCAATGCGGAAGAGCCGGTCGTGGTAGTGGGCATGGCATGTCGTTTGCCTGGTGGCATCGAGTCGGCTGCGGGTTTGTGGGACTTGGTAAGCGGTGCGGCCGATGTCATGAGTGCGTTTCCCACCGATCGGGGCTGGGATGTGGCGGGACTGTTTGACCCTGATCCTGACGCGGTGGGCAAGACCTACACCCGCTACGGCGGGTTCATATCTAGCGCTGCGGAGTTCGATGCCGAGTTTTTTGGGATTTCGGCGCGCGAAGCAGCGGCGATGGATCCTCAGCAGCGGGTGTTGCTGGAAGTGTGTTGGGAAGCGTTGGAACACGCGGGCATCGAGCCGGGCACTTTGGAAGGCTCGAACACCGGGGTGTTCATCGGGGCTTATGCCCAACGCTACGGGGATAGCGATTCAGACAGTGGTGAGGGCTTCGCCCTGACTGGTGGGGCTACCAGTGTGGCATCGGGTCGGGTGGCTTATGTGTTGGGGTTGCAGGGACCAGCGATCACGGTAGACACGGCATGTTCGTCGTCGCTGGTGGCAACCCATCTGGCGTGTCAATCCTTGCGTAACGGCGAATCCAGCCTGGCTCTTGCCGGTGGTGTCACGATCATGGCCACACCCGCGCCGTTTATCGAGTTCGCTCGGCAACGCGGACTGGCCGCCGATGGGCGCTGTAAAGCGTTCGCAGCCGCCGCCGATGGGACCGGCTGGGGCGAAGGTGCTGCAGTCCTGGTGTTGGAACGTCTAAGCGACGCACGCCGAAATCGCCATCCAGTACTTGCCGTCATCGCGGGATCAGCAGTCAACCAAGACGGCGCATCAAACGGACTGAGCGCCCCCAACGGGCCAGCCCAACAACGTGTTATCGCTCAGGCGGCCGCCAACGCGGGAATTGCCCTGGACCAGGTCGATGTGGTCGAAGCCCACGGCACCGGCACAACCTTGGGTGATCCGATCGAGGCCGGCGCGCTAATCGCCACCTACGGCACCCACCGCGATCCCGAGCATCCCCTGTGGCTGGGATCGGTGAAATCCAACATCGGACACACCCAAGCCGCTGCTGGGGCTGCCGGACTGATCAAAATGATTCAGGCCATGCGCCACGGCGTCTTGCCGAAGACATTGCATGTCGACGCACCTACTCCGCAGGTGGATTGGTCGGCGGGCACTGTGCGGTTGCTGACCGAAACGATGCCTTGGCCAGACACTGATCATCTTCGAACCGCGGCGATTTCCTCGTTTGGGGTTAGCGGCACCAACGCGCATCTGATTGTGCAGCAGGGTTCTCCTGGCCCTGCCACAGCTGCTCACCGAGCCTCTCCAAGTCAAGAATGCTCATTGGGAATTTGGCCGCTTTCGGCGCGATCGTCTGCGGGGTTGAGCGCTCAAGCTCATCGGTTGCATGAGTATTTGCTCGGTCATTCGGAAATCGATTTGACCGATCTGGCTTATAGTTTGGCCACCACTCGTGCTCATCATGCTTACCGCGCGGCTGTGACCGTACCCGGTGACACCGACAACACCCGTGACGACCTTCTGGCAGGTTTACGCTCCCTAGCCGCCAACCAATCCCACCCAGGGGTGACCTACCACCACTACCGGCTAGGCCAGGCCGGTAAAACAGTGTTCGTTTTCCCCGGCCAGGGCAGCCAATACGCCGGCATGGGCGCACAGCTTTATCGTCAACACCCCGTTTTCACTACCGCTATCGATGCGTGCGACGCCGAGTTACGCCCCTATACGGGATGGTCTGTGCGCGATGTGATCTGCCTGGACCCCGACGCGCCCTCGCTTGAACTGGTAGAAGTGATCCAGCCAGTCTTGTTCGCGGTGATGATCGCGCTAGCCGAAACATTACGCGGCTACGGGATTGTGCCTGATGCAGTGATCGGGCATTCCCAAGGGGAAATCGCCGCCGCGTACATCGCTGGGGCGTTGTCCCTCGCCGAGGCCGCCAAAGTGGTGGCCCTACGCAGTGCGGCACTTGCGCAGCTGGCCGGCACCGGAACGATGGCTTCGGTCCTGCTCAGCCCCGAAGACCTACGCCCACTGCTGCAGCCATGGAACACCCAGATCAGCATCGCGGCGATCAACGGCCCGGCGCACACCATCATCAGCGGCGATACCGCCGCGGTCGACCAATTTATCGGTACCTGCGAGGACGGCGGCGTCCAGATACGACCCATAGCGGTGGACTACGCCTCGCACTCCGCTCACGTAGAGCGCCTGCGTGAACACCTGCTCCACGAATTAGCTGACCTCAACCCCCAACCAGCACGCATCCCGCTGTACTCCACCGTCGCCAGCGAGCTATCCGAACACCCGCTAGACACCACCGCCATGGACGCCGACTACTGGTATCGCAACCTACGCGAACCAGTCGAGTTCTATAGCTGTGTAGCGCAACTGCTGGCCCACAGCGAGCGCGTGTTTGTGGAACTGTCCCCGCACCCGGTACTGGCATCAGCACTCACCGACGCATTAGCCGACACTGGCCAGCTCACTCAATCAGCGGTAGTGACAACGTTGCGTCGGGACCGTCCCGACATGGATATGGTGGCCAACGCAATCGCGAACTTGCACGTCCACGGCCACAGCCCGTCATGGCAAAAGATCTACCCCGGCGCTACCACGGTGGAATTACCCACCTACCCATTCCAGCGCCGCCGCTACTGGTTGGCGGCGCCCACTCCCACCCCTGCCACTGTCAGTGATCCTGCTGAAGTTGCGCTGTGGGACGCCGTCAATGACGACGCGGTCGACACGGTCGCTCAGGTATTGAGGATCGACAATGCCCAAAGCATCGTGTCGCTGGGACCTGTGGTACGAGCCCTGCGTGAATGGCGTAAAGAACTAAGGGACCGGTCGGCAGTTGACCAACTGCGTTATCAGGTCGGCTGGCGAAACGTTACTCCCAATACGTTCCCGCAGACTCGCCGGCGGTGGCTGGTTTTAACCCTTCCCGAGCAATCTGACGATGTGTGGGTCGCCGGCTTTTCAGCGCGATCCGCGGACTCTGTCGCAATGCTAACCATTGACCCGCACATGCTCGATAGGCATTCTCTAGCTGCCCTACTGGCCGACGAAGCCACCCGAAATAAATGCGATGGCATTGTTTCTTTCATGGCCCTACACGAGCGGACAGATCAAGACTTTCCTGGAATATCAACGGCCCTATTGTCGACGCTTCATATTGTGCAATCCTATGGCGACTCCAGACTTGATCTACCATTATGGGTAATCACCCAAGGCGGGGCACAAGTCAACCCAGACGACGTTTTAACGCCCAGCCAGTCAGCGGTTTGGGGGCTAGGGCAGTCGGCTTGCCTCGAACATCCCACCTGGTGGGGCGGGCTTGTCGATCTGCCGGTGAGTCCAACACCACAAGATTTCAACCGCCTGCAAGCCATCTTGACCTGCCAGCAATCGGAAGACCAACTCGCAATACGCGCGGCCGGTGTGAGCGCCCGACGACTCCACAAAGCCTCGCTACCGCAAGCTCGCATGCGTACTTGGAAAGTATCGGGAACTGCTCTTGTCACCGGCGTCACAGGCCATCTAGGTCAGCACATTGCCCGCTGGCTAGCGCAGGCCGGAACCAGCCATCTTGTCCTGCTCAGCCGTACCGCTGCAGAACACCCGCAGGTAGCCGAGTTGGAAAAAGAGCTCAACTCCGCGGGAATAACCACGACGTCGATATCGGTCGATGTGACCGATCGAGACGCTTTAGCCGCCGTTGTCGCCCAAACACGCACTGAACATGGACCAATCCACACGGTCGTGCACGCCGCAGCTCATATCGGGCTGGTCACCACTACCGAAACAACGATTGACGAATTCACCAAATCTTTCGCCGCCAAAGCACTGGGCGCGGAAAATTTGATAGCCGTTCTGGAAGATCAGCCACCACAAACGTTCATCATGTTCTCTTCAGCGGCGGCAACGTGGGGCGGTACCCGCCAAGGTGCATACGCGGCCGCTAACGCTTATATCGAAGCACTCGTAACGCGGTTACGCGGTCGCGGTTGCCACGCTATAGCCCCAGCGTGGGGGGCCTGGACAGACGACAGAACAACATCGCAAGAAGTTGTGGGATATTTCAGCCGCATCGGGCTTCATCAAATATCCCCCGATATCGCCTTCGCCGCACTTCAACAATCCCTCGACGTAGACGACACCCTGATTACGATCGCCGATGTCGACTGGAGTCAATTCCGAGACGTATTCACCACTACTGGCCGCGCCCACACCCTACTGGCCGAGCTGGGCACCACCCAACCCCAGACAGCCGAAATTCCCGCCATCACCGAAAACTCCCACTACGCCGCACAGCTAGCCAAGCAAACCCCGCAGCAGCAATTGACGACGCTGATCGAGTTGGTGACCACTGTGACTGCCGCGGTATTAGCGCACCCCGACCCGGCAATGTTGGATCCCGACCTGTCCTTCAAGGACCTCGGCATCGACTCGCTGAGCGCGCTCGAGCTACGTAACACCTTGACTCGGGACACCGGCTTGACGTTGCCCGCGACGCTGGTCTTCGACCATCCCACCCCTACCACAGTCGCTGAACATCTGTTGGACCTGCTCAGCGGTGCGACCAGCCCGACCCTGGCCGTCGCCCCGACGCAAGTCGATCTGGATGCCCCGGTCGCAGTGGTGGGCATGGCGTGTCGTTTGCCTGGTGGCATCGAGTCGGCCGCGGGTTTGTGGGACGTGGTCAGCAATGGCATCGATGTGATGAGTGGCTTTCCCACCGATCGGGGCTGGGATGTGGCGGGACTGTTCGACCCCGATCCCGACGCAGTGGGCAAGACCTACACCCGCTACGGAGGATTTGTGGCGGACGTGGCCGGCTTTGATGCCGAATTTTTCGGGATCTCCGCGCGAGAAGCAATCACGATGGATCCTCAACAGCGGGTGCTGCTGGAAGTGTGTTGGCAAGCGCTGGAACACGCGGGCATCGACCCGACCACCCTGGAAGGCTCGAACACCGGAGTGTTCATCGGGATCGGGGCGCAGAGCTACGTGAGTGCCCATTCCGGCGTTGAGGGTTACGCCCTAACAGGCGCCTCCACCAGTGTGGCCTCGGGCCGGGTGGCTTATGTGTTGGGGTTGCAAGGCCCAGCAATCACGGTAGACACCGCATGTTCGTCGTCGCTGGTAGCAACCCATCTAGCATGTCAATCCCTGCGTAACGGCGAATCCAGCCTGGCTCTTGCCGGTGGAGCCACGATCATGGCCACACCCGCGCCGTTTATCGAGTTCGCTCGGCAACGCGGACTGGCCGCCGATGGACGGTGCAAAGCGTTCGCAGCCGCCGCCGATGGGACCGGCTGGGGCGAAGGTGCTGCAGTCCTGGTGTTGGAACGTCTAAGCGACGCACGCCGAAATCGCCATCCAGTACTTGCCGTCATCGCGGGATCAGCAGTCAACCAAGACGGCGCATCAAACGGACTGAGCGCCCCCAACGGGCCAGCCCAACAACGTGTTATCGCTCAGGCGGCCGCCAACGCGGGAATTGCCCTGGACCAGGTCGATGTGGTCGAAGCCCACGGCACCGGCACAACCTTGGGTGATCCGATCGAGGCCGGCG
The DNA here is from genome assembly GCF_003391395.1 of Mycobacterium marinum. NCBI lineage: Bacteria > Bacillati > Actinomycetota > Actinomycetes > Mycobacteriales > Mycobacteriaceae > Mycobacterium > Mycobacterium marinum. The sequence continues at coordinate 4,529,948 of NZ_CP024190.1, forward strand.
CGCTAATCGCCACCTACGGCACCCACCGCGATCCCGAGCATCCCCTGTGGCTGGGATCGGTGAAATCCAACATCGGACACACCCAACACGCGGCCGGCGCCGCCGGACTGATCAAAATGATCCAAGCCCTCAACCACGCCGTCTTACCCGCCACCCTGCACATCGATCAACCCAGTCCGCACATCGACTGGTCAACCGGCACCGTGCAATTACTGACCGAGGCAACGCCCTGGCCCAAGACTGAGCATCTTCGCACCGCAGCGGTTTCGGCCTTCGGGGTCAGCGGCACCAACGCACACCTGATCGTGCAGCAACCCCCACCAGAAGCGCCGGAAACCATTGCCGACCCCGAAACCACACAGCTTCCTCAACAGCCTCTATTACACATTTGGCCGGTATCAGCACATACTCCCGCAGCGTTGACAGCTCAAGCACAGCAACTTAGCGAATACCTCACCCACCACGAAGACCTAAGCCTTACCGATCTGGCCCACAGCCTGGCCACCACCCGTACCCATCACCCCTACCGCGCGGCTGTGACCGTACCCGGTGACACCGACAACACCCGCGACGACCTTCTGGCAGGTCTACACTCCCTAGCCGCCAACCAATCCCACCCAGGAGTGACCTACCACCACTACCGGCTAGGCCAGGCCGGTAAAACAGTGTTCGTTTTCCCCGGCCAGGGCAGCCAATACGCCGGCATGGGCGCACAGCTTTATCGTCAACACCCCGTTTTCACTACCGCTATCGATGCGTGCGACGCCGAGTTACGCCCCTATACGGGATGGTCTGTGCGCGATGTGATCTGCCTGGACCCCGACGCGCCCTCGCTTGAACTGGTAGAAGTGATCCAGCCAGTCTTGTTCGCGGTGATGATCGCGCTAGCCGAAACATTACGCGGCTACGGGATTGTGCCTGATGCAGTGATCGGGCATTCCCAAGGGGAAATCGCCGCCGCGTACATCGCTGGGGCGTTGTCCCTCGCCGAGGCCGCCAAAGTGGTGGCCCTACGCAGTGCGGCACTTGCGCAGCTGGCCGGCACCGGAACGATGGCTTCGGTCCTGCTCAGCCCCGAAGACCTACGCCCACTGCTGCAGCCATGGAACACCCAGATCAGCATCGCGGCGATCAACGGCCCGGCGCACACCATCATCAGCGGCGATACCGCCGCGGTCGACCAATTTATCGGTACCTGCGAGGACGGCGGCGTCCAGATACGACCCATAGCGGTGGACTACGCCTCGCACTCCGCTCACGTAGAGCGCCTGCGTGAACACCTGCTCCACGAATTAGCTGACCTCAACCCCCAACCAGCACGCATCCCGCTGTACTCCACCGTCGCCAGCGAGCTATCCGAACACCCGCTAGACACCACCGCCATGGACGCCGACTACTGGTATCGCAACCTACGCGAACCAGTCGAGTTCTATAGCTGTGTAGCGCAACTGCTGGCCCACAGCGAGCGCGTGTTTGTGGAACTGTCCCCGCACCCGGTACTGGCATCAGCACTCACCGACGCATTAGCCGACACTGGCCAGCTCACTCAATCAGCGGTAGTGACAACGTTGCGTCGGGACCGTCCCGACATGGATATGGTGGCCAACGCAATCGCGAACTTGCACGTCCACGGCCACAGCCCGTCATGGCAAAAGATCTACCCCGGCGCTACCACGGTGGAATTACCCACCTACCCATTCCAGCGCCGCCGCTACTGGCTAGACCCCGCCCCCCGAGCAGATGTCGGCGCCGCCGGACTCGATCAACCTGAGCATCCCCTGCTGGGAGCAGTCACCGAACTAGCAGATCAAGACCAAATTGTGCTCAGCGGACGACTGTCCACCAGCGCGCACCGCTGGCTAACGGGCCACCAACTCGGCGACACGGCGGTACTGCCCGTGACCGCACTCATTGACATGGCCCTCTACGCCGGCGAACACACCGGCTGCCCCACCATCGACGAACTCGTCCTACAAACCCCACTCACCCTCACCCCCGACGCCGCCACCGATCTACAAATCAGCGTGACCGCCCCCGACGAACAAAACCGGCGAACATTTAGCGTCCACGCCCGCACCAGTGAACACCCACACCAGCACAGCACCTGGGTCTTGCACGCCAGCGGAACACTGAGCAACCACCGGTCCCGCATGCTTTCCCCGACAACACCCTTCACCGCGAGGCCAACCCTCAATGCTGTTGATCAAGAAGGCTTCTACGAGGAGCTCGCTCAACACGGCGTGTGCTACAACGGCGCGTTTCGCGCACTGCACAGTCTCGAAAACGACCCCACCGATACCAACACCACTTGCGCGGAAGTCGCCCTACCCGCCGACACCGATGTCGACGGCTACGGCATCCACCCCGCCCTACTCGATGCCGCCTTGCAGCCTCTCGCTGCCGCCTTGACCGACACCGATGCCTCTCCCGCGCCAACCCCACGGATGCCCTTCGCGATTACCGGAGTGAACCTCCATGCGACCGGGGCTCGCCGGCTACTCGTCCAACTCACCGCGACTGGCGCCGACACCTTCAGCCTGCATGCCACTGACCCGGCCGGAGCGACGGTGATCACCATCAACGCGCTCACCCTACGTGCGCTACCCGATACTGGCAGCCTGCAACCCACCGGGATCTCACGCCGAGGGTTGCTCCAGCTGACCTGGCCTGTACTACCCCCCGACACACTCTCGACCGCGCCAGTATTGCCACCGTTAGCGCTCGTCAGCTCTTACCCCGACGACCTTGCCTCCACGTTGGGCCAATCGACTCAATGCGCCGTCTACACCGATCTAGCAGCAGTACAGCCCTGCCCACCAGTGGTGCTCTGGGACCTCACCACCTCCCAACCAACCCAGGGCGACCTCCTGCACCGGGTGCATACCCTGACCCAACACACCCTGGCCGGGCTACAAAACTGGCTGAACCGCCCCGACACCACCGACACCCATCTCGTCGTCCTGACCCGCCACGCCATCACCACCAGCCCCGATGACCTGGCCCCCGACCCCGCCCAAGCCGCAACCGCCGCCCTAATCCACACCACCCAAAACGAACACCCCAACCGCATCACCCTCATCGACATCGACAACACCCCCACCACCGCCCAGACGCTAACCAACGTCTTGGCCACCCTGACCAACCCCACCTCAGCCCCCACCGAACCCCAACTCGCCCTACGCCACGGCACCCCCCACACCCCCCGACTCACCCCCACCACAGCCGAGACCACCACCACCACCTCACCCCCCGTGGAATTCGACCCCGCGGGCACGGTGCTCATTACCGGCGGCACCGGCATGTTGGGCGCCGTATTTGCCGAACACATGATTGCCCAATACGGGGCACGGCATCTGCTGCTGGTCTCTCGCAGCGGCCCAGACGCACCAGGAGCCGACAACCTTTACCAACGACTCACCCAACTCGGCGCCCAAATCACCATCACCGCGTGTGACACCAGCGACCCCACCCAACTCGCCACACTGTTGGCCAATATCCCCAGCGAACAACCGCTACGGGCGGTCATCCACACCGCCGCCGTCCTGCATGACGCTGTACTCACCGAACTAAGCCCCGACCAACTCGACACGGTATTAACCGCCAAAGCCGACACCGCCTGGCATCTCCATCAGCTCACCGCCCACATCGATCTCGACGCATTCGTCATGTTCTCCGCGGCCGCAGCGGTACTCGGCGCACCGGGGCTAGCGAATTACGCGGCAGCGAACGCCTTCCTCGACGCACTAGCCCACCACCGTCACCACCATGGCTTGCCCGCCACCAGCCTGGCCTGGGGCTACTGGCAAACACCCGGGATAGCAGCACACCTCGACACGGTGAATCAGGCCCGCTTCACCCGCAACCTGATCCCCATCACCACCGAACACGGCCTCGCCCTATTCGACGCTGCTCTCGTCTCCCGACAACCTCACTTGGTCCCAGCCCCCCTCAACACCCGAACCCTGGCCCGCCACGCCCGCCAAGGTGTCCTACCCGCAATTCTGTCCGCACTTACCAACATGCGCCGACACGCCACAATCGGCAGCGCGGAGACGTTGACCGCGCAACTCGCCACTCAAACCCCGGAACAACAGTTGGCCACACTGACCAGGTTGGTCACTACCGCAACCGCCGCGGTGTTGGCTCACCCCGACCCGGCCACACTCGAGCCCGACCTCCCCTTCAAAGATCTCGGAATTGACTCACTAACTGCCCTAGAACTACGCAACACCTTGACCCGAGACACCGGCGCATCCCTACCCGCCACCTTGGTTTTCGATCACCCCACCCCTAGCGCTATCGCCCAATACCTGAACATTCAACTATCGGGAAACAGCACCATTAGCCGGGCCCAGGATCCAGAAGAGATCGAAATGCAGAACCTCATCGCAAAAATCCCAACACAACAACTCATAAGATCCGGGATTCTCAACACTCTCCGTGAAATTGCCGATAGTGAGCATTCCTCACACACCAACGAAAGACACGACAACGTGGCGACGATGAACCTTGATCAACTCCTCACCGCTCTAGGCGACCAAAAGGGAATACAAATATGACCACTGAACTTAACAGGGTGAGGTGAGCCCGTTGTAGTGGACCAGTCGTTGTGGGGCTTTGTTGCCCGGGTTTTCGGGCAGGAAGAATCAACGATGACCGGACCACAACAACAGGCTCACCACCATGTTGATTGGCGGTGGAGCAGGATGGCGATTCACTTGTTTGCTGATCCAAATCGTATGATCGGGACCTTCGCAGTTCAGAGTGCATCGACGGGTGAATGCAGAGCGCTGCTGCGCGTAGCGGCGCACACCGATGGTCGGACTTGGCTCGAATTAGCTTCTCCAGGGCGCGTCGCTCGCCACCGTGCTGATCGAAGACTCCGCGGGCCGGTTGAGGTTGGGAGTGCGCGAATGCCGGCTAAACTACATTGTGCGGCAGAATAGTACGGTGCTGCGAGGCACCGAAGGCCGCTCCTACCCCCGCTGCAGCGGGGAAGAAGAAATAGCGGAATGGGTTGCTACAGTTAGCGTCGCCTCGGTTGATTCCATTTTCTTCGAATCAAAACGGTTCCCCGGGCATTTTAGTTTTCGAAAAGCAGTCATAACCACCGGTGCACGCAGGCCACCCAGCGACCGATACGGCAAGGGTCAGTGTCCGGGCCGCACCGGTGTGGGCAGGTCCGCGGCAGTGTTGACATTGGCCAGCGGCGCAGAGTCCGACATCACGATCCGTTGCGTATCCGAACTGTCGGCCAGAGCGCTCATCTTGCGCTCGCCCGCGGCGACGAGCGCGTCGACCCGCTCGGCGAGATCGGTCCGGTATATCGCCGCCAGATAGTGGCTGCGGCCGTCCCACGGCAGCACCACCTCGGCGTCGGTCTCAATAGCGCTGCGCACCAGATCATCGATCAGATCCACCGTCAGCTTGGGCATGTCGACGGCACACACGAAGGCAAACCGAACGCCGGCCTCTGCGGCCGCACGCAGGCCACGTCCGGTCGCCGGCAGCGGTCCCAACCCGCGCAATTCGTCGCGCAGCACGGGAACCTGCAGCGGCGGTAGCGGCTGCCCCTGGGCTGCCATCACAAAGACGGGCTCGCAGCGTTGCCCGACAATGCCGAGCACGTGCTCCACCATTGTCGTGCTGCCACCGGGCAGCACCAGTGTGGCTTTGTCACGTCCCATTCGCCGGGATTCTCCCCCGGCTAGGACGACCCCTGCCAACGACACGGCGTCCGACTCGCGTCCGGCCATCTCAGGAAACGGTCCAGGTGTCGCGGCCACGCAGCAGCGACTGCAGCGCGGCCGAATCCGAAGGCGTCGACTCCTGAGCGGCACTGATCTGGGAGCGAGCCGCGTCGTCGTAGGCCGGTCTGCTGATGCTTCGGAAGATCCCCAACACCGTGTGTTCGAGGTTTTGATCGGACAGCCGCGACAGTGCGAAGGCGTAGGCCGCGTCATCGGCGTGGGCATCATGCACCACGATCTCGTCGACGGCGACGTCGGCGGTCTTGGCCACGTCGAGGCCGAAGCCGGATCGCACCACGCAGTATTCCCCGTTGGCGCCGAACACAATTGGTTCGCCGTGGTGGACGTTGATGACCCGCTCTTCGGAACCCTCCTTGCGCAGCGCGTCGAAGGAGCCGTCGTTGAAAATCGGGCAATCCTGCAGGATCTCGACCAACGCAGCGCCACGATGCTCGGTGGCGGCGCGCAGCACTTCAGAAAGCCCCGCACGATCGGAGTCCAGCGCGCGGCCGACGAACGTGGCCTCGGCCCCCAACGCCAATGACACCGGGTTGAACGGGGTGTCCAGCGAACCCATCGGCGTCGACTTGGTCACCTTGCCGACCTCCGACGTCGGCGAGTACTGGCCCTTGGTCAGCCCGTAGATCCGATTGTTGAACAGCAGGATCGTGATGTTGACGTTGCGCCGCAGCGCGTGAATCAGGTGGTTGCCCCCGATCGAAAGGGCATCGCCGTCACCGGTGACCACCCAAACCGAGAGGTCTTCGCGGGCCAGCGCGAGACCGGTCGCGATTGCCGGAGCGCGCCCGTGGATCGAGTGGAAGCCATAGGTCTCGAGGTAGTACGGGAAGCGGCTAGAGCAGCCGATCCCGCTGATGAACACGATGTTCTCGCGACGCAACCCCAGCTCCGGCAGGAAATTGCGGATGGTGTTGAGAATGACGTAGTCGCCACAGCCGGGGCACCAGCGGACCTCTTGGTCGCTGGTGAAGTCTTTGCCCTTTTGTGGCTGGTCGGTGGTGGGCACTCCGGTGTTCTTGGACAAAACAGGCGTTACACCCAGGTTTGTGCCAGCCAGATTGCCGATCACGCTAGTCATGAGCGCCGCTCCTCCTCATCGCCTCGCTCTGCGTCGTCGCGGCACGGGTCATGCGCCTACTCCCGCTTCAACCGTGGCCGCCGACAACTTGGCGACCATCATCTTGTCTTGCTCGAGTTCGCCCAGTCTGCCGGCCAGTGCGGCCCGGATGAAGCGCCCCACCTCGTCGGCCAGGAACGAGACACCCTTGACCTTGGTGACTGACTGCACGTCGACCAAATACTTCCCACGCAGCACCAACGCCAGCTGACCCAGGTTCATTTCCGGAGCCACCACCTGCGGGTAACGTCGCAACACCTCGCCCAGATTCGCCGGGAAGGGGTTGAGGTAGCGCAGATGAGCATGCGCCACTTTGGTCCCGCGCCGCCGCGCCCGCCGGCACGCTTCTCCGATGGGCCCGTAGGAACTGCCCCACCCGATGATCAGCAACTCGGCATCACCGGTCGGATCGTCGACTTCGAGATCGGGAACACTGATCCCCTCGATCTTGGCCTGCCGCAACCGCACCATCAGGTCATGATTGGTCGGCTCATACGAGATGGCGCCCGTTCCATTGGCGGCCTCTAGTCCGCCGATGCGGTGTTCCAGCCCGGGAGTGCCGGGCACGGCAAACTGGCGGGCCAAGGTTTCCGGGTCGCGGGCGTAGGGCTGGAAGGGCTCGTCGGGCGTGGCGAAGGTGTGCTTGATCGGCGCCAGATCGGCGACGTTCGGGATGCGCCAGGGTTCCGATCCGTTGGCGATCGCACCGTCGGACAACAGGATCACCGGCGTGTGATACGACACCGCAATCCGCACCGCCTCGAGAGCGGTCTCAAAGCAGTCGGCAGGCGACCGCGGCGCCAGCACCGCCAATGGCGACTCACCGTTGCGGCCGTATAGGGCCTGCAGCAGGTCAGCCTGTTCGGTCTTGGTGGGCAGACCGGTCGACGGCCCTCCCCGCTGCACATCGATGACGATCAGCGGCAGCTCGGTCATCACGCCGAGCCCGAGCGCCTCCGACTTGAGTGAAATGCCGGGTCCCGATGTGCTGGTGACGCCCAACGCGCCCCCATAGGCGGCGCCGAGTGCGGCACAGATGCCGCCGATCTCATCTTCGGCCTGGAAGGTGGTCACGTTGAAGTTCTTGTGCTTGGACAACTCGTGCAGGATGTCCGACGCCGGCGTGATGGGATAGCTGCCCAGCACCACGGGGAGGTCGGCCAGCTGCCCGGCCGCGACGATGCCGTAGGCCAGCGCGGTGTTCCCGGAGATCTGCCGGTAGTCGCCGGGCGGAAGCTTCGCCGGGGGTACTTCGTAGGTGGTGCCGAAAGCCTCGGTGGTTTCGCCGAAATTCCAGCCCGCCTTCAGGGCCAACACATTGGCTTCAGCGATCTCGGGCTTGCGGGCGAACTTCTCCCTGATGAACGTCTCGCTGGTCTGTATCGGCCGCCCGTACATCCAGGACACCAGGCCCAACGCGAACATGTTCTTGGCCCGCTGCCCGTCCTTCTTCGACGCGCCGATCGCTTCGACGGCTCCCAGCGTCAGCGTGGTCATCGGGACGGAGTGGACGACGTATTCCTCGAGCTCGTCAGACTCCAGCGGGTTCGTTACGTACCCCACCTTGGTCAGATTGCGCTTGGTGAACTCGTCCGAGTTGGCGATCACCATCCCGCCCAGCGGCAGGTCGCCGATATTGGCCTTCAGCGCGGCCGGATTCATCGCCACCAGCACGTCGGGCCGGTCACCGGCGGTCAGGATGTCGTAGTCGGCAATCTGAATCTGAAAAGACGAAACCCCGGGAAGCGTGCCTGCGGGGGCCCGGATCTCGGCGGGGTAGTTCGGCTGGGTCGCCAAGTCATTGCCGAAAAGCGCGGCCTCCGACGTGAATCGGTCGCCGGTCAGCTGCATGCCGTCGCCGGAGTCCCCGGCGAAACGGATAACCACATTCTCCAGGCGCTGCCGGTCAGGCCCGCCATGGGTCGCCGCGGTATGAGACTCTGGTCCGGCTTCGCTGCCGTTCGGATCCACGTCTCCGCCCTTCCGTCTACCTGGGGACAGGCACTCCGCGCCAAATCTCTAGATTACGCGTCGTCGGAGTGGCTCCCCGCCCTCACGATTTTGTGTCACTGGCAGTACCGATTATGACACTTACATAAGGAGTGTATGGCAACCTCATGTCACCTCCTTAAGGGGACAATGACGCCGAAATGTCCCGTGTACATGGGACATACATCGCAAACCCGACGTCAGAGGGGGCGATAACGGCGGCCGAAGAAAAGTGTGGTATTGGTCACTTCTTCCGCCCCGGCCGCGCCGAGCGTGGCGCGCGACGCCAGCCCGCCGCGCACAGCCACCGCGGAGATCCACCGCAACTCAACGCCCGGCAAGTCTTGCCGAAGACGTCTCCGGCATCGCAAGCAAGTACAAGATGAAGCCCGCGCCAGCGATCGCACCCAGGGACATGAAGGCCACGTTGTAGCCCGCAGTGACGACCACCCAGCCGGAAGCAAAGTTGGACAACGCCGCGCCGACCCCCACCGCCGTGGTGATGGCGCCAAGGCTGATGTTGAAGTGACCCGTTCCGTGGGTGAGGTCCTGGACGATAAGCGGAAACAGCGCTCCGAAGATGCCGGCGCCAATGCCGTCGAGCAACTGGACCCCAACCAGCCAGTACGAGTTGTCCGACAGCGTGTAGAGGAAGCCACGAGCGGTCAAGACGGCGAACGCCACCAGAAAGATCGGCTTTCGTCCCCAGGCATCGGCCCTGCTCCCGGTCACGTACGCCACGGGCACCATCACCACCTGGGCCGCCACGATGCACCACGACATCAACGCCGTGCCCTCGTCCCTGTTGTGCAGGGCCAGCACCTGGCCCACCAGCGGCAGCATGGCCGCGTTGGCGAAGTGGAAAGCGACAACGGCCGCCGCGAAGATCATCAATGTGCGGTTGTGCAGCAGCACCCCAAAGCCCGATGGCTGAGCATGCGGTTCCCCGGGCGCGTGATCCATACCGCGGGCCAGGTCATGATCGATCGCATCATGCGGAATGCGCAGGGTTGCCACGACGCTCATCGCCGCCATGCTGGCAAGCACCCAGAACACCACCACCGGCCCGAAGAAGAAGGCCAACCCACCGGTGATGGCGGCGGCCGTGGCGTTGCCAGCGTGATTGAAGGACTCGTTGCGCCCGATCCGCCTGGCGAACAGCTGCGGGCCTACGATGCCCAGCGTGATTGCGGCCAGCGCCGGAGCAAAGACCGAGCTGGCGATCCCGGTGAGCACCTGCAGCAACGAGATGGAGCGGAGTTCGGGAAACAGAGGCATCGCCAGCGCACTCGCGGTGACCGCCAAGGCGCCGGTGATGACCAACGCCCGCTTGGCCTTCGTCCGGTCCACGAACGCGCCCATCGGTGTCTGCGCCACGATGGCCGCGATGCCGCCGACGGCCATCACAAACCCGATCGAGGCTTGGTCCCAGTTGTTGGTCACCAACAGGTACACCGACAGGTAGGGACCCAAGCCATCGCGGACGTCAGCGAGCGAGAAGTTCACCAGGTCCAGGGCATGGACCACTCTGCGCGGCAGCGCATCGTAGGCCGCCATCGCATCAGATGAGGCTGCGTCACTCGACTCGGTCGAGGACGCCGGCTTGCGACCGGAAGCGCCCGGCATCAGCGCCGGTTAGGCACTCTTGTCGCGGCGCTCACTACGTGACGGCTTGCGCGGCACGATCGTCGGCAACACGTTGTCTTGCACGGTCTCCTTGGTGACCACCACTTTGGCGACGTCGTCACGGCTCGGGATGTCATACATCACCGGCAGTAAGACTTCTTCCATGATGGCCCGCAGCCCGCGAGCACCGGTGCCGCGGTGAATCGCCTGGTCGGCGATCGCTTCCAGCGCGTCATCGGTGAACTCCAGCTCCACACCGTCCATTTCGAAGAGCCGGGTGTACTGCTTGACCAACGCGTTCTTGGGTTCGGACAAGATCTTGACCAAGGACTCTTTGTCCAGGTTGGTGACGGAGGCAACGACCGGGAGCCGACCGATGAATTCGGGGATCAAACCGAACTTGATCAGATCCTCGGGCATCACATCGGCAAAGTGGTCGGTGGTGTCGATCTCGGCCTTGGAGCGCACTTCGGCGCCGAAGCCCAGACCGCGCTTGCCGACCCGCTCGTAAATGATCTTCTCCAGCCCGGCGAATGCACCCGCGACAATGAACAGCACGTTCGTGGTGTCGATCTGGATGAATTCCTGGTGCGGATGCTTGCGGCCACCCTGCGGGGGCACCGAAGCTTGGGTGCCCTCGAGAATCTTCAACAGGGCCTGCTGAACACCCTCACCGGAGACGTCGCGCGTGATGGAGGGGTTCTCGCTCTTGCGAGCGATCTTGTCCACCTCGTCGATGTAGATGATGCCGGTCTCGGCACGCTTCACGTCATAGTCGGCGGCCTGAATGAGTTTGAGCAAGATGTTCTCGACGTCTTCACCCACATAACCCGCCTCGGTCAGCGCGGTGGCGTCGGCGATCGCGAACGGCACGTTCAGCATTTTGGCCAGGGTCTGGGCCAGGTAGGTCTTACCGCATCCGGTAGGCCCGAGCATCAAGATGTTGGACTTGGTCAGCTCCACGGGCTCGCACCTGGAATCGCGAGACTTCTCGCCGGCCTGGATCCGCTTGTAGTGGTTGTAGACCGCGACGGCGAGCGTGCGCTTCGCGGTGTCTTGGCCGATGACGTAGCCCTCGAGGAATTCCCGGATCTCGACCGGTTTGGGCAGTTCGTCAAGTTTCACATCGTCGGCGTCAGCGAGTTCCTCTTCGATGATCTCGTTGCACAGATCGATGCACTCATCACAGATGTACACACCGGGGCCAGCTATGAGCTTCTTGACCTGTTTCTGACTCTTTCCGCAGAACGAGCACTTCAGCAGGTCGCCGCCGTCTCCTATGCGCGCCATTTTGGTGAGGGCCTACTTCCTGTTCGCCGTTCGTCTTGCCGTGCCGCGTGTATCCCCCGACGCTACCCGCTTGCTCCGGCCCACCGCGACCGTTAACACCGAATAGCGTCCTTGGTATTCGCTGGGTTATTCGTGCCTTTCGTCTGAATGCAACATATAGCCCAACGGCTCCCACCACTCGCCGAGACGCGCTGTACGTTTCTCTGGCGTGTCGTGGTCGTTACGCCACCGAGGCCCGTCAGCTGGCGAAACTCATGGCTACCAAGCCCCCAGGCGACCACCCTACAGCGACGTTGCGCGGTTGGCTGATGTTTTCCGCACTGATCGAGGTCGGCGGCGCGCTGTCGGCCTCGCCCAGTCTCGCAGCGTCCACAGGTGACCCCTTCCCCCCTCCTCGCCGGGCCGGCGTTGGAAAAGCTGCGTAAAACGCCGTTGCCACTACGTCAGTTTCCCTAGTGTTGACCATTGTGAGAGCGATGCTCGGCAACGCATGGTTTAGCGGCGCCGGCCGCCGACCGGCCTCGTGGTCCGCCCTGGGGTCCTGGCCTGCTCCCCGATCCGCGGGCCGATCAAAGCCGTCAAACCCAGCCGACGAACTTCTAGCCGCATTCCCTGTCCACGCGAAAGGTCAAGGCGAGCTATGAGCAACCCAGGCGAAATCGGCGAACCCCCAACCACGTCAGGCAGCGCTGAGGTACCCGCCACTGCCCCCGCCGCGGACAACGTCGCCATGACCCGACGCCAGCGGCTGACCGTGGCGGCAACGGGGCTGGGGATCTTCATGGTGTTCGTGGACGTCAATATCGTCAACGTCGCATTGCCCAGTATCCAAAGGGTGTTTCACACCGGCGAGCAAGGTCTTCAGTGGGCAGTCGCCGGCTACAGCCTGGGGATGGCGGCCATGCTGATGAGCTGCGCCTTGCTGGGCGACCGCTACGGCCGCAGGCGGGGATTCTTTGTCGGACTGGCCCTGTTCGTCGCAAGCTCGGTGGTGTGCGTGCTCCCGATCAATCTCGGTATGTTCACCGCGGCCCGAGTGATCCAGGGCCTGGGCGCATCGTTCATATCGGTGTTGTCACTTGCCCTGCTCAGCCACGCCTTTCCCGATCAGCGCATGAAGGCCCGGGCCATCGCGGACTGGATGGCCATTGGGATGGTCGGCGCCGCGTCGGCACCGGCGCTGGGCGGACTGATGGTGGAGACCCTTGGCTGGCGCAGCGTGTTCGCGGTCAACGTGCCGCTCGGCGCGATCGTGTTGGTGCTGACGCTGATCGGTGTCGACGAGTCCAGGGATCCCGACCCGACCGAGCTGGATTGGGTGGGACAGCTGACCTTCGTGCCCGGGATCGCGGTGTTGGCGTACACGATCATCGAGGCACCTCGGTTTCAGCAGCGGTCGGCCATCGTGCTGACCTCACTGCTTCTGATCATCGTCGCGTTGTTGTGGACTTTCATCCGGCATGAACGGCGCGCCCCGTTTCCGTTGATCGATCTCCAGCTGTTCACCGAGCCGGTCTATCGGTCCGTGCTGATCGTCTATTTCGTGGTGATGTCCTGCTTCTTTGGGACGCTGATGGTGATCACGCAGTTCTTCCAGAATGTGCGCGACCTGTCACCGCTGCACGCCGGCCTGATGATGTTGCCGGTGCCCGCGGGATTTGGGATGGCGAGCCTGCTGGCGGGCGCGGCGGTCAACAAATGGGGCCCGCGGCTGCCGGTGGTCACGTGTCTGGCTGCCATGGTCACCGGGCTGGTGCTGTTCGTCACCGCGATGGGCCATGTACCCGCGCTCGCCCTGATGGGACTGACCGTCTTCGGCGCGGGGGCCGGCGGCAGCGTCACACCGCTGCTACACCTTGGTATGACCAAGGTTGATGATCACCGCGCCGGCATGGCCGCCGGCCTGCTCAACCTACAAAGGTCCATGGGCGGAATTTTTGGCGTCGCCTTCTTGGGCTCGATTCTGGCCGCATGGTTGGGCGCCACACTGCCGGAAAGCATGGAAGATGACCTGCCCGATCCCGTCGTGCGCTCGATCGTTGTCGACACCATCGTGGACAGCGCCAATCCGCATGCGCACGCCGCCTTCATCGGGCCGCGACACCGCATCACGTCGGCGCAGGAAACCAATATCGTCAGCGCCGCCGATTCGGACTTCATGCAGGGCATCCGAATCGCGCTGGGATGCGCCTCGGTGCTACTGGCGGCCGCGTTCGTCCTGGGCTTGCGGCGCTTTCCCCGCCCCGACTCTGACGAGAGCCCCGACCCCGACGAGAGCCAACTCGCCGGGTCAGACCTCGACTAAGACAACCGAGCGCGGCCGTATCGACCGTCGCCCGTCAACGAAATTCCGGCCGCCGCCTCAGGCGTTCTGGGCCGAGAGTTTCCGGTACTCCAGAACCGTGTCGATGATCCCGTAGTCCTTTGCCTCTTCGGCGGTCAAGATCTTGTCCCGGTCGGTGTCCTTGCGAATCACCGAGGGATCCTTGCCGGTGTGGCGGGCCAGCGTGGACTCCATCAGGGTGCGCATCCGCTCGATCTCGGCGGCCTGGATCTCCAGGTCGGAGAACTGTCCCTGGATGACGCCCGACAACGACGGCTGGTGGATCAGCACTCGCGCATTGGGCAGCGCCATGCGCTTGCCCGGGGTTCCCGCGGCCAGCAACACCGCCGCGGCCGAAGCGGCCTGTCCCAGACATACCGTCTGGATGTCCGCCCGCACGTACTGCATGGTGTCGTAGATCGCCATCAACGAGGTGAACCCGCCACCCGGCGAGTTGATGTACATGGTGATGTCACGATCGGGGTCCAGCGACTCCAGCACCAGCAGCTGCGCCATGATGTCGTTCGCCGACGCGTCGTCGACCTGGACGCCGAGGAAGATGATGCGTTCCTCGAACAGCTTGTTGTACGGGTTGGATTCCTTGACCCCGAAGCTGGAGTGCTCGATGAACGACGGCAGGATGTACCGCGCCTGGGGCTGGACCTGAGGATTCACTGTGCTTCTCCGTTGACGTGGGCGGCGCGGGTGATGATGTGATCGACGAAACCGTATTCCAGAGCTTCGGGGGCGGTGAACCAGCGGTCGCGATCCGAATCCGCCTCGATACGTTCGATCGACTGGCCGGTAAATTCGGCGTTGAGCCGGAACATCTCCTTCTTGATGACGGCGAACTGCTCGGCCTGAATCGCGATGTCGGCCGCACTACCGGTCACCCCACCCAGCGGCTGGTGCATCAGGATGCGGGCGTGTGGCAACGCGTAACGCTTGCCCTTGGTACCCGCTGCCAGCAGGAACTCGCCCATCGAGGCGGCCATGCCCATCGCATACGTGGCGATGTCGCAGGGGGCCAGCACCATGGTGTCGTAGATCGCCATGCCGGCGCTGATCGATCCACCCGGCGAGTTGATGTAGAGGTTGATGTCCTTGCTGGCGTCTTCGGCGGCGAGCAACAGAATCTGCGCGCACAGCCGGTTGGCGACTTCATCGTTCACCTCCGACCCCAGGAAGATGATGCGCTCGGAGAGCAAGCGCTCATAGACCGAGTCCGTGAGATTGAGACCCTGCGAGTTCGAACGCATGTCAGTCACGACTGGGTTACCTGCTTTCTCGAGTTCTTCTGTGTCCGACCCTAACCAACCGCACCCACTGTGTGGCGCCCACGCACCCCCTGAAGTCGGCGCGTTCGCTCACAGCGTCATGCCATGTGGCCTTAGCCGGCCCCCTGGGCCGCGTCGGCGCTGTCCGCGTCGACGGGCTCTGCTGAGTTTTCTGCATCCCCATCGGCGTCCACGCCGGCGTCTTCGTCGGCGTCGTCGTCCAACAAGTCCGTTACGTCGTTCTCCGGCGGCTTGCCGAAGAACTCACTGGTGTCGATCGTGTTGCCGTCGGTGTCGGTCACCGTCGCGGCCTGGGCCACGGCCTTGACCGCCAACTCGCGCCGAACGTCGGCGAACATCGACGGAAGCTGGTTGTTTTCCTGCAGGTAGGCAAACAGCTGTTGCGGTTCGATGCCGTACTGGCGCGACGTGAGGACCAGGCGTTCGGTCAGGTCTTCCTGACCGACCTGGACCTTGAGGTCATCGGCCAGGGCGTCCAGCAGCAACTGCCGCTTGACGTCCTTCTCCGAGGCGGTCCTGGCCTCAGCGTCGAACGCTTCACGCGAAGATCCTTGCTCAACGAGCAGTTCGTTGAACCTGGCCTCGTCGTTGTTGATGCCGCTGAGCGCGCTGTGCAGCACACCCTCGTACTGCGCCTGCACATACGACTCCGGCGTCGGCACGTCGACCCGCTCGAGCAGGGCGTCGATGGTGGCGTTGCGAATCTGCTCCGCCTGGCCGACCCGCTTGGCTTGCAGCACCTGCTCGCGAAGGCTTGCGCGCAGCTCGTCGATGGTGTCGAACTCACTGGCCAACTGCGCAAACTCGTCGTCGGGTTCGGGCAGCTCGCGCTCCTTGACCGACTTGACCGTGACAGTGACCTCGGCATCGCGCCCGGCGTGATCTCCGGCCGCCAGCTTGGCGGTGAATACCCGCGACTCGTCCACCGACAATCCGACCACCGCATCGTCGAGACCCGCGATAAGCCGGCCGGAGCCGACCTCGTGGGACAACCCTTCGGCGGCGGCGTTAGGCACGTCCTCGCCGTCGACAGCCGCCGACAAGTCGATCGAGATGAAATCCCCCGTGGCCACCGGGCGCTCCACTCCGGTCAGCGTGCCGAACCGGGCGCGCAACGACTCCAACTCGGCGTTGACCTCGTCGTCGGTGGCCTCGATCGCATCCACCGAAACCGACAGCCCGGTCAGGTCCGGCAGCGCAATTTCCGGTCGAACGTCCACCTCAGCGGTAAAGGCCAGGTCCTGGCCATACTCCTTTTGAGTCACCTCGATGTCCGGTCGGCCCAGCGGCTGGATCTCGGACTCTGCCAACGCCTGGCCGTACCGGCTGGGCACGGCATCGTTGACGATCTGGTCCAACATCGCTTCCCGGCCAAAGCGAGCCTCGAGAAGCTTGACCGGCGCCCTCCCCGGCCGGAAGCCGGGCAGCCGCACCTGTTTGGCCAGCTCTTTGTAGGCCCGCTGGAAATCAGGCTCGAGTTCGGCGAAGGGCACCTCCACCTTGATGCGAACCCGGGTGGGGCTCAACTGCTCGACACTGCTCTTCACGGATCTGCTCCTTGGTGGTTGTTCGTCGCGGTGAGTTGGTCGGGGTGACAGGATTTGAACCTGCGGCCTTCCGCTCCCAAAGCGGATGCGCTACCAAGCTGCGCTACACCCCGGACTGACCTCGCGATCCTACGGCCCGGCGGCGGCGGGCCTGCAAGGACCTCCAGGGTCCGGCAGGGCCCTCGAGGAAGTCGCGCCGCGTCCCAAGCGGTCACATGACTGCGTCGATTAGATTTGATCTCAGCCACCACGTAGAGTTTCGCTCGACTTACTACATGCGGGCGTAGCTCAATGGTAGAGCCCTAGTCTTCCAAACTAGCTACGCGGGTTCGATTCCCGTCGCCCGCTCCAAGCACGGCCTATGCACCACAGAAAGGCGCCATGAGCGACGTCGATATTTACGGCTCATGTGCGCGGAAGTTCCAAAGAGTGCGTGCTGCCTTTGAACGGAACTTCGCCCAGGGCATGGAGGTCGGAGCAGCCGTCGCGGTGTGGGTGGACGGTGATCTGGTCGTCAATCTCTGGGGCGGTTCGGCGGACGCCGCCGGTGCCCGGCCGTGGCGGCAGGACACCCTGACCACCGTGTTGTCCGGCAGCAAGGCACTCACGGCCACCTGCGTCCACCAGCTCGCCGACCGCGGTGAGCTGGACTTACACGCTCCGGTCGCCCGCTATTGGCCCGAATTCGGGCAGGCGGGCAAGGAAGCCATCACCGTGGCCATGGTGCTCAGCCACCGCTCCGGTGTGATCGGCCCCAACGCGCGAATGAGCTGGCAACAGGTCACCGACTGGGATTTCGTGTGCGAGCAATTGGCCTTGGCCGAGCCGCGGTGGGAGCCAGGTAGCGCCCAGGGCTACCACATGACCACGTTCGGTTTCATCCTCGGCGAGGTATTCCGCCGGATCACCGGGCGCACGGTCGGGCAGTATCTGCGCACCGAGATCGCCGAACCGATCGGCGCCGACGTCCACATCGGCCTGTCCCCCTTCGACCAGAGCCGCTGCGCCGAGCGGGTCAACAAGCCGCACGCCCGAGACCTGCTGGCCGATGTGCAAGCCCCCAGCGACCCCACCAGCCTCGACGACCACCCCAAGGCGGGGCTGTCGATTGCGATGGGGTTTGCCCCCGATGACGAACTTGGCTCCAACGACCTGCACCTGTGGCGCCAGCTGGAGTTCCCCGGCACCAACGCGCAGGTCTCCGCGCTGGGATTGGCAACGTTCTACAACGCACTGGCGCAGGAGAAACTGCTGAGCCGCGAGCACATGGATCTGGTCCGGGTCTCGCAGGGCGGCTTCGACACCGACCTGGTGCTGGGGCCGCGGGTCGCCGATCACGGCTGGGGCTTGGGGTACATGCTCAACCAGCGCGCCGTAAACGGTCCCAACCAGAAAATCTTCGGCCATGGCGGCCTGGGCGGGTCGTTCGGTTTCGTCGACCTCGAACACCGGATCGGCTACGCGTACGTGATGAACCGCTTCGACGCCAGCAAGGCCAACGCCGACCCGCGCAGCGTCGCGTTGAGCAACGAGGTCTACGCGGCACTTGACGTTGCCGCGGACTAGCTCGCCGCGGCCAACCCGAACGAGCGCACCCTGCCGAACCGATGTCGGCAGGGTGCGGCCATTCGGCTGGGCGTCGTCAGGGATCAGTGCGGCCCCCCCGGCGCTCCCGGCCCAACGCCCGGTCCCCCAGGCCCGCCGGGCCCGCCGGGCCGCCCGCCCGGCCCCCCGGGACCACCCGGTCCCTGCTGCCCAGGTGCGGGCTCTCCCGGCCCTCCAGGACCTGCGTGACCAGGCTGCGGGTTGGGTCCTGGCCCACGCCAGTTGTCGTGACAGTGACCCATGTCCCAGTTTTCACCCCAGCCGGGATCCCAGAAGTCGCCCGGGCACCACTGCGTGGGGGCGCCGGGCTGCGCCGCAGCCTCGGACGCGACGCCTACTCCGGCCAGCCCCAGACCGAGGGCCATTGCCAAACCTGTTGCAGCTAAACGCGGGTAAGTTTTCATAGGCACCAGGCTTACCCGGCCAACCTGTAGCCAATCTGAAGAATCGTGCCCAACCCGCGGCGGACAACCGAAGTGCCAGAACGCAAGTCAGGTGACGCCACGTTGCGCACCTAGACAGTGATCAAGATCACGCCTGACAGGAGGGGCACCAAAAGACGTTGCGGCCCTCGAGTACGGCCGTACCGACCGTGGCCCCACACACCCGGCATGGATCTCCCGCACGCCGATACACGTAGGTGCGAGGCCGTCCCGCCGCGTACGACGGTGCCCCGTGGTCATGTTCGGGACGCACCACAACGATCTTGCCGCCGCGCAAACCGACTTTCATCAGTGCCACCAGATCGGTCCAGGCCGCGCTGAACTCCGCTTCGGTGATCCGCTGACCGCTGCGGTACGGGTCGATGCGGTGCCGAAACAACAACTCGCTGCGATAGACGTTGCCGACCCCCGCCATCACCTTCTGGTCCATCAGAAGTGCACCGATCGGCCTGCGCGACTTGGCGATCCGAGCCCACGCCCACGACGGGTCGGCATCCTTACGCAAGGGGTCAGGTCCCAGCCGGGCGAGCACATCGGCGACCTGGGCGTCGTCGATCACCTCGCATACGGTGGGACCGCGCAGGTCGGTGCCGTATTCGGCACCAACCATCCGCATCCGCACCTGCCCGACCGGGTCGGGAAGAAGCTCACCGGCAGAACGTGCCCATTCGGTGAAAGCCCCGTAGAGACCGAGGTGCACGTGCACCACCGGACCGCCGGCATAGTGATGGAACAGATGCTTGCCCCATGCGCTGGCGGCGCGCAACACTCGGCCATCTACCGCGCCGGCCGAGTCCGCGAATTTGCCCTGCGGACTCGATACCACCACCGGCGCACCGGCGAACCGGCGCTGATGCAACCGCGCCAACCGGTGCAACGTATGCCCTTCGGGCATAGGTGCTCTCAGTCCTGAGCGCCGGGCACCGGCGGCGCTTGGTGGGTCCGCTCGTACTCGGACAAGATGTCGATTCGACGTTGATGCCGCTCGGCTTTCGACCACGGTGTGGACAGGAAGGCGTCGACGATAGCCAGCGCCTCGGAAACGGTGTGCATCCGACCGCCGATGCCGATGAGCTGCGCGTTGTTGTGCTCGCGCGCCAACGATGCGGTCTGCTCGCTCCAGGCCAGGGCGCAGCGGGCACCGGGGACCTTGTTGGCGGCTATCTGCTCACCATTGCCCGATCCGCCCAGCACGATGCCCAGGCTGCCCGGGTCTGCCACGGTGCGTTGCGCCGCGGCGATGCAAAACGCCGGGTAGTCGTCCTCGGCGTCATAGGTGAATGCACCGCAGTCGATCGGCTCGTGCCCAGTTGCTTTCAGGTGCTCGATGATCTGCTGTTTGAGCTCCAGGCCGGCGTGGTCGGCCCCCAGGTAGACGCGCATGCCCGACATCCTTCCCTGGCGGAAGTCAGCTATGCAAAGCGCGGCGTGTCGCGCCACGTTGGGCGAACCGGCGGGCTCGGCCCGCTCAAGACTCGGCAACACCCCTCGGCGGCGCGTCGTCCCGATCGATCATGGTCCACTCGTCAAACGGATCGCGGCCGTGCAGTACCGCGTCGACCTTTGACCGGTCAATCGTCTTGGTCCACCAACCCACCAGGATCGTCGCGACCGCGTTGCCGGAAAAGTTCGTCAGCGAACGGGCCTCCTTCATGAAGGTGTCTGTTCCCGCGACCAGCGCGACACCACCGAGGAGCTCGGGACGATAGGCCTGCAAGCCGCTGGCCAACGCGGCCAGACCCGCACCACTCACCCCGGCGGCGCCCTTGGAGGCAAAGATCATGAACACCAGTAGCGAGATCTGCTCGCCCCACGCCAACGGCCGTCCGAGTGCGTCGGCGATGAACAGCGACGCCATGGTCAGATACAGCGCGGTGCCATCGAGGTTGAACGAATACCCGACGGGCACCACCACCCCGACGGTCGCGGGTTCGACGCCCAGGTGCTTCATCTTGGCGACAAGTCGCGGCAACACTGCCTCTGACGACGACGTGGCAAAGATCAGCAGATACTCCCGGGCCAGGTAGCGCACCAGCCGGAAGATCGACACCCCGGAAACCAGGTAGAGCAACACGCCCAGCACACCGAACACGAACACCGCACACGTGAGGTAGAAGCCGACCAACAGGATCAGCAGGTTGGCCACGGCACCCCAACCGGTGGCCCCGATGATGCTGGCGATCCAGCCGAATGCGCCGATGGGCGCCAGCCACAGCAGCATGCCAAGCACCTTGAAAACCAGCTTCTGCAGGTACTCGACGCTGCGCAGGATGGGCTCACCCGCAGCGCCCATGCCCTGGACCGCGAAGCCGACCAACAGCGCGACAAACAGTGCCTGCAGCACGTTGCCATTCGTCAGGCCCGACAACAACGAGGTGGGGATGACCTGATCGAGCAGGCCGTGCATCCAGCCCGACGGCGGCGCCGCGTCGGCCACCTCGACGCCGCTGCCCATTGACTCGACGGACAGATGCAGACCGCGAACCGTCCCAATCAGGTTGCCGACGAAAAGGCCGATCCCCAGCGCCGCCGTTGACATCACCAAGAAATAGAGGAACGCCAGTCCCCCGACCTTGCCGAGCAGCGCGGCCCGGTTCAGCGAACCGATGCCCAACACAATGGTGCAGAAGATGACCGGCGCAACCATCATGGTGATCAGGTTGACGAATGTCGTCCCCAGTACCGCGACGTGTGGGCCGATCGACGGCACAGCCAGCCCGGCGATCACCCCGAGGATCACCGCGCCGATGACCGCGAAATACAGCCAGCGGGTGCGGTCGGGACGCTTCTTGCTCGCCCGTGGATCGGTAGCTGGGGGCTGATCCAGCGGGGTAGTCATCGACGACTACCTAGCGGGCCGCACAGTCATCATTCCGCACATCCGATCGGCCGGGAATCGACACTGGCCGGATTATAGATGCGCCTGACCGCCGTTGTTCAGCGCTTGGCCAAGCGGCGTCAGACCGTTACGCACCCGCGCTCAGTCGAATTCGGGTGGCTCGGTGCGGGTGCGCTTGAGCTCGAAAAAATGCGGGTAGGCGGCGAAGGTCACCGAGGCGTCCCACAGCTTGCCGGCTTGTTCGCCCCGCGGAATCCGCGACAGCACCGGCCCAAAAAAGGCCACACCGTTTACGTGGATGGTCGGGGTGCCAACGTCATCGCCCACCGCGTCCATCCCGGCATGGTGGCTCTTGCGCAGCGCATCGTCATAGGCGTCGCTGGTGGCGGCCGCAGCCAGATCGGCGGGCAGACCAGCGTCGGCCAGCGACAGCTTGATCACCTCATCGAGGTCCTTGTTGCCCTCGTTGTGAATCCGGGTGCCCATCGCGGTGTAGAGCGAGGCCAGCGCACCGGCACCGTGCGCCTGCTCCGCCGCAATCGCTACCCGCACCGGTCCCCACGCCTTGGCCATGGCTTCGCGATATTGCTCGGGCAGACCTTCGCGATTCTCGTTCAGGATGGCAAGGCTCATCACCCGGAAGTTCACTTCGATGTCGCGGACCTTCTCCACCTCGAGGATCCAGCGCGAGGTGATCCAGCACCACGGGCACAGCGGGTCGAACCAGAAGTCGGCAATAGATTTTTCGGCGGCCTGATCGGGCATGGCGTGCGGTCCTCTCGTCGGTGGTCAATTCAGCGCAACCGGGGCCACCCGCTGATTGTTCCCGGATCGCCCCACCGAGGGAGATGCATTTTCTCCCCGGTCAGCCGGCCTGGCCGGAGTGGCCCGAGTTGCCGGTCGCACCGGTCGCACCGTTGGCACCGGCCGCAGCACCCCCACCCTCACCGAACCCACCGGCGCCGCCCAAGCCACCGACCCCGCCGCTTCCGCCACCGCCCGCTGCACCGCCGAGCCCCGAACCACCGGAGTGACCGATCAGCCCGCCCGCACCACCGGCGCCGCCATTTCCGCCGTTGCCGCCATCACCGCCGGCACCGCCATCACCGCCATCGCCGCCGACACCACCCTGCCCCATATGGAACGGGCCACCGCCGAACGCGCCGTCGCCAGCGGCTCCGCCGGCACCACCCCCGCCACCGACAGCGCCGGTTCCACCGATACCGCCGCCACCACCGGCACCGCCGATGCCGCCATCTCCGAACAGCAGTCCACCCCGACCGCCGACACCACCCTTGCCGCCATCGCCGGCAAGGCCGGCAGCAACGCCATCACCGCCGCGTCCGCCCATACCCCCGTTGCCGCCGGTCGCGGATTGCCCGGGAAAGACATTCGCGTTCACATCCGCGCTGCCCCCCGCGCCACCGATGCCACCCGCCGCGCCCGCCCCGCCGGCCCCGCCGGCCCCGCCGGCCCCGCCGTGGGCACTGCCGGTGCCGAGCACGGTACCGGCGGAACCGCCCGCTCCGCCGGCCCCGCCGATGGCTCCGGCGCCGCCGGCGCCGCCGTCGCCACCAGCACCACCAGTGGCAACCGCCCCGGTCCCTGCGGTGGCGTCGCCGCCCGCACCGCCACCGCCGCCCATCGCGCCGGAGCCCCCGTCACCGCCGCCGCCACCGGCACCACCGGTGACATTGGGGGTACCCGTTGGTGATTGGGCCCAGGCGGCGCCGCCGCGGCCACCCACGCCGCCGATCTCCCCGGCGGTAGTGCCGTCGGCGCCGGCGTGACCGCCAGCAGCGGTGCCATCGATGACGTCGTGCCCCTGCTGGCCACTATCGGCGTAGCTGAATGGGGCGTCAGCCGGGACGGGATTGACGCCATCGGCCCCGGCCCCGCCTGCCCCGCCGATTCCGCCGTTGCCGCCGTGACCCCACAGCCCCGCACTGCCGCCGGCACCGCCGTTGCCACCTAGGCCCGCGGTGACACCAACGCCCCCCGCGCCGCCGTTGCCGCCATTGCCGAACAGCATCCCGCCCGCGCCACCGGTACCCCCTGCCGCACCAAACCCACCCGTGCCGCCGTTACCGCCATCACCGATGAGCCCGGCGCTACCGCCACTGCCGCCGGCCTGGCCGGCCACGCCGCCGGCCGCCCCGTCACCACCGCTACCGATGAGCCACCCACCATTTCTGCCGTTGGCGCCCGGGGTCGTCGCATCGGCGCCATTGCCGAACAATGGCCGCCCGGTAAGTGTCTGAACTGGAGAGGTCACCAGATTCGCGGCCTGCTGCAGCGAAGTGTTGGCCGCCTCAACTGCGGAATAGCCGCCCGCACCCGCAGTCAACGCCCCCACGATCTGGTCGTGAAGTGCCGCCGTGTGGGCACCGAAGGCCTGATAGGCCTCAGCCTGCGCCTCGAAGCACGCGGCTACGGCCGCCGAGATCTCATCGCCCCCCGCGGCAAGCACCGCCCTCGTCGTAGCCGCCGCGGCACCATTGGCCGCACCGATCGTCGAACCGACATTGGCCAAATCCGCTGCCGTCGCCGCCACCAGCTCCGGGTCCACCACCACAAAGGACATTGCTCAGTCTCCTATCAGCCACGGCGCCGCTAGCACTTACCGACCATCAAAATTCGAGAGCATTGGCACCACACCCTAGCCGAGTCGGCACCCCATTTTCTCGTAAATGCGTTGTGGGGGAAGGTAATTCACCAGTGGATGATTATCGCGGGCAGACGAATCGAGTTAGGCCCGCTTGCCCAGGGCACCACTGACCACAGCGCCGGCCAGCCCTACCACGATCTTGCAGCGGGGCTGTCGTGTGCAGTGCCATCGCAGCCGATATCTTGGACGCCGTGGCTCTTCCAAACCTCACCCGGGATCAAGCTGTCGAACGCGCCGCCCTGATCACGGTCGACAGTTACCAGGTCAACCTCGATGTGACCGGCGAGCGCACGTTCCGCTCGACCACCACCGTGATGTTCGACGCGCTACCCGGCGCCGATACGGTGATCGACATCGCCGCCGAGGGCGTCCGCAGCGCCAGTCTCAACGGCCAAGAGCTCGATGTCTCTGGTTACGACGAATCCACCGGAATCCCCCTGCGCGGGCTGTCTCATCGCAATGTCGTCATCGTCGATGCCGACTGCAGGTACTCCAATACCGGCGAAGGCCTGCATCGTTTCGTCGACCCGGTTGACGGCGAGGCCTACCTGTACTCGCAGTTCGAGACCGCCGATGCCAAGCGCATGTTCGCCTGCTTCGATCAGCCCGATCTGAAGGCCACTTTCGAGATCCGGGTGACCGCGCCTCAACACTGGAAGGTGGTATCCAACGCCGCCGCGGTCGAGGTCTCACAGAGCCAGTCGGCCGCCGTGCACAGCTTCGGGGTCACCCCCCGGATGAGCACCTATCTGGTGGCGCTGGTCGCTGGACCGTACGCAGTCTGGAACGACACCTACAGCGACGAACACGGCGGCATTCCCCTGGGCATCTACTGCCGCGCGTCGCTGGCGCAGTACATGGACGCCGAGCGGTTGTTCACCCAAACCAAGCAGGGATTTGGCTTCTACCACAAGCACTTTGGCATTCCCTACGCGTTCGGCAAGTACGACCAGTTGTTCGTCCCGGAGTTCAATGCCGGTGCCATGGAGAACGCCGGCGCGGTGACTTTCCTCGAGGACTACGTGTTCCGCAGCAAGGTCACCCGGGCCTCCTACGAGCGGCGCGCCGAGACGGTGCTGCATGAGATGGCGCACATGTGGTTCGGCGACCTGGTCACCATGACCTGGTGGGACGACTTGTGGCTCAACGAATCCTTCGCGACTTTCGCTTCGGTGCTGTGCCAAAGCGAGGCCACGGAATTCACCGAGGCCTGGACAACCTTCGCCACGGTCGAGAAATCCTGGGCTTACCGGCAAGACCAGCTGCCCTCGACCCATCCGATCGCCGCGGACATTCCCGACCTGGCGGCGGTGGAGGTGAACTTCGATGGGATCACCTACGCCAAAGGCGCTTCGGTGCTCAAGCAGCTCGTCGCCTATGTCGGACTCGAGCACTTCCTGGCCGGGCTGCGGGACTACTTCCGTGCCCACGCATTCGGCAATGCGACATTCAGCGATCTGATCACCGCACTGGAAAAGGCATCCGGGCGCGACTTGTCCAATTGGGGTCAGCAGTGGCTCAAGACCACCGGTCTCAACACGCTGCGCCCAGACTTCGACGTCGATGCCGACGGCAGGTTTACCCGGTTTGTGGTGCAGCAAAGTGGCGCGGCGCCCGGTGCGGGCGAGACCCGGGTGCATCGGCTGGCGGTGGGCATCTACGACGACGATGTCGCCGGCGGGTCTGGAAAGTTGGTGCGAGTTCATCGAGAAGAACTCGACGTCGCCGGGACGGAGTCGGAAGTCCCTGCCCTGGTTGGTGTGCCTCGCGGGAAACTCATCCTGGTCAACGATGACGACCTGACCTATTGCTCGCTGCGGCTCGACGGTGACTCGCTGCAAACGGCGTTGGGGCGCATCGGCGACATCGCCGAACCGTTGCCGCGCAGCCTGGTTTGGTCTGCGGCCTGGGAGATGACACGCGAGGCCGAGCTGCGTGCGCGTGACTTCGTGTCGCTGGTGTCAGGTGGCATTCACGCCGAGACGGAAGTCGGCGTGGCACAGCGACTGCTGCTGCAAGCCCAGACGGCGCTGGGTTCCTACGCCGAACCGGGTTGGGCCAGCGAAACGGGTTGGCCGCAGTTCGCCGATCGGCTGGTGGAATTGGCCCGCGCGGCCGATGCCGGGTCCGATCATCAGCTGGCCTTCATCAACGCGCTGTGCACGTCGGTGCTCTCGCCCCGCCATGTGGAGACGCTGGCGGCGCTGCTGGACAATGACCCGGCCGAGTTGGGATTGGCCGGCCTGGAAGTCGATACGGACCTGCGCTGGCGCATCGTCACCGCGCTGGCAACCGCCGGCGTCATCGACAGCGATGGACTGGAGTCACCCCGCATCGACGCCGAGGAAAAGCGCGACCTGACCGCCACCGGCAAGCGCAGCAGTGCGCACGCCCGTGCGGCGCGGCCGCAGTTCCCGGTCAAAGACCGCGCGTTCACCACGGTGGTCGAGGATGACACGCTGGCCAACGCCACCGGCCGAGCCATCATCGCGGGAATCGGCGCCCCCGGGCAAGGTGAGCTGCTCAAGCCCTTCACCGCCCGCTATTTCGAGGTGATTCTCGGGGTATGGGAGCGCCGATCGAGCGAGGTCGCCCAATCGGTGGTGATCGGCTTGTACCCCTATTGGGACATCACCGAGGAAGGCGTTGCCGCCGCCGACCGATTCCTGTCCGACCCCGAGCTAGCACCCGCGCTGCGGCGGCTGGTGTCCGAGGGACAGGCCGCGGTCAAGCGGTCGTTGCGAGCCCGACGGTTCGACGCCGCGCTCTAGCGCGGTCGTGTGCCCTCGCGAGGGTGCGCAACCGTACGCCGACACGCCGTGTTGGGCGTACAGCTGCGCACCCTCGCGGGCAGACGCGTGGCGACTAGGCCGGGGTGATTCCCGAGCTGAGCACGCGGATCGCGCTGACCAGCCCATCGATCAGGTTGCCCTGCTCGAACGCCGACGTGGCGGCGGCAACTCCCAACGGAGCCGCCGACTCGGCGCCGCGCCCCCGCAGGTTCGCGCCATAGACAACCTCGACGGCGCATTGGTCGGGTGAGACCGCAACCAGCACCGCGTCGTTGGGTGTCGGCACCTTGGCCAAGATCGCGCGCGCACGAGCGGCGGTGTCACTACCCAGATCGCCGAGGTACACCGCGAAGCGCGCGTTGGACGCACGCGAGGCGTACTTCAGGGCGTCATCGACGGCCACGAGGTCGTCGATCGGGAACGGGTAGTGCACGGACAATTCCCCGGGTTCGGTCACCCTGGATATCCGTCCGCTGCTGGTGAATACCGAACCCCGCGGCAGGTCGGTGGGCTCGATCGTCGCTACGTCACCATGTGCCACTGGCGCCACCTCCAACTGAGAATTCCGAGGAACCATGCCCGCCGTGTCCGTGGGCGTCTCCGACAGCCTCATCGGTGGCGGCCCACAGGATCGGGGAATGCGTCCATTTCTCCGACAGTTGGTAGGTGGCCGGGTGCGGTCCCTTGCGGGTCAAGAAGATCGCTCCCAGGACAACCACCAAGAACAACGGTATTCCGACGAAAAAGAGATGAATCTCCATAACGCTCACGCCCCAAACCGTATCCCACCGAGGGTTCACCCGGCGCAGTTAGGACACGAATATGATCGCCGCGACGGTGTCGGCCAGTCGCGATGACAACGCTAGGCAGCGCCCTCGCCGAGGTACCGGGCCCAGGATGGGTCCAATTCCTTGATCGTCGAGAGCAGCCGCCAGTGCTGACCGGTCGGCGGCAGCGGCGTTCGGCGCAGTGACCAGCCAAGTTCGGTGAGCAGCTTGTCACCCTTGCGGTGATTGCACGCTGAGCAGCAGGCGACGCAGTTCTCCCACGAATGCTCACCCCCGCGACTGCGCGGCACGACGTGGTCGACGGTGTCGGCTTTCGCCCCGCAGTAGGCACAGCAGAAACGGTCACGGTGCATCAGCGCGGCACGGGTCATCGGAACCCGGGCGCGGTAGGGCACCCGAACGTAGGTCCGCAGTTGGATTACCGAAGGAACCACGATGGTGCGGGTCGCCGAGTGGATGACCGGCCCCGCCGGGTCGTCGTGCACCACGTCAGCCTTGCCACAGATCACCATGACGATCGCCCGGCGCATCGGCAAGGCGGTGAGCGGTTCGTAGGTGGAGTTCAGCAGCAGCACCCGCCGGCGACTCCAGATCGACGCGGTCTCGTGGCGGTTGGGCGGATGCGTATCGACACTGTGCAGACATGACGCGGTCCCAGTCATGCTGGCCGCGGCACCGTGGTTGCGGTGGCCGCGGCGCTTCTTGCCCTGCGCCATAGATCCTCCGGGCAACAGTCCACCACGATTCGCCGCCGACCGCACGCCTTTTGCCACGTCGACGCCGTGTCACTTGGGTGAACAACAGGGTCTAACGGGTCGCCCGCAACAGCCAGCCAAGACAAATGGCCCACAATGGAAGGGATGGATCAGATGACCGAGCCCTTCTACGACGCCGTCGGGGGGGCCAAAACCTTCGAAACAATCGTGTCCCGCTTCTACGAGCTGGTCGCCGAGGACGAGATATTGCGCCCGCTGTATCCCGAAGAGGACCTATCGGGCGCGGAAGAACGCCTGCGGATGTTCCTCGAGCAGTATTGGGGCGGCCCGCGCACCTATTCTGAGCAGCGCGGACACCCCAGGCTGAGGATGCGGCACATGCCTTTCCGGATCACGCCGATCGAGCGCGACGCCTGGCTGCGGTGCATGCACACGGCCGTCGCTGCCGTCGATTCGCAGACCCTGGACGACGATCATCGTCGCGAGTTGCTCGACTACCTGGAAATGGCCGCCCACTCACTGGTCAACTCACCATTTTGATGGCGGCCGACGGCGACGAAGCGAAGCCGTGGTGGTCCACCGCGGTTTTCTACCAGGTCTATCCCCGATCGTTCGCGGACAGCAGCGGCGACGGTGTTGGTGACTTGGGCGGGGTCGCGGCCCGGCTCGATCACCTGGCCCACCTCGGTGTCGACGGGATCTGGCTGAACCCCGTCACGGTGTCGCCGATGGCAGACCATGGCTATGACGTCTCCGATCCCCGCGACGTCGACCCACTGTTCGGCGGCATGGCCGCACTCGAGCGGCTCATCGCGGCAGCGCACCGGCGCGGCATCAAGATCATCATGGACGTGGTGCCCAACCACACCAGTTCGGCGCATCCCTGGTTTCAGGCCGCGCTTGCCGCAGGACCAGGCAGCATCGACCGAGATCGGTACTTCTTCCGCGACGGGCGCGGCCCCGGCGGCGTGCGGCCGCCCAACAACTGGGAGTCAGTCTTCGGCGGACCGGCGTGGACCCGGGTGACCGATCCGAACGGCACGCCCGGCCAGTGGTATCTGCATCTGTTTGATACCGAGCAACCAGATCTGAACTGGGACAACCCAGACGTCTTCGACGACTTCGAGAAAACGCTGCGCTTCTGGCTGGAACGCGGGGTGGACGGCTTCCGAATCGACGTTGCGCACGGCATGGCCAAACCACCCGGGCTTCCGGATACATCGGACGTCGCAGAGGTATTGCGCCACACCGACGACGATCCGCGCTTCAACCACCCGAATGTGCACGCGATTCACCGCGACATCCGGACGGTCATCGATGAGTACCCGGCCGCGGTGACCGTCGGCGAGGTGTGGGTACACGACAACGCTCGCTGGGCGCAGTATCTGCGACCCGACGAGCTGCATCTGGGTTTCAATTTCCGGCTGGCGCGAACCGACTTCGATGCGGCCGAGATTCACACGGCGGTGCAGAACTCGCTTCAGGCCGCCGCGATGGCGAACGCCGCTCCCACCTGGACACTGGCCAATCACGATGTGGGCCGGGAGGTCACCCGCTACGGCGGCGGGACCACGGGGCTGCACCGGGCCCGTGCCATGGCGATGCTCATGCTCGCCCTGCCGGGCGCCGTGTTCCTCTACAACGGGGAGGAACTCGGGCTGCCGGATGTGGACCTGCCCGACGAGGTGTTGCAGGACCCGACCTGGGAACGTTCCGGACGTACCGAACGCGGCCGTGACCGGTGCCGGGTCCCGATGCCGTGGTCGGGTACGACTCCCCCGTTCGGGTTCTCCAGCTGCGCTGACACCTGGTTGCCGATGCCGCCCGAATGGGCGGAGCTGACCGTCGAAAAGCAGCTCGAGGATGCCGGTTCGACGTTGGCGTTTTTCCGGCGTGCGCTCGAATTACGCAGGGAGCGTAGGGAATTCAACGGAAACGAAATCCGGTGGCTGAGCGCCCCACGCGGCGCGCTGATATTTCGCCGCCCGGCTGGGTTGGTGTGCGCGCTCAACGCCGGCGACCGCCCGCTGACGCTCCCGGACGGCGAGCTGCTGCTGGCCAGCGCGCCACTGGTCGACGGCGCGTTGGCGCCCGATGCGGCGGCCTGGCTGGTGTAACGACGCGGCGGCCAAGCCCCGTTGGCTTCGAACAGCCAGGCGCCGTTGCCGCCGCTACGCCAGCATCATGAAACGCTCCCGGTCCCGCCGGTGCCGAACCGCATCGGCCGACAGCGAATCCGAGCTTGCCTCCAACACGCCGGTCGACTTGGCGCAGCAAAGCATCGCCGGCGTATACCGTTCCTCCCACAAACGCACAGGGAAGGTAGGCGGTGAGCAAGAGCCCCGTCGATGCGATGTCGCGTCGCGAGTTTTTGGCCAAGGCCGCCGCCGCCAGCGGGGCCGGTGCCTTCATGTCCTTGGCCGGCCCGGTCATCGAAAAGGCCTACGCAGCAGGGCCATGTTCGGGTCACCTGAGCGACATCGAGCACATCGTGTTGTTCATGCAGGAGAACCGGTCGTTCGACCACTACTTCGGCAAGCTTTCGGGCACCAACGGATTCGACAGCGGCTCACCGCTATTCGCCCAAAAAGGCTGGAACCCCCAAACACAGTCCAACGATCCGGCCGGAACCACGATCCCCTACCGCTTCGACACCACGCGGGGCCCGCTCGTTTCCGGTGAGTGTGTCAACGACCCAGGACACGACTGGATCGCCATGCACAACGCCTGGAACAACGGCGGCAACGACAACTGGCTGCCGGCCCAAGCCGCGGTCAGTGCGCTGCAGGGCAACACCCCGGTGACGATGGGCTATTACCAGCGCGAAGACATCCCGATCCACTACCTGCTGGCCGATACGTTCACGATTTGCGACGGCTACTTTTGCTCGCTCATCGGAGGGACGTCGCCGAACCGGCTCTATTGGATGAGCGGCACTATCGATCCCGATGGCGCCAACGGGGGGCCGCTGCTGGTAGACCCCAACATCCAACCCCAGGGGCGGTTCAGTTGGCGCACCATGCCCGACAATCTCGAGGATGCCGGGGTCAGCTGGAAGATCTACCAGAACAAGCTGCTGGGGGCGCTGAACAATACGGTCATCGGCTATGACGGGATGCTAAATGATTTCAAGCAGGCCCAAAATCCGCGGACGAATCTAGCCCGTTACGGCATCGCGCCGACCTACCCCAGAGACTTCGTCTCCGATGTCCGCAACAACCGGCTGCCCAAGGTCTCCTGGGTGCTGCCGGGGTTCCTGTTGTCCGAGCACCCGGCGTTCCCGGTGAATGTGGGCGCCGTGGCGATTGTGGACGTGCTGCGGATCCTGCTTTCCAATCCGGCGGTGTGGGAAAAGACGGCGCTCATCGTCAGCTACGACGAGAACGGCGGATTCTTCGACCATGTCACGCCGACCACGGCTCCCCCGGGAACTCCCGGCGAGTGGATCACCGTGCCCAACATCGACGCGGTCACCGGCTCCGGTGGCATACGTGGACCGATCGGTTTGGGTTATCGCGTGCCATGCTTCGTCATCTCGCCCTACAGCCGGGGCCCGCTGATGGTCCACGACACGTTCGACCACACCTCTCAACTGAAGTTGATCGAGACGCGGTTTGGCGTTCCGGTCCCCAACATCAGCGCCTGGCGCAACGGCCTGGTCGGTGACATGACCTCGACGTTCAACTTCGCGGTCCCGCCAAACTCATCGCGCCCCAACCTCAGCCACCCCGCGATCAACGCCGTCCAGAAGCTGCCCCAGTGCGTGCCCAACTATGTCCTGGGCACCGTGACGAAGACGGCGGTCCCCTACCGGGTGCCGTTCCCGCAGGTGATGCCCACCCAGGAGACCCAGCCGGCGCGCGGGATTCCCAGCGGCCTCTGCTAGGCCCGCGCAGCCACCCAGACGGACGGCTCAGACGCGGTCGTCGAGTTCGGTAACGGGGTCATAGCCGGGCAGGCCAAGTTCGCGACGCATCAGTTCGGCGGTGCGTTCGGCGAACATCGAGATGGTCAGAAACGGGTTCACCCCGATGGCTCGCGGGATGACCGACGCGTCACACACGTAGAGCCCGTCGTAGGTGCCGCCATCGGGGTGATACACGCGCCCGGCGTGGTCGACTACGCCGGCGTCGACGTTGTCGGCGGTGGCACACCCACCCATCGGATGGGCGGTGATCAGGTGCTTGCCGAGGAAACGCTTGTCCCATCGCGGATTCTTGATGTACGTCCCGCCAATCGCCTCGACAGCGGGTTTCATGATCGCGTCGACGTCGCGGTAGACCGCTTCGGTCGGGGCCCCCGGCCAGTCGACCTTGACGGTGCCGTTCTTGCGTAGCACCAGTTCGCCGTCGGAGTTGTCGTGCACCATGATCAAGAATCCGAGCGAGTGGTTCATCGCGCCGTCGATGTTGAAGGTGACGTCACGACGCCAGCGGTCAAGTTTGGTCGGCCGCAGGTCGCGATAGCTGGCCGCGGCCAGCCCCATCAGCCCCAAGCGGAAGCTGTCGACGAGCGCGCGGGGCAGCGACAAGTCCTCCACGGTGAACCGCTTACGCACGTCGGATTGGTCGGCGCCGAAACGCATCACCGCGGTGATGCTCGGCCCGCAAGCCAGCTCGGATCGCGGCGGCCCATCGGTGGTCGCCCAGGTTTGGGTATCGGTGCGCATGTCGGTGTTGTAGGCGATCGCGAAGTTATCGCCGTTGCCGCTGAAGTTCTTACCCAGCCGCCCAGACAGTTTCAGTCCGGCATCTCTCGAGCGCATCAGGATTCCGTTGCTGCCCAGCGTGCCGGCACAGACCACGACATGACGGGCGGTGATGACGACATCGCCGTCTTGGCCCTTGCGCGAGCCTTGACCTTTGCGCCCGGTGCGCCCAGCGATCACCCGCCAGCGGCCGTCGTCGGCGGCTTCGATGCGCTCCGCTTCGATGCCGCAAAACATCTGGGCGCCACGGTGTGCGGCCATCGGCAGATAGTTGGTCATCAGGGTGTTCTTCGAACCGGTGTTGTCACCGGTGCCATCGCCACCGTGGTTGGGGCAGCGCCGCCGCTGTACGCCGTATCTGGTCACGCGGTCTTCGGCGCTGACCGTGATGTCCAGTATCTGCAGCTGGGCACCCGCGTTCTTGGCGATCTGGGTGAACGCTTCGACGCGACGCAGCGGCACGTTCTCCGCATAGGGCACGGCGCCGAGCATGCGGCGGGCTCGGCCGAAGTATTCGTCCAGGCCGCCAACACCCTCACGCTGCTGTTCGACCAACGCGCGGAACTCCCGCGGCCACGACGCCAGGAACACTTCCCGATCGGGGACGATCGCCACGTTGAAGTTGATCAACGAGGTGCCGCCAAGTCCACTGGCATGGATCACGTCGATGGTCTTGAAGCGTTCGATCTCGATAAGGCCCAAGGGATTCGAGCGCGAGCGAAGTTCGCCAAGCGCGGCCTTCTCGGTTTCGGGGAAGGTTCCGGTGGGGTGCTCGGCGCCCCGTTCCAGCACCGCGATGTCGAGTTTGCCGCCCGCTGCCGCGTTGGCGGTTGCCAGCCGCGCCGCGGTGATCGCGCCTCCATAGCCGGAGCCGAGGATCACAACGTCGTACTCGCTACGCAACGCATCGGTGTTGCAAGCCAGAACTGCAGCGGTGTCGGCCATGATAAAAACCTAGCGTCAATTTCTCCCCATCAAAACGGGTCCTCCGCTGCGGCCGCCGACCGGATCGGGAACCGGTGGTCCGCTCAACCCGGTTGGTCCGCTGCTTCGTGGCCAGTATCGGTCGATCCCGAGAAGCCCAGCATGAACAACCCGGCGGCCACGCCGCACAATGCCACGCACGCGGGCAGCAGCATCGACTGCGACATCGCGACCGAGAAGGGCTCACGCAGCACCCCGGGAAGTTGCACCGCTGTGCCGTCGCTGCCGCGCAGCGCAGGCGAGCTCCCTGGCGACGGCGGCATCTCGGCGGCGATCCGCGCTGTCATGAACGCCGCCATGCCTGAGGCGCCAAGCACGGCCCCCAGCTGCCGAGCCGCTGTGTACACGCCGGCGCCCGTACCCGCCAACTGTGCCGGCAGGTCTCGCGAGCCAATGGCGGCCAGCGGCGCCCACACAAAGGGAATGGCCACGCCGAGCGCCGTGATGGGCAGCACCAGCCGCCAGATCGGCGTGCTCAAAGACATCTCGATCGATAGCCAGGTGAGCGCGACCGCCAGCATCGTGAACGCCGAACTAACCACCAGCTTCGGGTGATATCTCTCGACGATCTTGCCAACCATGGGCGACACCACCCCACTCATGACCACCATCGGGGCAATCAATGCCGCCGAGCGGATCGGCGACAACCCCACGGCCGACTGCACGAAGAACATCGCCGGCACCATCATCGCTGTCGTCGCAAACGCGACGGCCGCCACCCCGATGCTGGACAGGCTGAAGTTGCGGTCGCTGAAGATCGTCAACGGGACCAGCGGGTCACCGCGATTGACCGACTGCCAATAGACGAACACCGCGATGACCCCGACGCCGCCGATCAGCATCATCGAGGTCCACGGCGCCCACCCCGCGTGCTGACCCTCTTGCAGCGCGAACACCACGAGAAAAACACCCAGCGCCGACAGTGCGGCCCCAAGCAGATCCAGCTGCGGGCGGTGCACCGGCAATACCGGGAGCAGCAGGGCTGCCAGCACCAGCCCGGCGAGGCCGATAGGGACGTTGATGAAAAAGATCCACTGCCAGCCCAGCGCCTGGACCAACACACCACCGGCCAACGGTCCCACCAAAGTTGCGACGCCTCCGGTGGCTGTCCAGATGGCCAACGCCACACCACGGCGCTGCGGCTCGAATATCCGGGTGATGATCGACAACGTCTGCGGAAATAGCAGCGAGGCGCCCAGGCCCTGCACCGCACGGGCAGTGATCAGCATCCCGATGCTGCCAGACAACCCACACCACAACGATGCCGCCGTGAACACCGCGAGGCCGATGACATAGATGTTCTTGGGACCGAATCGATCACCAAGGCGCCCGGCCACCAGCAACGGCGCCGCGTAGGTCAGTAGCTAGGCACTCGTCACCCAAATCACCAGGTAGTAACTGGTGTGCTGGTCGGCCATGATGCTCGGGTTGGCGAGCATCACCACCGTGGAGTCCAGGACAATCATGAAGTAGCCGACCAACATCGCCCACAGCGCGGGCCACGGGTTCAATGATCGCGCCCGACGGGTGCCCCGAGCTGTCCGCCTGGCGCGTCCGGCGACGAGGCTGGCCCCGATCATGCGTCCGCGCCGCTCCGGACCCCCTTGCGCCAATCTGCTAACGGCCGGCGGCGGCTGCGAACTGACGGGCTCGGTGCGGTGCAGAACCGCAACAAGATGGCCGGCGACTCACCCGTGGCGGCGTCGGCCAGTTCGGCGAACTCCAGCTGCAGTCGCTGTAGCTGGGCACCGTAGCTCGAAGACAGGCCAAGCAGCTCTTGATCGTTGTGAGCGTAGAGAAACAGCGGCGTTGTCGGTCCTACCGCCAGCCCCTCCTGCTGTGCGCGGATCCACACGGCTTGAGAGGCCGATCCGCCACGTGCGTAGTCGGCCAACGACCGGCCTTGCACGTACACCAGGGCCAGCGCCGAACTCGAAGAGAGCCGGGCGAAGCCGTCGAACCCCAAGGCCACTCCCCCATCCCACCGCGCGAGTTGGGCCGTGACCTCAGGGCGGCAAATCTGCTCGAGCATCATCAACCTGAACGCATCCAGCTCCAGACTGCGAACGTCGATGCCGCTGTTCGCGGCCGGGTCAATTGGCCAGTGCAGCTCAGCGACCAGTTCGGCATGCAGCTCCGGAGTGAGATACCGGATGCGGTCACTGGCTCCGATAATCCTTGCCGCCCTGTCGATGTCGTCACGACTGCGCAAGACCTGCAGCCGCGCACCCTCGCCGCGAGCCACAAGTTCCAGCATCTCCACCGTCTCATCGGAGATCGGAGTGGGCGTCCCATAGTGCCGATTCGTCTGGCGCGCCAGCATCGGTTCGTAAAGTCGCGCCAGATCCGGGTCATCGCCGCTGCCCAGTCTTACCGTCGCGGTCAACGGAGACCGTTCGCTGATCGCACCGATCTCGACCCGCCCGAGAACGCCATGGGCAGCGGCCGCAACCCGCGCGTTGTACACCGCCGCGCCGATTCCTACCGCGCTGCAGCGCAAACCGATGTCCACCAAAGACGTGTGCGCGGGCGCGAGCTCGATGACGACACAATCCCGATCGGCTCGGATGTGCCACGGTTGGGAGTTGCCGACCGACGGTGCACGATTGGCGGCCGCGGCGACCACGTCAACGACGTCGCCCAGCTGCGCGGCTTCGGCCAGTGGGTCAGCGTCGGCATCAGACTGCGCGGTGCAAGCCTGCCCGGCCGTCTGCCGGTCGGTGACGTGCGCGGCGGGATCGTCGATACGGTTGAGCATCTCTTCGACGTCCATACGGATGCGGCCCGATGAAAGCGGCTGTTGTAAGCCAATTTTGCGAACGGCCTCAGCAACGCTGGCCGCCCCGAGTTGGACCTCGCTGGCCAGCTGCGGCCAGCCGGACAGCGTCGAACCAACTTCGATGAACGCCGCGGCCTCTCGCACCGTCACCTTCTCGGGAGAGGTAATGCGATAAAGGTGTGGAATCTTGTCCCAGTCCGACAAGCCGCTCAGGGCTGCGGCGTCGATGTCGCCGAGCAGGCCATGCAGGATCGGCCGCGTCGGTTCCAGGTCATATCGCTCGACGTCCAACAGACCGCGGTAATCAGTGGCCATGATGACCGGTATCCGCCGTGCGCGCGCGGCCTCACGGACCATGACTTTCGTGTCCAGCGAGTCGCATTCCTCGACCACGATGTGCAGCCCGTCAAGAAAAGCGTCGATGTTATCTGCGGTGATGCCGGCCGTGACGACGGACACCTTCAGGTAGGGATCCAACTCAGCTATCCGGCGCGCGGCAGCGGTCGCTTTATTCACGCCGAGGTCGAGCACCGACAAAGGGACCCGATTGAGATTGGACAGCTCCAGGTGATCAAAGTCGGCGAGCCGCAGCTCAC
The DNA here is from genome assembly GCF_003391395.1 of Mycobacterium marinum. Lineage (NCBI taxonomy): Bacteria > Bacillati > Actinomycetota > Actinomycetes > Mycobacteriales > Mycobacteriaceae > Mycobacterium > Mycobacterium marinum. Next base: position 4,567,827 of record NZ_CP024190.1, read on the forward strand.
CGCAGAGCCCTTCGGCCGCGAGGGTGTACGCGAGGGTGTGTCCGACGCTCAACCCGACTACCCCGATACGTAGCTCGGCGAGCTGATCTTGTTCCTCCTCGGTGATCAGATGCCGGTTTCGGTCTAGCCGGACAGCGCGAAACGCGTGTGGCCCCAACACACCGACGACCGTTCGTCGCCACGGGTAGTGAACCCACCGGTGCCGTTCGGCAATGAGGTCGGCGTTACGGCCGGGGCGGATTCCACGAACAATTTCCGCCTGCCCGTCAGTGCGGTCCAAGAAATTAATCGATGGATCTGCGCGCAGGAATTCCAACCGATGAGAATCCTCGGAATCGTCCGGATTAAGAATCTGCGCCCCAGCATCGTCCCCATCGCCGCTCGCCCACATGCCAGCGATACTTTCACCCACCGAAGCGCTTCGCAAGGATTTCGAGGACGCAATAGCCGTCTTCGATCCCGGCCAACAGGATCCTCTTTAATTGCCACTACAGGACCGCCGAAAAACAAAATTAGGCTCGCCGAATTTGCGCGGCTCAGCGCTGCCCCCAGCCGATCGGCCAGCCGGTCCAACCGTCCGTACCAGAATTAAAGCACTTGCCCATCAACGGTATCCGCAATATCAAGACCCAGCTCGACTTCGCCACTATCCAGCCGATTGCGCACCGTTCAACACAGCGGAACGACCATTGCGACCGTCAAATACTCACGCTAGCCGACGCTGGCCACACGCGGACCGCAAGAATCGTAGAGTTACCACTCGAAACCCCACAACTGGGCTATCAGGAATTAAGACAATCGTTATGGGTCGGTAATAAAAAGACAAATGGCATTATCCACCCGGTGGGGAAATCCACTTTGCCGGTCACCGACCGCTTCCGGGCAAGCCGCGAGCCCGACTATCACCTCAACATCAAAGGCGGATGCCCGCGGCGCCGGTACACCGATCCGAATCGCGCATCCAGCCGCAACCACGTCGGCATTGCCCGCACCCGAACCATCTCATCGGCATCAATCGCTTCTGCCGACTGCGGCAGGAAACCCATTGCCGTCAAGGCGAATACGCAGCGCATCGGCAGGCCGACGGCGGCATCATCCGAGCTGACCCGGATGACCTCTTGGTCCATCAGTGACACCGGTGGACCGTGAGAGCTGCTGTGTTCCTTGACAAGTCGTGCACCACTCTGCGCCAGGTCCAGCACAACGCGCGCCGGCAGGTCTTCGAGGTGGACGAATCCGGACTCCGGCGGCAGCGCGCCCCGCCACGCCGAGTCCATCGGGTAGCCCGGATCCAGGTAGCCGGAACTGTCCGTCGCAGCAAGTCCGCGGGCCAGCGCGTCGGCGCCCACCGTTAAGTCATTGGGGCGCACTTCACCGACCACCACCCGGCTGGCCAGCACATCGAAACTGGTTGCCACCCAAGCCGTCAGCAATCCGGCGGATCGTGCCCGCAGTCGGATGATCGCGGCCGGGTCAAGCCGGATCGCATGCTCGACGAATGTGGACAGATCCGAACGATGAGCTGGGTCCGTCAACCACAGCCCGCGCTCGTCTGTCCCCATCATTCCCGCAGCCACCGCTGCAGGTACTCCCGATGCTGTGCCGACAACCGCACCAGCCGCTGCTCTTCGATGTGCACCGCAGCGAGCTGCGATTCCGCGATGACGGCCGGCTTGGACTCCGGGGCCGCGCCGATCGAGCGGACTTCGTAGCCCAGCGTGAAGTCGACCGCCCGAAGCCGCTTCGTCCACATCGTCACCTGCAAAGGCGAATCCGCAAGCCGCAGCTGATCCTTGTAGGTGACCCGGACATCGGCGATCAGCAGGCCGATGGTGGTGATATCGGCGCCGAACGGCTCCCGGAGGAATGGGACCCGAGCCTCTTCGAGGATGGTGACCATGGTGGCGTGGTTGACGTGCTGGTACATGTCAATGTCCGACCAACGCACCGGCACCGCAGCGACGTACCCGACGGTCATCCCGAGATCCCTCGTCCGCTGGTGCGGGTCATTCGGCGGACCTGGCGGGCGGCCACCGACAACGTCGCGAGATCCTTTTGTCCGCTATCCCGAATCTCGTTGAGTGTCCGGCGTGCCCGGTCCACCCGGGAGGCGCTGAGCTGCTCCCACTCCAGGATCTTCTGCTCACTGCTCTCATCGGGCTCGCCCACGGCGATCACGTCGAAGCACAACGACCGCAGCGCACCGTAGATGTCGTCGCGAATCGCCAAGCGGGCCAATGAATGCCAGCGGTCCTTTCGCGGCAGCTCGGAGACGGCGGTGAGCAAACCGTCCGCACCCAGCCGATCCACCAGGGCAAAGTAGGTGTCGGCGACTTCGGCTGCGTCGACATCGGCGATGTCGGCGATATCGATGATGTCGAGCAGGCTGTAGCGATACAGGCCGACCGCAACGCGGTACGCCAGGTCCTCAGGTGCGCCCTGGGCGATGTATTCCTCGGAGGTTTTGTCGACGATGGCCTTATCGTCGCCGCGCAACCACTCCGACATCCGCGGGGTCAACGCTTTGACCTGCGCGGCGAACCGGTTGATCTCGGCGCCAACGGCGAGCGGCTGAGGGCGGTAGTTGAGCAGCCAGCGACTGGCACGGTCGATGAGCCGGCGGGTATCCAGCGTCAACCGGTCGGACAGCGCCACCGGTAGCTCCTCCGCACGGATACGGCGCCAGATGTGACTCACGCCGAAGATGGCATCGGTGGCCATGTAGGTACGCACCGCGTCGATCGGTGAGACACCGACGTCTTCGGTGATCCGAAAGGCGTAGGTGATGCCGGCGGTGTCCACCAGGTCGTTGATCACCATGGTGGTGACGATCTCGCGACGTAGCTGGTGCGAGCGGATCTCGGGAGCGAACCTCTCGCGCAGGGGTTTCGGGAAATAGGAGGGCAACCTCGAGGCGAACACGTCCTGATCGGGCAGCTCGGTTGTCAGCATCTTCTCTTTGAGCGCCAGCTTGACGTGCGCCATCAGGGTTGCCAACTCGGGCGAGGTGAGCCCGATGCCCGCCTCCGAACGTCGCGCGATCTCCTTTTCGGAGGGCAGCGCCTCCAATTCCCGGCTGATTCCGCGCTCGGCCACCAAGTACCTGATCTGGTCGGCGTGCACCGGCAGCAGGCTGACCGGGTTGGCGCGGCTGGTACCCATCAAGTCGTTCTGATCAGAATTATCGGTGAGCACCAGCTGTGCCACCTCGTCGGTCATCGACTCGAGCAGTTGTTTGCGTTCGTCTGCTCTTACCTTGCCCGCGCTGACCAGCGAGTCGATCAGAATCTTGATGTTTACTTCGTGGTCGGAGCAATCCACACCGGCGGAGTTGTCCAGCGCGTCGGTGTTGATCCGCCCGCCGGACAGATCGAATTCGACGCGACCCAATGCCGTGACCCCAAGGTTGCCGCCTTCGCCAATGACCTTGGCGCGCACCTGGTTCGCGTTGACCCGCACGGGATTGTTGGCGCGGTCACCGACATCGGCATCCGACTCCGACTCGGCCTTGATATAGGTCCCGATGCCGCCGTTGAACAACAGATCCACCGGGGCCTGCAAAATCGCCCGGATCAAGTTGGGCGGGGTCATCTCGGTGACGTCACCACCAATGCCAAGGGCATTGCGAACCTGGTCACTGACCGGGATGGACTTCTGCTCGCGGCTGTATACCCCCCCGCCTTCGCTGATCAATGACTTGTTGTAGTCATCCCAGCTGGATCGGGGCAGATCGAACATTCGCTGCCGTTCCTGCCACGAGGCAGCGGCATCCGGATTCGGGTCGAGGAAGACGTGGCGGTGATCGAAGGCAGCGATCAGCCTGATGTGCTTGCTCAACAGCATCCCATTGCCAAAGACGTCGCCGCTCATGTCGCCGACGCCCACGACGGTGAAGTCCTCGGTCTGGGTGTCGATCCCCATCTCTCGGAAATGCCGCTTGACGGCTTCCCAGGCGCCCTTGGCGGTGATCCCCATGGCCTTGTGGTCATAGCCCACCGACCCACCGGAGGCGAACGCGTCACCCAACCAGAATCCGTAGGAGTTGGCGACCTCGTTGGCGATGTCGGAGAACGTGGCGGTGCCCTTGTCCGCGGCCACCACCAGATAGGCGTCGTCACCGTCGCGCCGCAGCACCTCCGGCGGCGGGCTGACCACTCCGGTCGTGTGGTCGACGTTGTCCGTGACGTCAAGCAGCCCGGAGATGAACAGCTGATAGCAGGCAACACCTTCGGCGCGAGTGGCCTCGCGGTCGGCGGCCGCGTCGCCGGTGCTCAACGGCGGCCGTTTGACGACGAATCCGCCTTTGGCTCCGACCGGCACGATGACGGCGTTCTTCACCGCCTGCGCCTTGACCAGACCGAGGATCTCGGTGCGGAAATCGTCGCGGCGGTCCGACCAACGCAGCCCGCCTCGCGCTACCGGGCCGAACCTCAAATGCACGCCTTCGACCCGGGGTGAATAAACGAAGATCTCGTACTTGGGCCGCGGCAGCGGGAGCTCGTCGATCAGCTGGGCATCCAGCTTGACTGACAAGACATCGCGGCTGCGGGCCGAACCTTCGCGTGAGACAAAGTAATTGGTCCGTAAGGTGGCCTGAACCAGCGACGCGAACGCCCGCAGAATCCGGTCGGTATCCAGACTCACCAGTGCGTCGATGTCAGCGGCAACGGCAGCGGCAGCGGCTTGCGCGTCAGAACTTACCGGTGAGCCCGCCGGCCGCGGGTCGAACAGGGCCTCGAACAATAGGACCAGTGACCGCGCGGTGGAGGGGTGCTCGTTGAGAACTGATTCGATGTAGGACTGGCTGTAGGGAAAGCCCGCTTGCCGCAGGTACCTCGAATAGGCGCGCAGCAGGACCACCTGCTGCCATGTCAGCCCCGCCCGCATGACCAACTCGTTGAACCGGTCGATCTCGATCCTGCCCTGCCAGATCGCGGTGACCGCATCGGCGAATCGCTGTGCCGCCGCGGCCCGCTCGGCCGGAACCGTCGCCTTCGGGATGGTGGGATGCGGTGAGATCTTGAACTGATAGATCCAGACCGGCAACCCGTCCGGGCGGGTGACCGTGAACGGCCGCTCCTCGAGCACCACCACACCCATGCTCTGCAACATCGGCAACAGCCGACTTAGCGAGGCAGTGCATCCCCCCAGGAACCAGGTGAGCTGGGCGACACCGTCCTCGGTGCGATCGGAGAAGACCAATTTGACCGAGTCATCAGCTAGCTCGGTGATGATCGCGATGTGGTCGATGGCGTCGGCCGGGGCGACCGCCTGCTTGTAGGCCTCCGGAAAGGCGGCCGCGTAATGCTCGGCGTCGGCGTGCCGCACCGAAGCATCGGAGGCAGCGCCGATCAGGCGGTCAGCCCAGGTGCGCGCGGCCTCGCTCAACAGCGCCTGAATCCGGCTTCGGTTGGCCTCTGAAACATCGATCGAACCCGTCGCCACGTCTTCGGGCAACCGAACCATGAAATGCATGAGCGCCCAGGGGGATTCACTGACTCGGGCGGTGAACTCCAGCCGGGTGCCGCCGAACTCGCGGACCAGGATGTCCTCGATCTGCAGCCGCACGGCCGTCGTGTAGCGATCGCGCGGCAAGTAGACCAAACACGAGACAAAGAACTGCAGCCGATCGACCCGTAGGAACAGCAGCGCTCGCCGCTGGGAGCCCAGATCCACCACCGCTTTGGCCATCGCCAGCAACTGTTCGGAGCTCAGGGTAAACAGCTCGGGACGAGGGACGGTCTGGATGACGTCCAGCAGAAGCTGGCCCGGGTGGCTCGGGTCGTTGCCGGCTAACTCCAGCGCGTCACGGACCCGATGCGAGATTGCCGGGATCTCCAAAACGTCGGCGTTCATGGCCGCCACTGTGAACAGACCGACGAAGCGATGCTCGACGATATTGCCGTCGCCGAGGCTCTCGCGTATCGCGATCGCGTACGGGTACGCGCCGTAACGCAGGTAACTGCCGACCCGCGCCTGCGCCAGGACCAGCAACTTGGTTTCGTCGGTAAGCCGGGGCCGCGTGCCGGTCCGCGCACGCAGCACGCCGAGGCCACTCGAGCCGTCGCCCAGGACCATCCCGTCGTCCACCTCGCAGGGCTGATAGCCGAGCAAGAGGAAGTTTCCATTCCCCAGCCACCGCAACAACGCCGCCACCTCTTGGTGGTCCGGGGCCGCATAGTGGCCTTCGCGATCGCTGTCGACTGCGACCGCCAATTCGCTGAGGGTGGCAATCATTGCCGGCGCATCCTTGGCGACACGCTGAACATCAGCCAAGACCTTGGGCAGCAACTGTTCGACTTCGGCGAGGGCTTTGGCCTCGACCGTCGGCGAGAGTTGGACGTGTATCCAAGCCTCACCAACGTAGGGCGAGGCGTCCAGGGACTTCGGCTCGACGCGCTGCAGCTCACCGGTGGGGCCGCGGTGCACCTCGAACACCGGGGTCATGATGGTGGTGTAGCCAACGCCAAGCCGGTGCAGGAGCACCGTCACGGAATCCATCAGCATGCTGCCGTGCTCGGTGACCACTTGCAGCGCCGGCCCGAACCCGACCGGGTCGTCCGCCGGATACACGGCGACGCGACTCTCACCGATGGGGCGGTGCTGCCCGAGCCGATAGTGCGCACTCAGCATCGCCGGCGTCACCACGGAGGCAGCGGCTTCGGCGGCTCGTTGTGAAGCCTGCGAATCCTCCTCCCCCCGACGCTGGTAGCTGTCCAGGTAGGCCTGCGAGATCCAGTCAGGAATGTCGGCGGGTTGGGTGAACGCCGTCCACGCCCCGACATCCTGCTTGGCCCCGGGATCGATCGTCATGCCGACTGCTCCAAACTCACGACTGAAACCAGCGCGCTACTTGATCGGCCCCACTCCTGACCGGCCATAGGGGCCGCATCGTTGCGGGGCACCACTTGACTGCCCCACTCCTCAGCAGCCATAGCGGCCGCATCGTCGCGGGGCACCACTTGACTGCCCCACTCCTCAGCAGCCATAGCGGCCGCATCGTCGCGGGGCACCACTTGACTGCCCCACTCCTCAGCAGCCATAGCGGCCGCATCGTCGCGGGGCCTTCGCAGAGCTGACACTAGTCGCGCGTCAACCTTCTATGAGTAACCCGGTGCGGCCGCGCAGCCTCGACGCCAAGCCGCTCCACCTTATTTTCTTCGTAGGCTCCGAAGTTCCCCTCGAACCAGAACCACTTGGCCTCGCTGTCGGCGTCGCCTTCCCACGCCAGGATGTGCGTGCACGTGCGGTCGAGGAACCAGCGGTCGTGCGAGATCACCACGGCACAGCCCGGGAAGTTGACCAGCGCATTCTCCAGCGAACTCAGTGTCTCGACATCCAGGTCGTTGGTCGGTTCGTCCAGCAGGATCAAGTTGCCGCCCTGCTTGAGCGTCAGCGCAAGGTTGAGCCTGTTGCGCTCGCCGCCCGACAACACACCCGCGGGCTTCTGCTGGTCTGGTCCCTTGAACCCAAAGGCCGACACGTAGGCGCGCGAGGGCACCTCAGATTGGCCCACTTCGATGTAGTCGAGCCCGTCCGAGACGACTTCCCACACGGTCTTCTTCGGATCAATGCCGGCGCGAGTCTGATCGACGTAGCTCAACTTGACCGTTTCGCCGACCTTGACCGTGCCGCTGTCCGGCTCCTCAAGCCCCACAATGGTTTTGAACAGGGTGGTCTTGCCCACTCCGTTGGGTCCGATAACGCCGACGATGCCGTTGCGGGGCAAGGTGAAGGACAGATCCTTGATCAGGGTGCGCCCGCCGAAGCCCTTGTCGAGGTGTTCGACCTCGACCACCACGGAGCCCAACCGGGGTCCGACCGGTATCTGGATCTCCTCGAAGTCAAGCTTGCGAGTCTTCTCCGCCTCGGCGACCATCTCCTCGTAGCGCTGCAAACGCGCCTTGCTCTTGGCTTGGCGCGCCTTTGCCCCCGACCGAACCCAGGCCAGCTCTTCCTGCAGCCGCTTTTGCAGCTTCGCGTCCTTTCGGCCCTGCACCGCCAGCCGATCGGCCTTCTTCTCGAGATAGGTCGAGTAGTTACCTTCGTACGGGTAGGCCCGGCCGCGATCCAATTCCAGGATCCATTCGGCGACATTGTCGAGGAAGTAGCGGTCGTGGGTGACCGCCAGTACCGCACCGGCATAGCTGGCAAGGTGCTGTTCGAGCCACTGCACGCTTTCCGCGTCGAGGTGGTTGGTCGGCTCGTCGAGCAGCAGCAGGTCCGGTTTCGACAGCAGCAGCTTGCACAGCGCAACCCGCCGGCGTTCACCACCGGACAGGTTGGTCACCGGCTCCTCGGGCGGCGGGCAGCGCAGCGCGTCCATGGCCTGCTCCAGCTGCGAGTCGATGTCCCACGCGTCGGCGTGGTCCAAATCCTCCTGCAGCCGGCCCATTTCTTCCATCAGCTCGTCGCTGTAGTCGGTGGCCATCAACTCGGCGACTTCGTTGAATCGGTCGAGCTTGACCTTGATGTCGCCCAGACCCTCTTCGACGTTGCCCCGAACCGTCTTTTCCTCGTTCAACGGCGGCTCCTGCAAGAGGATGCCGACCGTGGCCCCGGTAGCCAAGAACGCGTCGCCGTTGTTCGGCTTGTCCAATCCGGCCATGATCCGCAAGACGCTCGATTTCCCGGCCCCGTTAGGGCCGACCACACCGATCTTGGCGCCCGGGTAGAAGCTCAACGTGACGTCGTCGAGGATCACCTTGTCGCCGTGCGCCTTGCGGACCTTCTTCATCGTGTAGATGAACTCAGCCATGCCGCGGTATTGCCTTTCTAGTCTTTGGAGTTACCCCGCCGACCATCCTAGGCACCACCGCGCAGCGCTAAGCCGACAGTGGTAGTGCACTGCGATCGGCGGCGTCCACACCCGCCGCAACGTCCTCAGTGTCAGCAACGTCGCGGGCGCTGTGGTCGTCGTTGTCGGCGACGTCCTCGCACCGCGTTGTGGCTGCGGCCGCCGCTGCCTTTTCCGGGCTCGGACCCGTGTACCCGGGCTTCTCGATACGCACAATGACGCGCGAGAGATCTGGACCGACGGAGGTTGCCCGCAGCTCGAGCGAGGAGCGGCGGTTGCCATCGCGGTCCTCGTACTCGCTGGTGTAGACGTGGCCCACGACAATCACCGGTGCACCTTTGCCCAACGCCGCGCCCACCCCGGTAACCAGCCTGCCCCAGCAGTTCACGGTGATGAACAGCGAGTTGCCCGGCTCCCAGCCGCCGTCTGCGGTCCGCCGGCGCGAATTGCTGGCGACCCGGAACTTGATGAACTCCTGATCACCGACCTTCCGGCGCTGCGGGTCATTGACGATGTGACCGACCACGGTAAGAGGCGTTTCAAACATCTGCGCTATTCCCTTCGCTGGGTTGCTGTCGTTGGCTGTTTCGTGCCGCCCGCGGGTGGATCCGCGCGGTGCTGGCTGTTATTCACCTGCACCGCACCGACAGCCGCCCGAGGCGGGCGCGGTCCGTCCAACCCGCCTGTGGGCAAAGACGTGACTGTGGATCGAAGTCCCGAGCGTGGGGCCACGGCCGCAGACCTGAAACCAACTGTCACCAGAATCTGAAAACCACCCGTCTCAGCAGGTCAACGGCGATAGCATCCAAAGGTCGTCGCATTTGCCAGCCACGGCGACCGGACAGCAAATGGAGGATGCCACGGTGAACGCAAAGTTGAAGGGCCAGAAGATGGGCGTACGGGTGGCCTGGGTGGTCGGCACGCTGGTGGCGGCCGCTTATGCGCTGCTGGCGGTGGGCTGCTCATCGGATCTGAAAGGAACACCGGCCCCGGGCGACGACGGCATGACCGAAGGATGCTCAGGTCAGCTGGTACACGTCCCGGCCCCGACGTTTGTGGCACCCACACACATCGGTCTCTGAATCGGCTTCTGACCGCTCAGGGACCACGGCCTTGCTCAACAACGCGGCCGGGTGGGGTCTCACGATGCTAGGTGAGCAATGGAACGCGCCGTCCCGATATTTCTGACCGGGTTCATGGTGCTGGTGGGGCTGGACTTCCTCAGCTACCGGCTAGGCAAACAGCGCAACCGGTCACGCCCCAGCGTGTCCGCTCGCGATACCGCAGCCAATCTGTCGGTCTACGCCTTGGCCCGACTGACTCGATCGGTAGGCAGCGTCACCGCAGTGCCGCTAATCCTGATCGCCAGTGCCCTGACGCCGATCCACCTGCCGACCTCCCAGTGGTGGACCTGGGCGTGCGCACTGGTGCTGACCGACCTGGCCTACTACGGCAGGCACCGCATGACCCATCGGATTCGAGTGTTCTGGGCCGCGCATCATGTGCATCACTCGAGTCAGTACCTCAACCTGTCCACGGGGATGCGCACCCCCTGGCTGGTCCCCGGTTGGTTGTTCATATCAGCCGTCGTCTACGTGCCGCTGGCACTGATCGGCTTCCCCGTCTGGATGATCTTCGCCTGCCACGCAATCGTGATCTTCTATCAGTTCCCGATCCACACCGAGCGCATCAACCGACTGCCCAGACCGATCGAGTATCTGTTCAACACGCCTTCTCACCATCGTGTGCACCACGGCGCGAACAACCCCTACCTCAACAAGAACTACGGCGGCATTCTGATCGTGTGGGACCGACTGTTCGGTAGCTACGCCGAGGAAGACGAGCCGGTTCGGTACGGGTTGCAGCAGAACATCGCTACCCATAACCCGATCAAACTCAACTACTACGAATTCGTCGCAATGCTCAGCGACGTTGGGCGGGCAAAGACGTGGCGTGGCCGGGTCGGCTACCTGCTGCGCCCGCCCGGCTGGAGCGAAGTAGCCGAGACGCCAGCGCCCCGCTCACATGACAGCGATGATCACGCGGTTGCCGTCGATGGCCAGCACTGGGCGGCGGCAGGCAACGGCTAGCTGTTGAGGCGCCGGGCGGCGCCACTGGCACCGTCGATCGCCCACACCATCGCGGCGACTACTGAGCCTGTTGCTCGAGTCGCTCCTGACGGGCCTTCAGCTCACGAGCCACGAACCGGTTTCGTGCGATCTTCCCCACGTAGTCGAAATCACGCAGGATATTGCGCAATTCGGCCAGGAACGCGCTCCGACGCTCGGTCAGGTCTGGCGCGGGCTCGATCAGGTGCTGGTCGTCGACCACCTGACGTGCGGTTGCGAAGAGCAGTGTTGACACCGGCTCGCTGCTGCGGACCCGCGCCTGGGCCACGTATTGGCGCCCGAGGCCCAGCGCCAAGTCCGTCAGGTCCTTCTGCTTGATGTTCGCCGGAGCATCGCGCAGCACGTCGGCAACGATTGCGTAGGCCTCGAAGAACACCCGCAGCATGGCGTCCGAAATCAACGGTCGCTTTGCATAAAGGATTGCGTCGATCTGATCGCCCCCGGCGGCCACCTGGCTTTCCCAGTCCTGGTACCACGCCATCTCTTCGGCGATGTTGGCGCGAAATGCCGCCGAGTCGGCGAAGTAGAAGTCGAATTTCAGCAGATCCCGCAACCGCATCACCTGGTCCCAGAAGGCGGCCATGCGATCGCCTTCGGCGTGGCGGGCATGGGCCAGCGCAAGCTCCACGATCGAGGTTTCCAGGAAGGCGTGGATCACCGAATTTCGGTAGAAGGCCGCGGCGAGTTCGTCCTCGGGAGCGATGTACCAGACCGGTTCGCGACCGCTGTCCACCCGGGTGACCGGGTGCGCGTTGGACAGTGCGTCCACGGCCGCCCGGACCCCCTCGCGCGAACGCAGCCGCAGCGCACTGGTCGACATCGGTGTCTGCTTGCGTTCGAGATAGTCAAGCGAGTCCTGCAACGTGTGGTGCAACTGGCCAAGGGTTAGTGCGGTACCGCGTGCGGTGAGCAGCAATGCACACACCAGACCGGTCGCGGTCATCGGCGTCGCTCGCAGAATCCGCCACGCGACCTCGAAGGACATCTTCTGCAGCGCAAGCCTTTTGGCCGCCAAATCATGGGTTATCGGACCATGCGGAACACCGAGGTACTGCCGCATGGAGACCGCTTCCGGGAAGCGCACATAGATCTTTCCGTAGTTGCGCTCGCCCTGTGCCTTGATGAAGTTGTAGAGCCAGCTGAAGCCCTCGGGTGTCTTTTCGGCGCCGCGCGCGTAGGCGGCGTATTCAGCGATCTCGTGCAGCTGGTCGAAACAGATCGAAACCCCTTGCAGCAGGATGTCGTCACTGCGCCCGTCGAGGTAGGCATCGGCGACATAGCTCATCAGGCCGAGCTTGGGTGGCAACATCTTTCCGGTGCGCGAGCGGGTGCCTTCGATGGACCAACTCAGGTTGAACCGCTTCTCGACGACATAGCCGACGTATTCCTTGAGCACGTACTTGTACAGCGGGTCGCCGGCGATGTTGCGCCGGATGAAGATCATCCCCGCGCGCCGCATGAGCGGCCCCATCACGCCGAACGACAGGTTGACGCCGCCGAACATGTGCACCGGCGGCAGCCGGTTGTCCTGCATCGCCACCGGTACCACCGCCCCGTCGATGTAGGACCGGTGGGAGAACAGCAAGACCGCTGGATGGGCTTCCAGCGCGGTGCGCATGGCCGCGACCTGATATTCGTCGTAGTCGAATTCGGGATCGAATCCACGGCTGATCAGCCTGCCCAGGACGGAAAAAACATCGACCGATGCCTGACTCCAGCCGGTGGCGAGTTCGTCGAGCATCTTGCCGGCTTCCTCGACAGTGGCGCCGGGGATCCTTTCCAGGCCGGCACGAAATCGTGCGGACGCCAACATCTCTGGCTTCACCAGCCGCGGCGATTTGTATTGCGGCCCAAGGATCCGGTACTCGGCGCGGGCCAGCGCCAGGATCGCCCGGCGGGCAACGAAATGGGCGAAGTCGTGTTGGTCCTCGCCAACGGTGTTGTCACGCCACTGCTTGCGCAGCTCCGACACCGTGGCCGACTCCCCTGCCATCACCCTGGCACGCTGCGGGTCCGAACGCAGGATGCGGCGCTGCTGGCGGGGGTTGGGATGGTATGGATCGCGGCCCGGAAGAAGGCCGGCAACCTTTGCCAACCGGCTGCGATCCGCCGGCGGCTGCCAGAACACCTGGACCGGCACGATAGACCGATCTGCGCCGGCTTCGGAACCGGACTCGAGTTGCTCAACCAGCGCGGTCAGCGCGGCCGTCGGGGCATTTCGCGGCGGCAGCTTCAGGACGTCGAACTTTGCCCCTGGCGTGCGGGCCCGCTGCTCGCCCAGCCAATCCATGATCAGCTGCATTTCGACCGGCGAACCCATCGAGGCCAGCACCAGCGTGTCTTCAGAGGTAAGGACTGCGCTGGTATCAGCGACCGGTTTGGTCACGGCCGTCCTTTGGGCCTAGAGCTCGATGACTCGGCCGCGTCGCTTCGGCCTGCACCGAGTTGTTGCGCGTCGCCATCATGGGCAACGGGTTCGAGTGCGATCTCGGTCGGGTTCGACGCCTCGCCCACCGGCTTGGGTGCGGGCAGCTCGGTGTCGGTGGCGGGCGTCGCAGCCTTTGCAGCCGCGCTCTCGGGCACCTTCTTCGCAGGCGCCTTCTTGGCGGGTGCCTTCTTTGCCGTCGCCTTCTTGGCGGGTGCCTTCTTGGCGGCCGCCTTCTTGGCAGGCGCCTTCTTGGCGGCAGCCTTCTTCGCGGGTGCCTTCTTGGCCGGTGTCTCCTTCTTGGCGGCAGCCTTCTTCGCGGGTGCCTTCTTGGCCGGTGTCTCCTTCGCGGACGCCTTGGCAAGCTGCGCCTTGGCTTTCTTGGCCGCCTTTTCCTCGGCGTAGAGATTGACCTCGGGCAGTTCGTCGACCGGCCAGTCCTTGAGTGTGTCCAGATAGAGCTGACGCACCTCGGCGATGCGGTCCGGAAGGGTGTCCAGCGTCCAGTCATCGACCGGGATCGGCGGAAACACTGCTATGTCGACGGTTCCCGGATTGATCGTGGTGGAGTTGCGGGAGGCGACGATCTCCGCATTGCGGATCACAATCGGCACGATCGGGATACCGGCCGCCATAGCGATGCGGAACGGCCCTTTCTTGAAGGGACCAACCTCGGTGGTGTCCAACCGGGTGCCTTCGGGGGCGATCACGATGGATAGCCCGTTCTTCGCGCGTTCCTCCACGGTATGCAGCGTCTCGACCGCTGAGGCCGGGTCATCGCGGTCAATGAACACACCGTCGAGGACCTTGCCCAACGTGCCCATAATCGGGTCGTTCTGCAGCTCCTTTTTGCCCACCCCAACCCAGTTGTCCCGTACCAGGGCACCAGCAATCACCGGGTCGACCTGGTTGCGGTGATTGAAGATGAAGACGGCTGGACGCTGCGCGGTCAGATTCTCCTTGCCGACGACATTGAGGTGCACACCGCTGGTCGCAAGCAACAGCTGGGAGAAGTTCGAGGTAAAGAAATTCACGCCACGTCGGCGATTACCCGTCAGCAGGCCGATTCCCACTGCCCCGGCCGCAACCGGGAACATGGTGCTGAAACCGGCAAGCGTTCGTATCTGCCGGCGCAGGCCCACCCCCCCGCGGCTGTTGAACTTCAGGATGGGCCAACCACGGCGATTGGCCACGGCGGCCATCTTGCCTTCCGGGTTGGTCGGCCGCGGATTACCGACCAGGTACATCAGTGCAACGTCTTCGTCGCCGTCGGCGTAGAAGTAGCTGTCTTTGAGGTCAATATCGTGCTCAGCCGCAAAACGCTGCACGGCGGCGGCTTTGCCGGGACCCCACAGGATCGGCTTCACCACGCCACCGGTGAGCAGCCCGTCCTCATTGGTCTCGAACTTGTTGGTGAGCATGTTCACGATGCCCAGGAAGCGGGCCACCGGATTGACCTGAATGGTCAGGGCCGACGAGCTGAGCACGACGGTATGACCGCGCGCCACGTGCGCCCGGACCAGCTCGCGCATCTCCGGATAGATCCGCGACTCGATGCGCTGGGCAAACAGCCGCTCGCCGATCTCCTCCAAGTCAACGAGCTGGCGTCCGCGCAACGCCGAGGAGGCCGTGTTGATGAGCTGTTCGAACTCGATTCGTCCCAACGTGTGGTTCAGGCCCGCCTGAACCATGCTGAGCAGCTCCCCCACCCCTATGTCGCGGCGCCGCAGCCGCTCCTGGGTGAGGATGACGGCCGTGAAACCGGCCACCAGCGTGCCGTCGAGGTCGAAAAACGCACCAACCTTTGGCCCCGCGGGGCTGGCCATGATCTCGGCGACCGAGCCGGGTAACCGCAGGTCCCCCGCCGCCTTGTCCTGCTCGCGCCCTCGTTCTTCGGCGGCGCTCATGAATTGGACACCGATCGAGACTCCGATCCGGAAACAGTGGTGAAAGAGGCAGGAATCGAGCGCGGTGCGGGATCGCCGGCGAGCGCCAGGATCTCGTCGAAGCCCTCGACCAGGCAGCGGGCGAACAACTCGTCATGTCGGACCGAGGCCCGGTCGTAGCGCACGGTGATGGTGGCCCATCCGCCCCGGGAAATCAGCACCACCATCATCGCCACTCCCGGCAAGGGGCCAATCCCGTACTGCCGCAATATCTTTGCTCCAGCGACGAAGGTGTCCCCGGGGTAGACCGGCACGTTGCTGGCCTGCACATCCGAGCCGATCACCGAACCGCTGATCCCCTCTAATACCGCCGTGGGCAGGACACTGAGCACCGGCGCCATGGACCCGACGACGTTCATCGCGGGCTCGTCGCGGCGCTGCGTCATCTGGGCTCGGATCTTTTTCATCCGCGCCACCGGATCGGCGGTGCCCACTGGCGCTGCCAGGTTGACGCCGGTGAACCGGTTGCCGCCGGCGCCATCCGCATCGGCCCGCAGATTGACTGGGACCGCCATGGGCAGCGTGCTGATCGGCATCCCGAGGGCCTCGTGGTAGCGCCGCAGCGCGCCACACAGGCCCGCAAGATATGCGTCGTTGATCGAGCCGCCACCAGCCTTTGCGGCCTTGTGCAGCTCGGAGAGCCGAATGTCGATCGCCTCGGTGCGCGTGGTCAGGCTACGCCGGCGCAACAGCGGTGAGGGCTCAGCCGCGCGGTTCATCACCCGCACGCTCGACAACGCATAGCCGACAATCCCCGAGACGGTGGCGGCCGGATCCAGCACCGCGCGTCCGGCCACCGAGACCGCCCCGGCTATCGCTCCCGCCACGCCGCCAACGAGGGCGATGGGCAGGTGGCCGATGCCCTCGCGCATCAAGTCATTGGGTGACAAGTCCTGGGGAATCGGTAGCGGCGGTGTGGGTCTGGGCGCCGGATCCCGTTCCAGGTCATAGATCTGGGCGAACATCTCCACGCCACCGACGCCGTCGGTGACCGCATGGCTGACATGCAGCAGAGTCGCGGCCTTGCCGTCGGCCAAACCCTCGACCAGGGTGGCCGTCCATAGCGGGCGCGAGATATCCAGTGGCGATTGCAGGATCACCTCGGCCAAATCGAAGACGTCGCGTAGCGTGCCGGGCTCAGACACACGCACCCGGCGCACATGGAAGTCCAGGTTGAAGTCCGGATCCACCACCCAGCGCGGCGCCGCGGTCGGCAGCGTGGGAACAACCACCTTCTGCCGTAGCCGCAACACGCGTCGCGAGGCATTCTCAAACCGGGTCCGGAACCGCTCCCAGTCCGGCGTGGTATCGAGAAGCTCCAGGGCCATGATCCCCGAACGCGTCCGCGGATTCGCCTCGCCCCGATGCATCAAATAATCGACGGGCCCCAGCTCATCGGACAACCCAACCGCCTCAGCCATGATCACGACCCACTCGGCCAACTCGACGCGCCATCCTCGTCACCGCCAATCAAGCCTCCTGCTCAGTCCCCGCCAACCAAAGTGCCAACACAACGCTAGTCCGGTTGACGCGGCGGTGAAAGTGAGGATCCGCTCAGCACGGCACGCGCCGCGGACAAGCCCGCAAGACGACGTGGCTGGCAATCGAGTCGGTAACTCGGCGGTTCTCGCGTTCTGGCCGGCGCCTGCCGATTCAGCTGGCCGAATTCGCTGAGAACGCCAACGAACCCAGTATCGAGCTGGTCCAGCGCCCGTAGACGACCCCCAGGAAATCGGAGACCGCACTGGCGGCCAGCCGGGAGCGGACCGTTGGGGTGATGTCGAACGCGTGATGTGCGTTGGCGAGCTCGGCATAGGCCACGGTGTCGGCTCCGGCGCCCCGCAACGCTGCGCAGAACGCCCGCGCCTGCCCGCTTGGGACAAGCTCATCGCGCTCACCGTGCAGCACGAAGAAGGGCGGCGCCTCCCGGTGCACGTAAGAAATCGGGGAAGCAGCGGTGAACGGCTCCGGGTCGTCGGCGTAGCGGCTCTTCATCACGAAGTGCTCCAGGAACGGCAGCATCAATTCATGCATGTTGTCGAAGTCGGTGAAGTCGTAGACGCCGTAATAGGGCGCGACCGCCTGAACCGTCGTGTCGGCGTGTTCGAAGCCAGGCTGAAAAGCCGGGTCGCACGGAGTCAGCGCCGCCAGGGAGGCCAGGTGCGCACCGGCTGAGCCGCCGGTCAGGGCGATGAAATCGGGGTTGCCGCCGTAGGCGGCGATGTTCTCCCGGACCCAAGCGATCGCCCTCTTGACGTCCACCACGTGTGCGGGGAACTTGCAGCGCGGACTCTTGCTGTAGTTGATGGAGACGCAAATCCAGCCCAGCTCCACCATTCGGCTCATCAGCGTGTAGGCCTGCGGACGCTTCCCGTTGACGCTCCACGCTCCCCCAGGCACCTGGATCAGCACCGGGGCCCGGCCTCCCGGCGCCAAGTCGGGGCGGCGCCAGACATCGAGCAGATGTTCACGACCACCCGGCCCGTAGGAGATGTCGGAGGTCTGCGCCGCGTAGCGGCGGCGGGGTCCCGACGGCAGCAGGCCGCCGCGCGTCGCACACGCCGAGCCATCACCGGAGGGGTGTGACACCAGGTCACGGAATTCCGATCCGAAGGACTCCTCGAGTGCCGCGGTGAGGGTCAGATCGGCCCGCTGGGCCGCCCACGCGGTGCCGTACCGGCCGATGGCTGGCGGAGAGACACGGGACAACGCGTGCCCGGTCAGCACGTGCGGCGGAAATTCCGCGGACACCCAACCGGCTACCCAGCCGAGGGCAAACGGAGAACCCCGAAGCAACAGAGCTCCGGAACGAACAGCGTCGCGCGCGTCGGCCGCAAGCTGCGCTCCTTGGCGCAACGCTTCGGCACCAGCCCGCGAGCACCGCGAAGTCACACTGGCCATGCACATAACAGAGCCCACCCCTCGACGTCAGGCACACGCGTCGTTGCGGTAAACGGCCGATTACTAGCCGGTGTTGTACGTGTGTCGAGGCTCACACAATAACCGATTTCTGGCCCAGGCGAAGAATTTTGGGGCGCGTCGCGTCACCCAATCTGATCTTGAATCCGGCTTGGATAGACTGACCTGCGCATTGCCTCCGTAGCTCAGGTGGATAGAGCAAGGGCCTTCTAATCCCTAGGTCGCACGTTCGAGTCGTGCCGGGGGCACCAACCAAGGTGTGTGACGTCGGCTGATGCTCGACGTTTTACCTTCGGTCGATGCCTGACGGTGGCTTCGGGCCAGTGCCCTCGCGGCCGGCGATTGGGCGGGGCAACGGACCCCCGGCCGCCAGCTGCGCCTCCTGGCGTCTCCGTGCAACACCGGACGCGTGAGCGCGATCGGTGGCCAGACCTGGTTTCCGCAGCGTTTCGCGGATGAGCGTCGCACAATTTGGGTGCTCCGTTTCGGCCGCGATGTGCCAGCATCAAAACGTGAACGCACGCCAATTCACTCGTTTGCTGGGTGTCGGGCTCGCGACAATCTGCGCGGCCCTGCTGAGTGCCCCCCTGATCATCGCCTCCGCGTCGACCGCCGCCTGCCCCGATGCCGAAGTGACGTTCGCCCGCGGGACCGCCGAGCCACCCGGCGTCGGTGGGGTCGGACAGGCATTCATCGATTCCCTCCGCTCCCAGCTTGGCGGCCGGTCCCTGGGGGTGTATGCCGTGAACTACCCCGCCACCGAAGATTGGCCCCCGTCCGCATCCGCGGGCGCCACCGATGCCAGCACTCACGTTGAGTCCATGGCGGCCAGCTGCCCCAATACCAAGCTGGTGCTCGGCGGATATTCCCAAGGCGCGATGGTGATAGACCTGATCACCATCGCCCGAGCCCCCGTTGCCGGCTTCATCCCCCAAACGCTATCGGCGGAGGTGGCTGATCACGTCGCCGCGGTCGCCGTCTTCGGGAATCCGACCGACAGATATCTTGGCGGGCCAATAAGCGAGATCAGCCCCTGGTATGGCCATAAAGCGATTGACTTGTGTGCGCCCAACGATCCGATTTGCACCCCCGGCGCCCTTGCGCTGCCTTCTCACGATGAGATGTTCTCCGCGGCACACCTGTCGTATGCGCAGTCCGGGATGCCCAGTCGGGCAGCGACTTTCGTGGTGAGCCAGCTCTAGTGCGCGAGTCGGGGGATCACTTGCCGGTGGGATCGGCACACCCGGCTAGATCATGGTGGCCACAGCGAACTCGGCGCCGACGGCGGCCAGGCGTGGCCGTGGAGCACACCGGAAAGCCAACGAGCACTCGGCTAACAATGCCGATTAAAGCAGCCGATCTCCGGCCCTCGAGGCAAAGTTAACTCCTCGGCGCAACCCGTCACCAAAAGCGCGTACAAACTGATGAATACCGCTCCGAGCAGCCATTTAAGCAGCATTCGCAGGTTGCCTGTCGCCATCTTGACCTCATTGTTCAGCAATCCATTATCAGTGCCTTGTTCTGTACTTTCGCACCTACAGCAAACGACAGGTGCTACCGCCACCGCCCGGCACTTGGACCCGCTCAGCGTATATCAAGAGGAATGAAATAGCGCGGAATCCGACTTTTCTAATAACGGCGGCAACCAATGCATATCGGCGCGCCCGGATCGGCCCGAATTTAATGACGCGATCTAGAATTCAGCTCCAAAATAAAAGCGCGATTGCCAATTGCCGGCGAAGCCAACGCCGGCGCCCACGAGCGCGGGGTGAGCGCGTCCGGCCCGGTCGGGTCGATGACTACCGCACGTTCGAGTTGTGTCGAGGGCCGTCGACCGCTCGGTGCGATCACGGCGCGCCGGGCGGGAGGAAGGGCAAGGCCGGCGCGCAACCGTGCCGAGCCAGGGCGAGCAGTGCATCGACGTCAAGGTGACGTTCGACCAGATCGCCGAGCAGGTCCAGGCGGCGCTCGCGTGCCGCCGAGAACGAAGTGCCCGACCCAGTGAGCCCGAGCGTCTCGCGCAGGAAGGCCTCGCGCAGGGCATCCCCTTCGAGCGAACCGTGCCACATCGTCCCGAATACTTGTCCGTCACGCGCGCCCCCGGGGAACTGCTGAGCGGCGTCACCGGCGGTAATCCTGCCGTGATGTATCTCATAGCCCGAAGCGGGCACTCCGAGTCCCTGCCCGCGCGGCAAGCGCAGCACCTTCTCGGCGCCGAACGTGGTCTCCACGTCGAGCAAGCCCAAACCGTCGGCCTCGGCTACCGGCCCTTCGACACCGTCTGGATCGCGAATCACCCGCCCCAGCATCTGGAACCCGCCGCAGATGCCGAGCAGCGGCTTGCCCGCCGCCACATGCGCCATCAGCGCACGGTCCAAACCCCTCGCTCGTAGCCACGCCAGATCGGCGATCGTTGCACGGGTACCCGGGACCACGATCAGGTCGGCATCGCCCAGCCCTCGGGGGTCGGAAGCAAACACGACATCCAGGTCGGGTTCCAGACCCAGTGCGTCGACATCGGTGAAGTTGCTGATCCGTGGGAGTCGCACGACGGCCACCCGATGGGCCCCCGTGGTCGCCGCGCGCCGGCCGGTCAGGTCGAGGGCGTCCTCTGAGTCCAGCCAGAGGTCAGCGTGCCACGGCAGCGTGCCGAACACCTGTCTGCCCGTGACCCGCTCGAGGTCACGCAGACCTGGTGCCAGCAAGTCGAGGTCGCCACGGAACTTGTTGACGACAAACCCCGCGACCAGCGCCTGGTCCTCGGCAGACAGCAGCGCGATGGTTCCGAAGAATGCCGCGAACACCCCTCCGCGGTCGATGTCGCCGACGACGATGGTCGGCAGTTCCGCGTGACGGGCAAGCCCCATGTTGACGTAGTCGCCCGCACGGAGGTTGATTTCGGCTGGGCTGCCGGCACCTTCGGCGACGACGACGTCGTAGCGGGCCGCCAGGTCGTCGAAGGCTCGGTGCGCCGTCTCGGCGAGAACCTGCCGGCCCTCGAACCAGTTGGACGACGCCAGTTCGCCCCAGGATCTGCCCATCAACACCACGTGGCTGCGGTGGTCACTCCCCGGCTTGAGCAAGACCGGATTCATGGCCGCCTCAGGTGTCGCGTTGGCCGCGAGCGCCTGCACCCATTGCGCGCGACCGATCTCCACACCCGCGCCACCCGGGCCTTGGCAGACCATCGAGTTGTTGGACATGTTCTGCGCCTTGAAGGGCGCCACCCTGAGGCCGCGTCGGGCGAACGCACGACAAAGACCGGCGGTTAGGGTGCTCTTACCGGCGTCGCTGGTCGTACCGGCCACCAGCAAACCCGGCATCAGCCGTGCCTCGGTAGGTAGAGATCTATTGCCCAGCCCGCCTTCGCCTCGTGTTCGGGAAATCGTGGATCATCGACATTCGAAATCTGTTGCGATGCTGCTCCTTTAGGCGCTGACCGACACGGTGTCCGTATCCACACTAGAGCCTCGGCGGCGCCGCCATCAGGCGCCGGAGGGGATCTGGGGCCGGACCGGCTGGGCGTCCGCCTTCCCGGGTCGGCGCCGGGAGCGCGGCGATGCCGGCAGCAATCGCCATGACGATAGCCGGGTTGATCGAAATAGATTGCGCTCGTTGATCTTTGGTCGGCAGCCCGGCCACCGGTAACCATCCGGGGCGGCTCGTGGAGGTGCAGCGCCGGAGGTCGGCAACCCAGCCAGTGCCGAGTAAGACCGGCGCGGCATATGGACTCGAGGGCTACCTCACCCAGCATCGACGCGAGACCAGCCACCGGAAGGCAGGGGCCATCCGAAGTGAATCCGTCAACGATCAGCCGACTTTGAAGTCACGCGTCAGCACCAATTGGATGCCGCAGATCACCCGGCCAACCCAAGCCGACTTCGCCGATCGGCCGCGTCGGCAAGTGGCAATTATAGACATTCCCGAAGCCGGCGTTTCGGTGCTAGTTTTTGACCGGAACCTATCGGACAAGATTTTCGTTGGGAAGGTCGTGCACTTATGTATGCTGGGTCGCCGCGGCCCATCCGCAAGCTTTAACCAATGCTCGGAATCGGGCTGCATTCGTTCAACATTCCTAACGGAGTCAAAATGATGCTCAAGCTCAGTCGCCTTGGCGCTGCGATATTGGGTGGTGTCGCGGCGTTGATGTTTTCTACCGCGGTCGCCACCGCTGATCCGCCCGACCCACACCAGCCGGACATGACCAAGGGCTACTGCCCTGGCGGTCGATGGGGTTGGGGCGAATTGGCCGTGTGTGACGGCGAGAAATACCCGGACGGGTCGTTCTGGCACCAGTGGATGAAGACCTACATGACCGGCCCGCAGTTCTACTACGACTGCGTCGGTGGCGACGAACCACTCCCCGGCCCGCCGCCACCCGGTGGCTGCGACGGAGCTATTCCACCCGCGGATGCTCCCCCACCCGCAAACTGACCGCGACGACCAGCCAGTTCATCTTGCTTTCTGCAAGGTGAACTGGTTGACGTCGATGTAACCCTCCCGAAACGGCTTGGAGCAGCCGGTGAGGCACCTCACAAAGCGCTCTTGGCCCCCATCGGACTGAATCTGGATGGCATCGCCTTGCCTCGTCCATTCGAAGTCCATTTGAGGTCTATTTGGGCTTCCCAAGCCTGCCCCCCAGGTCGAGGTTCACCGCAAGTTCTGTTCATTGCTTGCAATCGGCTGTATTCATTAACTATTTCCAATGGAGTCAAAATGATGCTCAAGCTCGGTCGCCTTGGCGCTGCGATATTGGGTGGTATCGCAGCGTTGATGTTTTCCACCGCGGTCGCCACCGCCGGTCCGCCCGACCCACACCAGCCGGACTTGACCAAGGGCTACTGCCCGGGCGGTCGTTGGGGTTGGGGCGAATTGGCCGTGTGCGACGGCGAGAAATACCCCGACGGGTCGTTCTGGCACCAGTGGATGGAGACCTACATGACCGGCCCGCAGTTCTACTACGACTGCGTCGGCGGCGACGAACCGCTCCCCGGCCCGCCGCCACCCGGTGGCTGCGACGGAGCTATCCCGCCCGCGGATCCTCCGCCGCCCGCGGATGCTCCCCCGCCCGCAAACTGATCGCGACGACCAGCCAGTTCACCTTGCTTTCTGCAAGGTGAACTGGTTGACGTCGATGTAACCCTCCTGGAACAGCTTGGAGCAGCCGGTGAGGTACCTCATATAGCGCTCATAGACCTCGTCGGACTGAATCTTGATGGCCTCGTCCTTACGGGCTTCCAAGGCCTGCGCCCACAGGTCCAGGGTTTTCGCATAATGCAGCTGCAACGAGTGGCGCCGAGTCAGGGTGAAACCGGGCTTGACCGACTGCTCCTCCACCATCTCGATGGTGGGCGGATGGCCGCCGGGGAAGATCTCGGTTTGAATGAACTTGAGGAAGCGCGCCAGCCACAGGGTGAGTGGCAGACCGTTCTCGACCATCTGCGGCATCGTCAGCCCCGTGATCGTGTGCAGCAGCATCACCCCGTCGCTGGGCAGGATGTTGTGGGCCAGGGTGAAGAAGTCGTCGTAGCGGTCGTGACCGAAGTGTTCGAACGCGCCGATCGAGACGATGCGGTCGACGGGCTCATCGAACTGCTCCCAGCCCTCCAGCAGCACCCGCCGGGTGCGTGCGGTGTCCAGCTGGTCGAACGACTTCTGCACGTGGGCGGCCTGGTTCTTGGACAGGGTCAGGCCGACGACGTTGACGTCGTATTTCTCGATCGCGCGGCGCATGGTGGCGCCCCAGCCGCAGCCGATATCGAGCAGTGTCATGCCGGGCTCCAAACCCAGCTTGCCCAGCGCCAGGTCGATCTTGGCGATCTGCGCCTCTTCCAGCGTCATGTCATCACGCTCGAAGTAGGCGCAGCTGTAGGTCTGGGTGGGATCCAGAAAAAGCCGGAAGAAATCGTCGGATAGGTCGTAATGCGCCTGTACGTCATCGAAACGCGGCGCTAGATGTTTGGCCATGAAACTGGAGCCCTTTCGGCCCGAAGACTGCCATTGTGTGCTGATGCGAAGCGCGACAATGCGCTTCTCAAGCCATGCTGGACACGAGCAATCCGCGACGGCGCGATACCACTACATGGCTTTGTCAGGAACCCACGTTACGGGCTCGTGAATCGGCAAGCCAAAAGCCCAGGCCATGGGGCTGGGCGGGTGTCGCAACGATGTTGGCGTGCGGTTTCGCGCCGGTATTAGGCTCCGGCCGCCGCCAGTGCGATCAACAGGGCACCAGAGGACAGAAGTGAGAAGAAAATCACCGGCCGCCGCGGGGTGGACTGGCCCTACAGGTCCAACAGCGCGGTCTCCGGCGCCTCGATCAGACCGCGCAATTCACAGATGAACCGGGCGACTTGGGCGCCATCGGCGACGCGGTGGTCGAACACGCAGGTCAATGACATCGTCGGCCGCACAACAACCTCGTCACCGCGGACCACCGGCCGCGGCTTGATTGACCCCATCCCCAGGATGGCGGCTTCGGGATGGTTGATCACCGGCACTCCGTCATCGACGCCCAGCGCCCCGTAGTTCGACACGGTGAACGTCGAACCGCGTAGCTGCCCGGGTGCAAGGGTGCCTTCGCGCGCACCGGTGATCAGCTCTGCCGCGCGGCAAACCAATTCACGCGTGGTCATGCGATGGGCATCGGCGATCACCGGCACCAACAGTCCGCGCTCGGTAGCTACACCGAAACCCAAATGCACTCCCGGGTGCAGATGAACCTGCGGCCCTCCGGGCGAATCGACCCATGTCGAGTTGAGAATCTCGTTGTTCGTCAGAGCGATAACCAACATTCGCAGCGCCAGCGCGAACGGCGTCGCCGGCGGCACCGCCGTCCGGAACTGTTCGCTGAGCCTGAGCAGTTCGGTGCAGTCAACCTCGACGCCAGCTTTCGCAGCCGGAATTTCTTGGTGGGACAGGCTCATTTTCTCCGCCATGTGTGCCTGCACACCACGGACTTCCCGAACCCGCGCTGACGCTTCGGCGCCCTGGGCAGCGGCCAGTACGTCGGCCCGGGTGATCACCGTGCTACCCCGCTGCAGCGAAGCGAGGTCAACCATGAGTTCCTTGGCCAGCTTGCGCACCGGCGGGGCCGCGCGCGGCCGGCCTGAGCGCCTGCTGGTGTCGATGGCCGCGTCGGCGCCGTAGCCCACCAGCGTCGGGACCGCGATCTCACCGTTGGTCGGGGCCGGCAACTCCGGTGCCGTGTCGATGCGCACAAGTGCTGCACCCACTTTGATGACATCGCCTTCGGCGCCACCGAGTTCAACGATGCGACCGGCGTAGGGGCTCGGGATCTCGACTTCGGCCTTCGCGGTCTCCACCGAACACAACACCTGATTGAGCTCGACATCATCACCAACCGCGACCACCCAACTCGTCACGGTGACTTCCTCGAGGCCCTCACCAAGGTCGGGCACCTGGAAGCACTTCAGCCGGTCGCCGGTGCTCATGGCTGCCCCAGCACCCGTTCGACACAATCCAGCAGCCGGTCGGGCCCGGGCAGCCACAGCCGCTCCAATCGTGCCGGCGGATACGGAGTGTCAAATCCGCAGGCGCGCAATACCGGAGCCTCCAGTTCGTAAAACAACTCCTCCTGTATCCGGGCGGCCAGCCCGGCGCCATAGCCCAGGCTGCGCGGCCCCTCGTGCAGCACCACACACCGTCCGGTCCGGCGGATCGAGGCGGCGATGGTTTCGAAGTCCAAGGGGATCAGCGACCTGAGGTCGATGACTTCTAGACTCCAACCCTGTTGGTGTGCAGCGTCTTCAGCGGCCGACAATGCGGTCGAGATCAGGTTTCCGTAGGTGATGACGGTCACGTCGGCCCCGGCCCGGCGAATCACCGCCTGACCGATCGCAGGTTCCGGCCGGTTGGTGTCGACGGGTCCGCGAACCTGGTACCGGCGCTTGGGCTCCAGATACATGACGGGATCTGGGCAGGCGATGGCGTGGCGCAACAGCCAATAGGCATCGCCGGGGGTTGAGGGAACCACCACCTTCAAGCCCGCCGTGTGCGCCCAGTAGGACTCGGTGGAGTCCGAATGATGTTCCGCGGCGCCGATGCCGCCGAACGACGGGATCCGAACGGTTACCGCCATATTGACCTCGCCGCGGGTACGGGTCCGGTACTTGGCCAGGTGACTGACCACTTGATCGAAGGCCGGGTAAGAAAAGCCGTCAAACTGGATCTCGGGCACCGGCACGAAGCCGCGCAGCGCCAGCCCCACCGCGATGCCGATCAAGGCCGACTCGGCTAGCGGGGTGTCAAAGCATCTGTGCTCACCAAAGGTTTCGGCCAACCCCTCAGTCACCCGGAACACACCGCCCGCAATCCCGACATCCTCGCCGAAGACCAGCACGCGATCATCAGCCGCCATCGCGTCATGCAAGGCCTGGTTGAGCGCTTGCACCATGGTCAATGACTGCATGGTGCCCACCACCGGCGCCGCCGGAGCCGGGCCGGGACGAGCTGGCGGATCAGCGATCTGTGTCATGAACGGCTCCTCAGTCGATCCGGTCCAGTTCGACCCGCAGCTGTTGGCGTTGCGTTTGCAGCCCGGGGGTGATCTCGGCGAATACGGTGGTGAACACGTCGTCGACGTCGAAGTCGGGCGCGCCGAATACCGCTTCACGCAGTTCCGCCCGCAGCCGACCAGACCGTGCCGCAACCCGTTCTTCCAGACGCTGCGACCACAGCCCCTGGGCCTGCAAGTAAGAGCGGTAACGCGAGATCGGATCCAGCGCCAGCCAGTGATCCACCTCCTCCTGGCTTCGATATCGGCCCGGATCATCGGCCGTCGTGTGAGCGCCGACTCGGTAGGTCACCGCCTCGATCAGGGTTGGCCCGTCGCCGCGTCTGGCCCGGGCAGCGGCCTCGGCCATCACGGCATAGCAGGCCAGCACGTCATTGCCGTCCACTCGAATGCCTGGCATCCCATATCCAATTGCCTTGTGCGCAATCGAGGGTGCGGCCGTCTGCTTGGACACCGGAACTGAGATCGCCCATTGGTTGTTCTGCACGTAGAACACGCACCCGGCGTCGAACACGGCCGCGAAATTCAGCGCCTCGTGCACGTCTCCCTCACTGGTGGCGCCGTCGCCCAAAAACGCGACCGTCACCGAGTCCTCGCCCAAGCGCTGTGCGGCCATTGCCGCGCCGACGGCGTGCAGGGCCTGGGTACCTATCGGAACCGAGATCGGGGCACAGCATTTCTTGGTGAACTCCAGCCCACCATGCCAGGTTCCGCGCCACGCCGCTCCGACGTGCCCCGGCGGTATGCCGCGCACCAGATACGCGCCCAATTCGCGATACTGCGGGAACAACCAGTCCGTCTTGCGCAGACACGCTGTCGCGCCGACCTGCGCGGCCTCTTGACCGCGGCAGGACGCAAACAGCGCCAATTCCCCCTGCCGCTTCAGATTGATGAACTCGGCGTCGAGCTCCCGGGTGACCACCATCATCTCGTAGAGCCAGCACAACGTCTCTTCGGGAAGATCGCGGCTGTAGCGGTGTTCGTCGGTGGGCTCGCCATCGGCGTTGACCAGCTGAACCGGCTCCAGGCCGACAGTCATCGGGATCCGAGGTCGATCTGCCATGCCGCCTCCTCAGCTCGAAGCCAAGGTCACGCCGTCAGACGATGCTGTCCTGCCGATCGCCGAACACCGACCAACCGCGTTGCATCCTTCGCCAGCGCCAGCGGCGCGGCACCCACAGCAAAACCCGAGCGGGAACCGCCGCGAGCCCAGAGCACATCGCCAGAGCCCCGATAGGCTCTGCTCGCCGCGACACCGACGCGCCATCCATTATGCCCTCAAACACGAAGACGCCGCGGCGATTGCGAAATCGCGCAGCCGTGTCGCCCTAGCGGCGATCGCCGAGTATCACTGGGCGGACCGCCGCACCGTCGAGCACGACTGGGGTGAAATCAGCAACCGTCACGCGGGGACAGATTCCCCGGCCCGCCGCAGCAGCATTTCCGCGTGCCTGAGCACCGGGGAGTCGACCATCTGCCCTTCGAACGCGAACACACCCCGCTCGGTGCGTGCTGCGACGAGCACACGCCGCGCCCAGGCCAGCTTCTCTTCGTCGGGGCGATACGCCTTGCGCACCACCTCGACCTGGCTGGGGTGGATGCACACCGTCACGTCGAAACCCACCGTTGCCGCATCGATCGCCTCGGCTTGCAGACCGTCGATATCGCCGATGTCCAGATGCACCGCGTCCAGCGCCAGCCGACCAAATGCTGACGCCGCGAGCAGAGTCGTCGAGCGCACGTGGCGAGCCACATCGCGGTAGGAGCCATCGCCGCGTCGGCTGGAGCTGCCACCCAGGGTTGCGATCAGATCCTCGGCGCCCCACATCATGCCGACGGTGTTGTCGGCGGCGGCGATTTCCGCGGCGAAAAGCGCACCGCGCGCGGTCTCCACCAGCGCAATGACGTCGCGAGGTGCAAGTAGCGCCAACTGTGCGGCCGACTCCGCCTTGGGCAGCATCACCGTCGTATAGGCGGTACCCGCCAAGGCTTCCAAATCGTGGGCTTGTTCATCGGTGTCGCCCGCGTTGATGCGCACGATGGTTCGCTCCGGATCCAGCGGGGTGTCCAGCAGCGCCTGGCGCGCGGCAGGCTTCTGTGCTTCGGCCACACCGTCCTCGAGATCGAGGATCACCACGTCGGCGGCGGCCGCCGCCTTTGCGAAGCGTTCCGGGCGGTCCGCCGGGCAGAACAACCAGGCCGGACCAGCGGCACGCAGCGTCATTTCGCCTCCTCACTGGGCCGTTTCTGCACGAGTGTGGTCCGCACCGCGCGAGCGACGACATCGCCGTGCTGGTTGCGGCCAGTGTGTTCGAGGGTGACGATGCCTTCTCCGGGCCGGCTTTTCGACTCACGCTTGCCGGCGCAGACCGTCTCGGCGTACAGGGTGTCGCCGTGAAAGACCGGCTTGGGGAAAGACACCTCGGAGAAGCCGAGATTGGCCACAATGGTGCCCAGCGTCAGCTGGGCGACCGACAACCCCACCAGCGTTGACAGAGTGAACATCGAGTTCACCAGCCGCTCACCCCGGAAACCCGGCTGCTCGGCGGCCCAGGCCGCGTCCAGATGCAGCGACTGGGTGTTCATCGTCAGCGTGGTGAACAAGACGTTGTCCGCCTCGGTGACCGTACGGCCGGGCCGGTGCAGATATGTCGTACCGATCTCGAACTCTTCAAACCACAAGCCGCGCTGCACAACCGACTTGCCGGCGGGCGCCTGCTCGCTCACGACAGGCCCAGTGAACGGGCGATGAGCATCAGCTGCACCTCGGTGGTGCCCTCGCCGATCTCGAGGATCTTGCTGTCGCGATAGTGACGGGCCACCGGGTACTCGTTCATGAAGCCGTAGCCGCCGTGGACCTGCGTCGCATCGCGGGCGTTGTCCATCGCCGCCTCCGAGGAGATCATCTTGGCGATCGCCGCCTCCTTCTTGAAGGGCTTGCCCGCCAACATCTTTGCGGCAGCCTCGTAGTACGCGGTGCGGGCCACGTGCGCCCGAGCTTCCATGCGCGCGATCTTGAAGCTGATCGCCTGATAGGAACCGATCGGCTGGCCGAAGGACTGACGTTCCTTGGCATACTTGACGCTTTCGTCGACACAGCCCTGAGCGACACCTGTCGCCAAGGCAGCGATCGCGATTCGGCCCTCGTCGAGGATGGATAGGAAATTCGCGTAGCCCTTGCCGCGGATTCCGAGCAGATTCTCTTCCGGCACGCGCGCGTCATCGAAGCTCAGCGGGTGGGTGTCCGACGCGTTCCAGCCGACCTTGTTGTAGACCGGTTCCACGATGAATCCCGGCGTGCCGCTGGGCACGATGATCGTCGAGATCTCCTTCTTGCCGTCGGCGATGTTCCCCGTGACGGCGGTGATGGTGACCAATGAGGTGATTTCGGTGCCCGAGTTGGTGATGAACTGCTTGCTGCCGTTGACGATCCATTCGCCGCCGTCGAGGCGTGCGGTGGTGCGGGTGCTGCCGGCGTCCGAGCCCGCGCCAGGCTCGGTGAGCCCGAAACCGGCCAGCGCACGCCCGGCCAGCAGATCCGGCAACCACTTGCTCTTCTGTTCCTCGTTGCCGAATCGGTAGATCGGCATGGCGCCCAGACCCACACCCGCTTCCAGGGTGATCGCCACCGACTGGTCAACCTTGCCGAGCTCCTCGAGCGCCAGGGCTAGCGCGAAGTAGTCCCCGCCCATTCCCCCGTATTCTTCGGGGAACGGCAGGCCGAACAACCCCATCTCACCCATCTTGGCCACGACTTCGTAGGGAAAGCTATGTTCCTCATCGTGTTTGGCCGATACCGGCGCAACCACCGACCGCGCGAAGTCGGCCACCGTGTCGCGCAGATCCTGATATTCCTTGGGTAATGTTCCTGCGGAGATCGCTGTCGTCATGATCTTTCAATCCTTGCTCTCGGCTGAATCCTTGCTCTGGGCTTGTTCGGTGTCGGGGATCAACCGCGCCAACACCTGCTCGACCTTGACCTGATCGCCGACGGCCACAAGCACCTCCACTCGGCCTGAAATCGGCGCGACCAGTGGGTGTTCCATCTTCATCGCCTCGATGATCACCACCACGTCGCCCTCGGACACCGCGGTGCCGGACTCGGCCTGCACCGCGATCACATTGCCGGGCATCGGGCTGACGACTTCGGCCGGGCGCTCCCCCGCCGCACGGTGGATCTTGTGCTCCTCGGCCTCGCGAATGTGCCAGGTCCCGCGACCGTCGGCGATCCACAGGTGCCGCTCCGCCTCCGCCCATCGGTAGTCGCGACGCAGGCCATCCACCGTCACGCTCATCACGCCGGTCGCGAGCTGCACACTCGCTGAAAGCATCTCGCCATCGCCGACCTGGACCTGGGCCCCCTCCGGCAGACCGAACACCGATACCGTCTCGGTCCGCAACCGGGTCTGCATCGCGGTGCGCACCGGTGCCGTTACCCCACCGACACGCCACCCACTGGGCGCGCCCCAGAGACTGCCGGCGGCGCGGCGCGATAGCGCATGTTGGACATACAGGCCGGCAGCGGCGAACACATCATCGGGTGCCGCCAACGGCACGAAATCGGCCAGGCGTTCGTCCAGCAACGCGGTGTCGAGGTCTCCCGCCCGCACGCGCTCGTCAGCCAGCAGAAAACGCAGGAACTCAACATTGGTCTGCACACCCAGGATCGCGGTGTGGGCCAGCGCCCGGTCGAGCCGCTCCAACGCCTGCTCACGGTTGGCTCCGTGCGCGATCACCTTGGAGAGCATCGGGTCGTAGTCGCTGCCCACCACGGTGTCGGCCAGCAGCGACGAGTCCACCCGGATACCTGTGCCGCTCGGTTCGGCCACCTGCAGCACCCGGCCACCGGTGGGCAGGAATCCCCGTGCGGGGTCCTCCGCGTACACCCGTGCCTCGATCGCGTGCCCATTTAGCTCGATGTCGTCTTGGGCAAACCCGAGCTTTTCGCCGGCGGCCACCCGCAGCTGCCACTCGACCAGGTCTAGCCCGGTCACCGCCTCGGTGACCGGATGTTCCACCTGCAGTCGGGTGTTCATCTCCATGAAGAAGAACTCATCCGGGCGATCTCCCGACACGATGAATTCCACGGTGCCGGCTCCGACGTAGTCGACGCTGCGGGCGGTGTTACACGCCGCGGCTCCGATCCGCGCCCGGGTTGGGGCGTCCAGCAGTGGCGACGGCGCCTCCTCGATGACTTTCTGGTGGCGCCGTTGCAGGCTGCACTCGCGCTCGCCGAGGTGCACCACGTTGCCGTGCGTGTCGGCAAGCACCTGCACCTCGATGTGCCTGGGACGCAACACGAACCGCTCCAGAAACAGGGTGTCGTCACCGAACGCGGATGCCGCTTCCCGCCGCGCGCTGACCAGCGCCTCACGCAGCCGCGCCGGCTCCTCCACCATGCGCATGCCCTTGCCACCGCCGCCGGCCGAGGGCTTGACCAGCACCGGGTATCCGACCTCGTCGGCTGCGGCGATCAGGTCATCGTCGGTCAGTCCGGGTCGCGCGATGCCCGGCACCACCGGAACGTCGAAGGCGCTGACCGCGTTCTTGGCGGCGATCTTGTCGCCCATCACCTCGATCGCGCCCGCGGGTGGCCCCAGGAAGACCACCCCGGCGCGATCACATGCCGCGGCGAATTCGGCGTTCTCGGAAAGAAACCCGTAGCCCGGGTGGATCGCCTGGGCCCCGGTGCGTACCGCCGCATCGATCACCTTGCCGATGTCGAGGTAACTCTCCCGCGCCGCGGCGGGACCCAGCCGCACCGCGGTGTCGGCCTCGATCACGTGCCGGGCCCGGGCGTCGGCGTCGCTGTACACGGCAACCGAGCGGATCCCCAGCCGCCGCAGGGTGCGGATCACTCGCACCGCGATCTCGCCGCGGTTGGCCACTAAGACGGTGTCAAACATGAGTCACATCCGGAAGACGCCGTAGGAGACCGATTCCAGGGGTGCGTGAGAACACACCGACAGAGCAAGTCCGACAACGGTTCTCGTGTCGGCCGGGTCGATGATGCCGTCATCCCATAGGCGTGCGGTCGAATAATAAGGATTGCCCTGGTTCTCGTACTGCTCGCGGATGGGCGCCTTGAACTGCTCTTCCTCGTCGGACGACCAAGGCTTGCCGGACGCGGAAAGTTGCTCGCCACGCACGGTGGCCAGCACCGAGGCAGCCTGCTCGCCGCCCATCACCGAAATCCGCGCGTTCGGCCACATCCACATGAAGCGCGGCGAGTACGCCCGCCCACACATCGAATAGTTACCCGCCCCATAGGATCCGCCGATCACCACGGTCAGCTTCGGCACCCGGGCGCAGGCCACGGCGGTGACCATCTTTGCGCCGTGTTTGGCGATGCCCCCCGCTTCATAGTCGCGGCCGACCATGAAGCCCGCGATATTCTGCAGGAACAGCAGGGGGGTCTTGCGTTTGTCGCACAGCTCGATGAAGTGCGCTCCCTTGACCGCAGATTCGCTGAACAGGACGCCATTGTTGGCAATGATGCCGACCGGATGTCCGTGGATGCGCGCGAACCCCGTCACCAGCGACTTGCCGTAATTGGCTTTGAACTCGCTGAATTCGCCGCCGTCGATCAGCCGCACGATGACGTCGTGCACGTCGTAGGGCACCCGCGGATCCGGGGGCACGACGTCATAGAGCTCGGTCTGAGCGTGCTTGGGTTCAACGGATGGGCCGATCTCCCATTGCGCGGGTTCCCGTGGGCCGAAGGTGGCCGCGATCGCACGCACGATCCGCAGCGCGTCTTCGTCATCGTCGGCCAGATGATCGGTGACGCCGGATACCCGCGAGTGCAGGTCGCCGCCGCCGAGTTCCTCGGCCGTGACGATCTCGCCGGTGGCCGCCTTGACCAAAGGTGGGCCGCCCAGAAAGATCGTGCCCTGCTCGCGGACAATGACGGCTTCGTCGCTCATCGCCGGCACGTAGGCGCCGCCGGCCGTGCACGAACCAAGTACCGCGGCCACTTGCGGAATCCCCTTGGCGCTCATGGTCGCCTGGTTGTAGAAGATCCGTCCGAAGTGTTCGCGGTCCGGGAAAACCTCATCCTGGTGGGGCAGGAATGCCCCGCCGGAGTCGACCAGGTAGATGCACGGCAGCAGGTTCTGCAGTGCGACTTCCTGAGCACGCAGGTGCTTTTTCACCGTCATCGGGTAGTAGGTGCCGCCCTTGACCGTCGCGTCGTTGGCGACGATGACGCACTCCCGCCCGGAGACCCGGCCGATCCCGGTAATGATCCCCGCGCCCGGAGATTCGTCGCCGTACATGCCGTTCGCCGCCAGCGCGGCCAACTCCAGAAAAGGGCTGCCCGGGTCCAGCAAGCGATAAACCCGCTCGCGCGGCAACAGCTTGCCGCGACCGACATGGCGTTCGCGGGCACGTTCATTGCCCCCCAGGGCCGCAGCCGCAAGCTTGGTGTTCAATTCGGCGACCAGCCGGCGATGCTCGTCGGCAAATGATGGCGCGGCGATGGTTGTCACCGGGCGACCAGATCATCGAGCACAAGGGGCGGTTGGGTTTTCGCGACAACTTCCTCCACCGAGACATCCGGTGCGGTCTCGATCAGGTGCAGGCCGTCGTGGCAAACGTCGATGACCGCGAGTTCGGTCACGATCCGGTTGACGCAACCCACCCCGGTCAGCGGCAACGTACATCTCTCCAGGATCTTCGGGCTGCCGTCCTTGGCGGCGTGCTCCATCATCACGATCACCTTGCGCGCGCCGTGCACCAAGTCCATCGCGCCGCCCATTCCTTTGACCATCTTGCCCGGGATCATCCAGTTGGCCAGATCGCCACTCACCGAAACCTGCATGGCCCCAAGCACCGCGACGTCCAAGTGGCCGCCCCGGATGATTCCGAACGAGGTGGACGAGCCGAAGAACGCCGCACCGGGCAGCGTGGTCACCGTCTCTTTGCCCGCATTGATCAGATCGGCGTCGAGTTCCTCGCGAATGGGATAGGGGCCGACACCCAGGATTCCGTTCTCCGAGTGCAGGACAACGGTGACGCCCTCGGGAATGTGGTTGGGGATTAGCGTGGGCATTCCGATACCGAGATTGATGTACTGCCCGTCCTCGAATTCGGTGGCCACCCGTGCGGCCATGCCGTCTCTGCTCCAGCTCATCTGGCGCCGCTCCTCCTCATCGCTTCGCTCTGCATCGTCGCCAGCGGGTTCACGGCCGCACCGTCTCTTTCTCGATCCGCTTGATGGGATTGGGCACATGCACCACCCGCTGCACGAACACGCCCGGGGTGTGGACTGTGGCCGGGTCGATCTCGCCGGGCTCGACAAGATGCTCGACCTCAGCAATCGTGATCCGGCCCGCCGGAGCGCACTCGGGGTTGAAGTTCGCCGCAGAGTAGCGATACAGAAGATTGCCGTGCCGGTCCCCCTTCCACGCATGAACCAGCGCGAAATCGGTGCGGATCCCGCGCTCGAGAACGTAAGTAACGCCATCGAATTCGCGAGTCTCCTTGGGAGGAGACACCACCGCGACCGCGCCCGAGGCGTCGTAGCGCCAGGGCAGGCCGCCGTCGGCTATCTGGGTACCAACACCGGCCGGTGTGTAGAAACCTGGGATGCCCATACCACCGGCGCGCAACCGCTCCGCCAACGTGCCCTGCGGGGTCAGTTCCACCTCGAGTTCGCCGGAAAGGAACTGACGCGCGAACTCCTTGTTCTCCCCCACATAGGAGGAAACTGTTCGGCGAATTCTCTTGTGCTGCAATAACACACCCAGCCCGACGCCGTCGACACCGCAATTGTTCGACACCGTCTCGAGGTCAGTGACACCACTATCCACCAGCGCCGCGATCAACGCTTCCGGAATGCCGCACAGGCCGAATCCCCCGACCGCCAGCGACGCCCCATCGGTTATGTCTGCCACCGCCTCCGCGACGGTGGCCACTACCTTGTCCATTGCCGCAGAGTCTCCTCGCTATCGGCTCGGGCTGAGATTTTTTCAGTTAATCTTGATTAACCGAAGCTTGACAATACCACTGCCCCGCCCAGCACGTAAAGAGAGCGCGTACCCGCACGCTCAGTGCTGCCCACGGAGGTACTCGATCGCCTGTTGGCGCATTTCAACTTTGCGAACCTTGCCGGTCACAGTCATCGGGAACTCGTCGACGAGCCGCAAATATCGCGGGATCTTGAATTTGGCGATTTGGCCGGCGCAGTATTCGCGCAACCGGTCGGTGGTCAACTCTGGCGCCCCGGCACGCAGCTTGACCACTGCCATCAGCTCCTCGCCCATCCGCTCGTCGGGCACCCCGACAACGTGGGCGTCGACGATATCGGGATGGGAGTGGAGGAATTCCTCGATCTCACGCGGCGAAATGTTCTCCCCGCCTCGCACCACGATGTCCTTGATCCGGCCCGTGATCTGCACGTATCCGCATTCGTCCATCAGCGCCAGATCGCCGGTGTGCATCCAGCCCTCGGGGTCGATCACCTCCGCGGTCCGCTCCGGAGCCTTCCAGTACCCAGACATCACCGAGTAGCCCCGAGTACAGAACTCACCGGCGGTGCCGCGGGGCACGATCCGACCGGTCGCCGGGTCGACCACCTTGATCTCCAGGTGCGGGCCCACCCGCCCCACCGTCGCGACGCGTCGCTCAAGGGAATCGTTGCTGCGAGTCTGGGTCGCCACCGGCGATGTCTCGGTCATGCCGTAACAGATGGAGATCCCGGCCATGTGCATCTGGTCGATCACTTTGCGCATCACCTCGACCGGGCAGGTCGAGCCCGCCATGATGCCGGTACGCAGGCTGCTCAGGTCATAAGTCGCGAAGTCCGCCAGTCCGAGCTCGGCGATGAACATCGTCGGGACGCCGTACAGGCTGGTGCACCGTTCGGCCTGCACGGCCCGCAAAGTCGCAGCCGGGTCGAACCCAGGTGCCGGAATCACCATGCAGGCGCCGTGGCTGGTAGCCGCCAGATTGCCCATCACCATGCCAAAGCAGTGATAGAACGGCACCGGGATACAGATGCGATCCTCGGCGGTGTATTCGAGCAGTTCACCCACCAAATAGCCGTTGTTGAGGATATTTCGATGGCTCAGCGTGACACCTTTGGGAAAGCCCGTTGTGCCAGAGGTGTACTGGATGTTGATGGGATCGTCGGCGCTGAGTGTGGTGGCAATCTCCTGCAGCGCAACCAAATCGGCACCGGATCCGGCCAACTTCGCCCAGCCATCGCCGTCTAAGAACACGACATCGTGCAGTTCGGGACACCCCGGCGCTACCTCCGCGAAGATCGCCGCGTAGTCCGACCCCTTGAAACCCGAAGCGGCGATCACCATCGCGACGCCGGATTGGCGCAATGCATACTCCAACTCGCGCGCCTGGTAGGCAGGATTGATCGTGACCAGGATGGCTCCGATTTCCGCGGTCGCGTATTGGACCAGCACCCACTCCCAGCGGTTTGGCGCCCAGATCCCGACCCGATCGCCACGGCCGATCCCCGCCCTCACCAAGCCCGTCGCCAATTGGCGCACGTCGGTTAGAAGCTGGGCGTAGCTCCACCGACGGCCCGAACGGACATCGACGAGGGCGTCGCGGCTTTCACACTGGGACGCGGTAGCGGCGAGATTTGCGCCGATGGTCATCTCGAGTAGGGCGGGCACGATGGGACCACGGTCATAGGAGAGCTGATTTTGGTCTGCGGCAGCGGTGGTTGCCACGGCCCCTCCGTCTATTTGCATCACGCGGAGTTAATATCGACTAACTCGTGTTACGTTAGTGACGATTAACCGAAGTGTCCAGGACGAGTTGGACGGAGGCCGTCATGGCAGCGTCCGCCCCGGACGAGCAGACCGCGACCCCGAATCGTCGCAGCCAGCAAAAGTCCGATCGGCGTTTGCAGCTGTTATCGGCGGCCGAGCGACTGTTCGCCGAGCGCGGCTTTCTGGCCGTACGACTCGAAGACATCGGCGCCGCGGCCGGTATCAGCGGTCCTGCGATCTACCGGCACTTCCCCAACAAAGAGTCACTACTGGTCGAGTTGCTAGTCGGAATCAGCTCCCGGCTGCTCGCCGGTGCCCGTCAGGTGACCACCAACAGCAATGACGCTGCCGCCGCTCTGGACGGTTTGATCGATTTCCATCTCGACTTCGCCTTGGGCGAACCGGACCTCATCCGGATCCAGGACCGCGACCTCGGGCACCTGCCCGCGGCGGCCGAACGCCAGGTGCGCAAAGCCCAGCGGCAGTACGTGGAGATCTGGGTGGGCGTGCTGCGCCAACTGGATCCCGGCCTGGCCGAATCCGACGCCCGGCTGATGGCGCACGCCGCGTTCGGCTTGCTCAATTCCACGCCACACAGCATGAAGTCAGCCGATACCAAGTCGGCGTGTGCACCCCATTCCCGCGCCGTGATGCGGGCGATGACCGTCGCCGCGCTAACGGTCGACGTGGGAGCCTAACGCCGGCCGCGCCGCGCAGCCACAATCGCCTTCACATCACGGGCCGCGCTGAGCGCGCGCTCGGCATCGGCACCTAAGCTCTTGGCGGAGTCGTGGTGAGCTAGGGAGGCAATGCCGCAGCGCTCGCTCGCGGACATGGCGAGCGGGGCGGCCCGGGGCAACCGGGTACAAAACCGGTCTGGCATCACGGCCACGTAGATCTTGGGTACCCTTCAATCCATGAGGTGGGGATGAACGATCCGCGTCGACCCCTGCGGTATGGTCCCCCGCAACCGGGGCCCGGGCCAGGCTGGCCGCAGGGTCCGGTAAACACGCCGCCCGCCGATCCGGCCTACGCCGACCAAGCGCCCTATGCGCCGACATACGGCGGTCACGTTCCGCAGTGGGCTCCGGGTCCTTACGACGAGGCCAACCCCACTCAGCAATTGCCGCCACAGTATTGGCAACAGAACCCGGGTCAGCCGGGCGAGGTGCTGCGCGACGGACCGCCACCGCCGGAAGGCCCGAAGACACCGCGCTGGCTGTGGATCGCGGCCGGCGCGGCGGTGGTCCTGGTCATCGGTTTGGTCATCGCGCTGGTGATCGCGAACATCTCAGTCAAGAACCAGACCGCCCTCGAGCCGCTGCCACCGATCGCTGGGCCAAGCTCGACAATCGCGCCCCCCACGACGCGAACCTCACCCACGCCCAGCAGCAGCCCGGCGCCCACAACGACCAGCGGTTCGGCGACACCGACCACGACGCCTACCGCCGGTGCGATGCAGACCGTCGTGTACACCGTCACCGGCGAAGGCCGCGCGATCAGCGTCACCTACATGGACACCGGGGACGTCATACAGACCGAATTCAATGTCGCGCTGCCCTGGAGCAAAGAGGTGAGCCTGTCGCGGTCGGCGAACCATCCGGCGAGCGTCACCATCGTCAACATCGGCCACAACGTGACCTGCTCGGTGACGGTGAGCGGTGTTCAGGTCCGCCAGCGCACCGGGGTCGGCTTGACCATCTGCGACGCCTCGGGCTAGGTCGTCTCGGTCACGACGACACCGCCGTGCCGCGGAACACGCACCACCAGCATTCCCACCAGTCCCACCGCCAGCACCAGACAGATGCCGCCCAGTCCGGCTCGGACCGCGCTGAAGATGTCGACAAAGATTGAAAACAGCCACGGCCCGAGGAACGCCACGGCGCGGCCTGTCATCGTGTACAAGCCGAAGGCCACCCCCTCCTTGCCGTGCGGTGCCATGCGCAACAACAGAGCGCGCGCCGACGACTGCGACGGTCCGATGAACAGACACAGCAGCAGCCCGCACACCCAAAAAGCCGTCGCTCCCGACAGCACCATCAGAACGATCGCACTGATCAAGATCGAGGCCAGGGATGCGACGATGACCGGCTTGGATCCGACCCGATGGTCAACAAACCCACCGACCACCGCCCCGACCGCGGCCACCACGCTTGCGGCCACACCAAACAGCAGTACATCGGCTTGAGTCAGCCCGTAGACGTTGACGCCCAGTACCGCCCCGAAGGCGAACATCGCCGCCAGGCCGTCCCGGAAGATCGCGCTGGCGATCAGAAAGTAGACCAGATTGCGGTCGCGACGCCATTCCGAACTGATGTCGGCCCACAGCTTTCGGTAGGCACCGAGCATTCTCGTCGCCGGCTGCGGCACCGTGCCGACATCGGGGAGTCGGTGGGCTACCAGCAACAGCGGCGAGGCCAGCACGGCTAACCAAGCCGCCGCGAGCAGCATCGCGACCCGGATGTTGAAGCCGTCATGCGCCGGCAACTGCAGCAAGCCGCGGTGGGCGCCGCTGCCCGCCACGAAGCCCAGATAGATCAATATCAGCAACACAACGCTGCCGACGTATCCCGATGCCCAGCCGAAACCCGAGATCCGGCTGGCGGTCGTCGGCGTGGAGAGCTGACGCAGCATCGAGTTGTACGGAACGCTCGCCAGGTCACTGCATGCCGCGGTCGCGGCCAGCAATGCCAACCCGGCCCACAGGTATCCGGGACTGTCATGGATCAAAAACATCGCGCAGGTCAGCGCCACCGTGACGCTGGTCAGTACGCCCAGGGCCACCCGGCGGCGGTGCGGGGATTCCACCCATACGCCGACCAGCGGAGCCAGCAACGCGATGGTCAGGCCAGCGGCGGCCGCGGCTCGACCCAGCCAACTGGCCGGGTCACTGCCTCCGGGCATCCCCTCTCCCACCATGCTGGTCAGGTAGACGGAAAACACAAAGGTCGTCACGATCGCGTTCAAACCGGTCGACCCGCAGTCCCACAGCGCCCATGCCACCACCCGGGATCGCACAAACGTTCCGGTGGCCGGGTTGGTCATGCCCGGCACTCTATCTCGCGATTGGCCGCGACCTGCTGCGTCGGCTCCGCTGCGCTTGTGGTCGTTGTGAAAAGGCCACTGTCTACGATTGGCTCATGCCGATACCTGCGCCCAGTCCCGACGCACGTGCCGTTGTTACCGGAGCTTCGCAAAACATCGGCGAAGCGCTGGCCACCGAGTTGGCCGCGCGGGGGCACAACCTGATCGTCACCGCGCGCCGCGAATCGCTGCTGAACGAGCTCGCCGCCCGGCTGACCGACAAGTACCGCGTCACCGTCGAAGTCCGGCCGGCAGATCTCGCCGACCCACAGGAACGCACCAAGCTGACCGACGAACTCGCCGCGCGACCCATCTCGATCCTGTGCGCCAACGCCGGCACCGCGACGTTCGGTCCGGTCGCATCGCTGGACCCGGCGGGCGAAAAGGCGCAGGTGCAGCTCAATGCCGTCGCCGTGCACGACCTCACCTTGGCGGTGCTGCCGGGCATGATCGAGCGCAGGGCCGGCGGGATCTTGATTTCCGGTTCGGCGGCCGGCAACTCGCCGATCCCCTACAACGCGACCTATGCCGCCACCAAAGCCTTCGCAAACACCTTCAGCGAATCGCTGCGCGGTGAGCTGCGCGGCTCCGGAGTGCACGTCACCTTGCTGGCCCCGGGGCCGGTACGCACCGACCTGCCCGACGCCAGTGAAGCCTCGCTGGTCGAACGGCTGGTACCCGATTTCTTGTGGATCTCCACCGAACACACCGCCCAGGTTTCATTGGACGCCTTGGCCCGCAACAAGATGCGCGTCGTTCCCGGCCTGACCTCGAAAGCCATGTCGGTGGCCAGTCAGTACGCTCCCCGGGCCATCGTGGCACCCATCGTGGGCGGCTTCTACAAGAAGCTCGGGGACGGCTAGGCGTTACTTGCGCCGCCGCCGCCCGGTACCGAAGATGCTGCGGGTGAACTCTCGTGCGGCGGTGTTGATCGCGCTCTTCACGGTGGGATTCTTGAGCACTTCTTCCCACAACGGAGGTCCCTGCGGCTCCACGGGCGTCGGCATCGGCGGCAAGTCGAAGTCCTGCGGCCAGGGCAGCGGGTCGTATTTTCCTCGTGGGGGCTGAGGCGCCGTTGTGGGTGGCTCCGCCGCCTCGGTCGCCGGCGC